>JBILMN010000003.1:0-77508 GCA_044375465.1 Oligoflexales bacterium | reverse complement strand
TATGCCTTTAAAGTTTGATGCATCAGATCGTGAGGTGCGATTTGGCAAAACGACGGATCATCAGCGAATTCCTATTCAGGGATCGCAGTACCCTGGGGATTGGCGGGCGGCGTTTCAAAGCGGTGATCAATTCGTACTTGTTGACGCTTCCATGCTGCAGCTCCTGGCCATCAGGTCCAAGGATTATAAGACCGTGATCAGTGCGACGGTACCAGCGGATCTGCTCAAGCCAGCGGCAGACAAAGCTGGAGAGCCAACCAGCGTCGAGATTCAGAAATCACGTCAGCGATTTCATGATGCCAGTCGAAAGATTTTTGGCACTCGTTATGTGGGATTTGCGGAGATACCCGATGCATGGGAAAAGGGTGATACCCGCGATTTTTTAATTTCATCACGAATCCCCGGGTTTCCACTGCTGATGATGAGCTGCAGGAAGCAGGATGAGATGGCATGTATCGTATCTCGGCACTGTTTCGTAGAGGGCGGGCCAAATATCGACTCCAAACATACTGTGGGTATAGGGGTTTTACCCAAGACACGGCAAATACTTATCGGTGATGCCCAGAGTCAGACGATCAAAATCTATAAATTCAATTCTTGTTTCGACGTTGCCTATCAAAAGACGGTGGGATTGCCTGCGCGACTACCCAAAATGTCAAACCTTTGGATCGATGCATCAGAAAGGTTGTGGGTGACAACCATAACCCCCGATTCCTTCACGGATTCAAATTTGTTTTATTGGGACCGTGAGACGTGGGATGTTCGCGAAAAGCGCCCAGCAACGTCCAAGTGAGCGTCTTGGATGGACTCAGGCCATTAAAGCAAAGTGTCTTCATCTGATCCTAAACATGGTATGATCAATGCGGTTAAGGACATTTTTAGTCGTTTTCAACCTACAAGATCATCCGCAACGATTACTAGGGGTATCCTATGAAGCTGTCTGTATTTAACCAAAAAGGTGGTGTGGGTAAAACTTCAATAGCCTGTAATATCGCAGCTTGTTTAGCCAAAGAGGGGCAAAGAACTCTCGTGGTCGATTTGGATGCGCAGGCTAATGCATCGCATTACCTCGGTTTTGATCACAGAGATGGTACGAGCAAAACTATCAGTGACTACTTCCAAGGAACACTTGGGATTACTATTTTCCCGACGGGAGTTGGCGAGTTTGTTCAAGCAACGCCCATTCGAAATTTATATGTTTTGCCCTCGGATTTGCGATTAGGAGAATTACAGCCAAAACTGGAGGGGCGCTATAAAATTTTCAAACTGCGCGATGCTATTGACGCAGTGATGGCGAGAGATGAATTCGATCATGTGATCTTTGACTGTCCACCAGCCATGAATTTTTACAGCATGAGCGCCTTGATGGCGTCTGATCGGGTCGTGATACCGTTTGATTGCGACGCATTTGCCATTGCCGGGCTTCGAGAGGTCATGCGAGCCATTGAAGACGTTCGTGATGATCACAATCCCCAACTGAAAATAGCAGGGGTTGTCGTGAACCAATTTATTGCAAATGCCCGTCAGTCAAAAGCGGCCCTGGATCAAGTGCGAGCTCTTGGGCTCAAGCTCTTTGAGCCGTATATCACGACATCGGTTGCGATGCGGGAGAGTCATGACGAGAGGCTTCCTCTGGTTGCATGCAAGCCGAAACATAAACTTACCGAAAGTTTTGCAAGCATCGCGAGGATGCTTTGCCATCCTTAGCAATCCTTACTAAAAAACTGGCCCATTGAATCGTTGTCCAATGGGCCCGAACTAGCAATGCTCGATTGCAAGACTAGAATTTGATCCGTAGTCCAGCATGCAGGTTTACATGATTCAAGTTGAGCGGTTCATCCACGCTCGTCGTTTGTCCTTGAGATGTAACCTCCGAGAATGAGTACTTGTAATGTGTCGCACCCAACCCACCAAAGAACTGCGTGGTGTCTGCTCCGTAGGTGACATCGTAGGCGCCGCTCAGGACAAATCCCATTTTGCTGTCCGTGGAAGAGGATACTCCACTTGATTTTGATTTAACCTGGCCTGTAGCCATACCAAAGCCGAAGCGGACGATTCCAAAAAGGTTATTGCCAAGCGAGTGACCAAAGCCGAGATGGGGTACAAAGCTTACGGGAGCGATGGTCGAATCTACGCTTTTGGAGCTCTTCCAGGAAAACGAGTGGTAAGCAATTTCAGCGCCAACTTCAAGCCGTGTCCAGGTTTCACTTTGAATGATAAATCCTGGCTCAAGCCCAAATCCAAAACCCATGCCCGAAGAGCTGGTTGGCTCTGCGTCATAGACCGGTCCAAAATCTCCTGCGACGCCGAGGGTGAATCCACCGTGGGTATTGGCAACAGTGATCACGGGGGTGGTACGCGCTTCTTTCATCCGGTCCTTAAAGCTCTTTGAGTCGTCATTGTATGTTTTATTGTAGCCATCATCGCCGATCTCCTCTTCTTTTGCAAAAGACATGGCGGACGCAAGACACAAGCTTACGGCACTAGCTACAAGATTGTTTAATTTCATGTTTGACCTCCAGTCATGGGTTACAGTCATGGTTAGATGCGGCGCATCGAATGCAGCCTATAGCGCTAAATGGTAGCATTTTTTTTGATTAAGTAGACGAAAATATTGCACGGAGGCGCCGTATGTCTGCAGATGTTGTCGGTTTGCTTGAAAAATGAGCGGCGTTTTTCCAAGGGTGGTCCCTGTGATCCGGATCGTCAAGGTAACGCGGCATCACGTGCCAATGCAAATGTTCGTCAATGTTGCCAAGAGATGCATAATTTATTTTTAGGGGTCTGAATTCTAACTCAATGCGGCGACCGACCTCCAAAACATCTGCAAAGATTAACAGGGCATCCGCAGGGGGTAACGAATGCATCTCTCTAACGTGAGTTTTTGCGATCACGACGCAATAGCCGGGAAAGAACTGATGATCCCCGGCGATGACGATCACCTGCTTTGTCTCGAAAATCAAGGTCTGTAATTGCCCTTTTGCTGCGAACTCGATCCTCTGACAGTGAGGGCAATTCGGAGAATTCATCCTTAGAGTCCTTTTGGGTTAAAATTTCGCACCGACGTTGAAATGAACCTCTCCCCGCTTCCACAATGGAAGGCTGGGATCTGATCGTGGGTAGCATTTTGTGGGATCTTTTGCACATTGGCTGCTTTTAGGCTCGTGCCATGGAATGCCATAAGCGAGATTAATGGCTCCTATGGGTGTCAGGAAGTTGATAGCCGTGCCGGCTGAAGAATAATTTTTATTCCATATGATTTTTGGGTCCGCGGCGACATCCCCTAATTCATAGCCGTTATTGTCCTCGATGCTCTTATTATCAGGAACACCGCTGCATCCTGGTGCATTGGCTGGTGGCGTGGCTGTTTGAAATGCTCGATCAAACTTGTGAATTTCTTTCTTGCTGAAGCTTGATGTTCCAGAGTCTATAAATATCGTACCAGCAAGGCTTGGTGTGAAACGGTATCTTGATTCGAATTTCAGAATCAGTCTCCTTGAACCGCCTGTTGGCGAGGCAGTATAACCGCAGTCCCACTGGTTGTCGGCATTCAGCGAGGGGCGTCGCACGATGGGGCCGAGGCTTCGCTCTTTGAAGCCACGAATGGTATCGGCGCCACCTGCGGAAAGTCTCTCACTGGCTGGCAAAACATCGCCGTTGGCGTGGCCAAGCCGCTCCACGTCCTCGTAACTGGTGAAATTGAGTCCAATGGCGAATACAAGGTTTTCAAACGGAGAAAAATAATGGTTATTGGTGACATCCCATCGGAAATATCGCAGATCGCCACCAAAATCATACCTTGCCCAAGCAAGCTCTGAACCAAGGGTAAAGCCCTCGCTTGCCCAGGTGACGTCATTTCGTTTATCGATCAGAAATCGTAGTCCTGTCCGACCTAAAGCGAAAGTATCTGCAAGAAATGCGTCAACGTCTTCGCGCGCGCCCTCCTCTGAATTCAGCTTCTTGGAATAAAATGTTGAAATCTTGGAGCCTGGAACCACGGATTTTAGGCTGTGAGACAACTCCAACTCACCGCTTCGAGTAAGAGACCACGCATACTCGGTTGCCCTTGCGGCTTGCGAGATGGCGATCGTACCGTCCAGGGGGCCGTCTAAAATATGTGGTTCAAGGTAGCCAGCTGAGATGGCCCGACCAACGAGTGTCCGTGGTCCAATCGCTTTTTGATGCGCCTCTTCATTAAAACTAGCCCGGCCGAACAATTGCCGTCCAAGTCCGCCGATATTTGTCAGCGCCGCTTCGACGTTGTAGCGCATGCCGTAAAATGAACTCCAACCAGGGCCGAATGATACAGATCTTGAGGGACTTTCTGTCACCTGAATGACAAGGTCAACCATTTCGGATTTTTTGAATGCTAAGTCGGGGTCCAGCGGCGCAATGACTACCGTTGAAAAAGCACCAATGCGAAGTAAAGCCTTTCGCGTTGCTGACAGAAGTTCCGGGTCGTACCAGTCTCCGGTTTCAAAATACAACTCGCGCATCACAACCTTTGGGTGTGTCTTGACCAAACCGGTTATGAAGATGTCCCCGAATTTGACTCTTGGTCCCTCATCAATTTTAATATCAACGGTCACATCGATGACACCATGACCGCGCGATAGCGTGCTGGTGTCACCGGAAGTTGATGTGTAGAAATAGCCCTTGGCTGCGTAAAAACTACGAACTTTCTGTTGCAGGTCCACAATTTTGCTGCGGTCCAATGGCTCCGCATCGCTGAACGGAGAGAGGTCCAGCAACTCCGACGCGTTCATGGCCTTGTTACCACTGAATTTCAACTTATGAAAAACCCGTTGATCACCCTCCTCGATGCTGATGACAACGACCACAAGGCCTTTTTGTCCTTCGCCCGCTTGGCTTTGAATCTGACGATCGACAATTTTTACATCCCAATATCCTTGATTGATATAAAACGAGCGCAAATTCTCGACTCCTGCAGATATTGCGTCGGGATTGTAAACGACGTCCGATGATCGCCCTTCGCCTTGAGACGGGCGCTCAATACCGAGTAATCCGAAAATTTCGTTTTCGGAAAAGGCGTTCTGACCCTCAATTTGGAGTCGCGTGATGACCATGCTTTCACCGAGTAGTACGGTATAGCGGTGAATGGTCTCTCCTTTGCCGGACTGGGTCACATCGGTACCGGTGATTTGTGCGTTACTGAAGCCGCGTTTTTTCAGTTGTCTGATGAGCTCGAAGCTTACTGATTCCGGACTGAGGACCGCGGGATCAAAGGCCTGCATATCAGTATTGGTAAAAATCGATGATAGGTTGCGTCCAGTGCTCTGGTCTATAAATTCATAAACAATGCGTTGACCAAATGCACCCCCAACCAACACCCACGCTGATTTTGACCCCGCATCGAACTGAAAGCCATCGAAGTTCAGACTTGCTTCAGCATACCCGGAAGCCCTAGCCTTGCTCTCTGTCTCGGAAATTGTCTTTGCTGCCTCATCAATATCACAGATATCCCCGATTTTAAGGGTCTGATCCATTTTAATTGGTGGCGGGCTTTGCCACTTGTAACCTCGGATCAAGCAGGGCTCGCCGATGTCCAGGGTGAAGACATACTCGAATCCATCCTCGCCCTCGGTGACAGCACTTTGGACCCGACCGTTTTGATAGCCCTGCCGTGTCAAAATCGCACGGACATCGCGGGATATTTTCTCAAGGACCTGAGATGAATGCACCTGCCCGGTGTAGGGAGACGCGACCGCCCTGAGATGTGAAAGCATCGATAATGGGGCTAATCTGAAATCGATGTTTGCTACAGGTCTGCCCGGTTTGCCGTGGACGACATATCCTGTCGCATCCTGTTCCATCCAAAGTGTCGTAAAAGGGTGCCGTAAAGCTATGGCATTGAGAATCACCTGGACGTCCTCAATGCTTTTGATCTCCGGTGTTCGGCGGGTGATGCGATTTGCGTCATCCTTGGAAAGAGGCACATCATCAGCCATC
Source organism: Oligoflexales bacterium (assembly GCA_044375465.1). Lineage (GTDB taxonomy): Bacteria > Bdellovibrionota_B > Oligoflexia > Oligoflexales > RGVZ01 > CAMDKS01. The sequence goes on along the minus strand of JBILMN010000003.1, from coordinate 71,538 downwards.
CGCCAATTGTCGGCCATGGACGGGCTGGGGGAAAACAAAAATATAAATGCGATAAGACCCAGCGATCCCCATAAGTGTTTAAGGGAAAGCAAACTTGAATTTAAGGTCCACGCCCGTATCTGCCGGCACGCCCGTTGCTTTGCTGCTGTTACCAGTCTGCTCATTGCTATTCTCAATACCGCCTGTAAGAGAAATGCTATCATGAAGGCTGTATTCTGACGATACTTTTACCGTGTTTTGGTCGACCTTTAAAATCACGTCGAGGTCGTCAGTAATATTGAGTGGTAGGTTAAATCTGGCAATCGGCGTTCCCTCTGTATCCGCATAGGTGTCGATATAGACCTGTCTGATGACATTTTGTCCTGACAGGTCAAATATTTTTTGCACAGTATCCTCAACTTGACCTGCAAGAAGGTTCAGCGCTTCAGCCGCAGCGGCCGACTCCGATGTACTGCGGCCGGAGGTATTATCTGGAAGTGAACCACGACTTAGAAGCGCGATAATTTCCATTTTAGATATTGCGGTTCCATCGGGTCTCGTGGCAGGGTCAACCGTAAAATCTATGATCGGACTGCTGGCCCGGCCAGCAATTGAAATACCAACCCTATAGTTTGCAACATCGCTGGCTGCAGCAATGTCTAGCGACGGGTCAACCTTGATGGGATCATCAAAATTGATCAAGCCACGTTTGATCTCAAAATCTCTTTTATACAAAAACCGCCCTTTTGAGATATCAACGAGCCCTACAACGCTTGGCGCGATGTCGGAACCTCGTATTTTTAAGTCTGCGGAAAGGGTTGCCTGACCGGTTCGGCTGCTAAATCCAATAGAATTTTCCGCAGCGAGGCTGATGTCTAGATTGAATGTCGGCGCAATGGACTCGGTCGAGTCCTGAGTCGCCTGTGATCTTAAGCTCTCAAGTATTGCCTCTCTGATATCAACATCCCGATTTGATCGTGCTTTTTTTATGGAAATGCGACCTGCGGCATTCAGCGGTTTTTGGCTGCCTGTAATCTTGACCTGGCCATCAATACTGGAATCGAAATACTTCACGATGGGAAACGGATATAAAAACGCGGCCGTGTTCAGATCGATCGTCAAATCCGTTTCCAGTCCTGAGCCTGGCCGGGCGATGAAACCATTCACGGCGATGTCGCCGTTGCCTTTCTTCGCTCGAAGATTCTTAATGTTAATGCCATCAAACAAGATGTTGGCATCGAGCTCAAGGTCCTGAAACGATGGCCTAAAAGCGGAATGTCCAAGCGCAATGGGCTCACCCTTTTCACCAGCACCGGCATTACGCACGGCGATATTAACTTTGGGTGACTCGATAGAACCATAGATCCCACCCTTCGCCGATATGCTTCCGGTGGCGGTCTCGATATCAGGGATAAACAACCGAAGTGACTCCATATCAAGTTTGCCCTCGATGGTCATTCCGAGTTTCGCTGGAGGTCGGTGATCTTTAAGGCCGATTTTTAACTCGCCAAGACGACTCACAACCGTGATGGGTTCTGAGTTTGCCATGACCCATTCCTGCCCATTAAATGTAATGTGAGACGAGTGTGCGGTTCTAAAATCCACACGTTGGCCGGTACGAGAAAGATTAGAATAATACCGAAGCCTGAGATCTTTGAGATCCAGGTCACCCTGGCTTTTCCACCAATGCTTAAATGTGCCCTGTAAGTTCCAGGTCGCGCTAAGATACGCGTAATTGCGGGCGTCTTGGCTCATCATCTGCGGAAGCCATGGGCGAAAGTCGGCATTCCTGGCAGCAATATACCAGCTAAACGGGATTCCATCAGCCGCAAGATTGATGTTGATTCTTGCTTTCAACGCACTTCCACCTTGTTCAGCCATAATATCCAGTTTGCTACCATCGACGATGATGGTGCTAATAATGTCGCTGACGGGGGCATTGAGTATGGTCGTTTTTGCTGTCTGCAGATGAGCGATACCAGTTTGGTGACCTAAAGTTCCTGAAAACTTAGCATCTCCGGAAATCTGGGTGGATATACCGTAGTCAGCTGCAGTTTTACCAATGATGGGTAGCTGCCTGAACTCGCCGCCCGAACCTGGAATGCCGCTGATTTTTGCCGAGATCTCGAGTTTGTCGGCGGGGGATAGACCTAATCCGCCCAAAAAACTTGGATGTGGCTGGCCGGGTTGCCACTGATGTGACACGTGAATGGTTGATTTCGTCCCACCAGCGAGCATCACCAAATCATCGGTTTTGTAACCCTGATCGAGCCCCTCGATGGTACCTGCTAGGGATTTTGCGTAGTCATTCTCTGAGTCTCGAATGCTATCCATCTGAATTTTTGCAGCACCTCGCCATCGTAAAGGACTCAATATTGGACCTCTGAGTTTTGCCTCCAAGGATGGAACTACAAACTCAAGATCCGACTTGTTTTGAGTCATGTCTTTGACGGCGCTTTTGATGATGCCATGATCGATGGATTCCGCCTGGACGTTGAAATCAATGGTCAAGTCATCGTCAAACGCGATGTTGCCGCTGGAGCTTGTGATGCGCCCCCCAGCGGGAGTGTTGACTTGCAGATCATTCCACGACACTCTATCCCCATCGATCAGGATTCCGGCTTTCAATCTGCCAATGGGCGTGGATCCAAGTATGGCATCTGAAATCTCGGTTTTGATGTCAACTTTAACGCTGTCATAGGGCCCATGAATCCGAGTGTTCATGCTGCCGTTACCGTCCATGGACATCTGTGAAAAATACGCTAAAGGCGCTGGGTTGAAAGCATCAGATTTCAGCGTGAGATCAATGCCACCCTGCGTGTTAAATGCCGTGTGACCACCGATAACTAGGGGGAATTTTCCTGGCGCACTATCCTTTCCGTTGATGTGACACCAACCATTGCCCTTGGATATATCCAATCCATTTGAGTTTACGTTTAGCGCAAGCTCCATGTCACATTGCGGCTGTTCAGCATGCCGGGAGTGATCGTAGTCTGTCGATGGGGTTTCGAAATGAGTCAACGCGGCATTGGATGCCACAGACATTTTGAATGGATCGCCAGTTCCATTGATTTTGAGTGATGAAGATGTCAGTTTGAAATTTACGACGTCAAAATCCACATTAAAAATGCCCAGTAGATCGTAGAATGGCAGTTCCTGAGGCGCCAGATCAAAACGATACGTGACCGCGCTGTCAAACGCAATTTCGCCGCCTCCCTTAGCTACAACCTTGTTCCCGAGCATGATTTTAGTATTGCTAAGCTCAAACTTATCGAGATCGACACTGAAATCCGTATCGGTCTCATAGAGCCGGAAATCATAGAATCTCGCGTCATGGCTTTTGATGTGGCCCTGTGTCTTAAATCGCAAGGGCTCGCGCGAAGTCACAGGTATTCGAAAGTTTGTTTTCGCGGATCCCGCGACTTTGCCTCGATTTCCCGTGATATCCAAAAATGATCCAACCAGGCTTAAGTCAGCCTCCATATCCTGAGCGTCGATCGTGACTGACACATGTTCAATTTCATTGGTTTTCTTTGAAGTCTTGATATTGATCTCAGAGGTCCCGTCCACATTTAATCTTGGGGAGCGTAGTTCCATTTTGCGGATATTGAGCAGGTTGCCCCGCATGTCGGCTCGAAGTTTGATACCACCATCTTCAAGATATGATGAGGTGCTATCGGTGATGAACGTGTGCCCTGAATTCACTTCTAGAGTAAACGACTTCCAATCATGGATCTCAACATCCGCGTTGAGCCCTTCGGTTGCGATCTTTGTCACTTCATCGGGTTTTTGGTTTGTGTTGAGTGATAACCCGGGTATGGTGGCTGTGATGGTTGCGTTTGAAAACCGCAGAGCCGAAAGTGGTGGCGGTTGCGTTGGAGGCCAGATAGGATTTGTTGTCGGATTGGATAGGGACTTTTGACTTGGTCTCGGTTCAAGTGCCTTTAGTGCATCTAGAAACTCTGGCGGTGGTGGCCATGATAGATTTAAGTTTTTCAGTTCCAGGTCTCCAACCTGAGGACGGGCCATAAACATTGACCATAGTGAAGCCTTGAATGTCAGGGTGGACACTGTCACCAAGTCCTGCGCAACTGTCTCAGGAGTTGATGATGACACCTTTAGCCCGTAGATGCTGATAGCCGGAGGTACCAGCTGAATTTTCATGGATTGGTACTCCGCGCGGATCGGGAGTCTCTTCAAAATTTTTTCATTCAGGTAGTAGTTCACAGCACTGTGAGTGTATGGGTTGTCTATAAGCAAATTGCCGATGTAAGCCAAAGCCATCGTAAAGATGAGGACGATCACCAATTTGTTGTGTCGGCGCTTCATGGATTATTTTTGTGTGCTTCCGTGCTTTTGGGGTGTCAGTAAGTCTTCTATGTCAATCAGATCGTTCGTGTGGTGTTTTTGCCGTGTAGGAACCTTGGCTTCTTTGGTGTGATCTGATGTCATGGATGTTGCCACCACAGAAAGACCAAGTTTTCGCGCCAATAGGTTCAGCGCAAGCAAAGGTTTGCCGAGGCTCTGCTCTGCGATTTTAGCGACATCAGTCGGAGTTATTGCGCCTTTTGCCGTACCTGCAGCCAGAATCTTTGTTTCGATGAGTTCAATCAATTGTCTGGTCTGAAGCCCCGGGAGAGCACGGTGGAGTAAAATTTTGCCAGCGAGTCGTTGATCAGTGAGCACGTTGCTCAACTTCTGCTCTGCTGCTAGAACCACCACGGCAAGTTTGACGCCGGCATGGCTTGATAGATTCAAAATGGCCGCGAGATCTCCAGACAATTGGTCGTCGGCGATGAAATCGCCGCCATCGATGACAATCAGGATGGAGCGTTCCGTTTCGGATAACGAGGACAATTTTTTTTGAATGGCTTTAGTGTCATTGCTTTCGCTCGATAGCCACGGTGCTATGGCTTTCAATAACCATCCGTGATCTTTGATTTGAGACGCTGGCGCGATTGCAATCACATCGACATGCTGCTTTGCTGCTGTGGTGAGTATGGCGGCAAAAGACGTTTTACCACTGCCAACCTCGCCAAATATGTTGAGCAGCCCACTTGATGCTTTAGCGCACGCAACAACATCCTGCACCAAAAGATCCCATGCTTTTGGTGTGATGACTTTCTCACTGGGCGTCCTGGCGAGAATGCGGGCAAGAGCGGTTGCGTTATCGTTCTTTTCGGTCATGACGCGCGGGGTCCTGGTTCCTTGATGTTAGTTCCTGATGGGGGTGGATGCCCTGAATGGTCTATTTGATCCCACAGGTCTTGGGTCTTACGTACCATTCCCTTTGCAACTCCAAAGCTATCAGCGAGATCAGTTTGGTCCTGGGTCACCAATATTCGTGCAATCTGTCCGTCGATCAGTGTGTTGGTTGGATGTGTGTTTTTCCAAGCGATCAGGAAGGGCAAAGCCTCTTCAAGTTCATTTTTGGCAAGGTGGGCAGCCGCTAGATCAAGGTTAAAGATCGTGGAAGGCATGGCCATGGACTGAAGCTTTCTGAGGTAGCGGATCGATTGGTCTGGCATTTTTACGTTCAGGTAAAACCACGCCAATTGGGCCATCAGGTTGGGATGACTTGGAAATTTTTTAAACGTTTCCAGCAATTGCAATTCCGCTTCCGTTGCTTTGCTTTGACTCAAAAGCACCGCAGATTCCGCTTGCAACGCCAGGGGAAGGGCGACAGGATCGGCGCGTAACTTCCGAAGAATCTCAATTTTTGCGAAAATTTTCGCGTCCATCAAAAGAGGAGAGAGTTTCCGCAAGGCTGCCATTGCGGGAATTTCCCATGTTCGCAACATTTGTTTGAATGCTGGTATAAAAGTGTTAGGTGTCAAAGGCTTGGGCGCAACATGTGTGCGAAAGATTTTTTCGTAAACCAGTAGGTCATGACGTAGATTCTCGGAGGCAAGGACTAAAGTGGGCGTCAATCTGGCAGTGGCGTTTTTATAGAGAGATCTCAGGTGTTCAGCCGCTGCATGCGATGGGGAGTCAATCACAATAAAGCAATGAGCTTGACCCTGCTCCAATAGATCAATCGCGGCAGCAGGATTCTCCGTTGTCTGTGCAATTCTCCACTCCAAAGGTTTTAGGAGTTCTCGGAGAATCATTGACAGATTTGTTTCATCACTCAGAACAATGACATCTGACTGAGGCCATTGCTTCGATGAGGGCGTTGGATGCATGGCTTGCTCTCACTTTTTTAGGTGCATTTTTCGCTGACTATCATATCGTTATTATAGGGCTTTTTTGTTTGGCCCGTAAGGTTTCACCAGGAGAATTTGGGTGGCTGCGATTGCCAATATTTTGACGTCTGAATTTTCCGGTATCGCGGCAAGTCTTGGTGCCGCATTCGTCTGGTCGATTTCAGTTGCCATTTACCGAGTTTGGGGTGTTGGTCGTTCGGTCATTTGGCTTAATTTGTTCAAAGGTCTTGTAGGTTTATTCTTTTTTACGTGCGCCTTGCTAATCCAACGGTCTCAGCCCATGCCGAGTTTTCATGCTCATGTTGTTTTAGTGGTCAGTGGCATCATTGGGGTGCTGATTGGCGATACGGTGTTTTTTGCGGCACTGCAGCGTATCGGCGCGACGATGACGTCGTCGATACAGTGCTTAGCACCGCCGCTCACCGGTATTTTAGCTTGGATGATTTTAGGTGAAGGTTTGCAGTTCGCTCAAATTGCAGGCTTGACGCTAACATCGGCGTGTCTCGCCGGATTGATCTATTGTGAGTCGGCAAGGCAAAGTTCGACAAGGCAGGGTTCGACAAGACCTCCCGATAATCGACACTTTGCTTTTGGTATTGGCTGTGCCATTGCCGCGGCCTGTTGCCAGGCTTTGGGTGCGGTCGTCGCCAAGCCTGTATTGACGGGGTTATCGCCGATTGTGACTGGTGCCGCCAGGCTTTGGTGTCCTGTTTTGATTCTCATATGCTTTGAGATCAGGCGTTCGTCAAGCATTCGCGCCATGGTCAAAGGCTTGTCTAAGGAGCCTGGTACAGGATTGCTGGCGCTCGCGGCGTTTCTTGGCACATTTGTCGGGTTGGCACTCATGATGCATGGCATGGCCCACGCGCCATTAGGTGTCGCCCTGGCTCTGAATTCGACGTACCCCATATGGATCATGTTGGGTGAAAGAGCTTTTGGCCGCGTCACAATCTCGGGGCGGGGAGTCCTCTTCGTATTTGGTAGTGTCGCGGGCGTGTGGCTGATGATTTGAAATTATGATGGCAGTCAGCGTATCATAAATGCTTGGGTACTTAGAATGGCGAGGCTTACGAAACGAATTTTCATTAGCATTGGGCCCATCAGGTTCGATATCCTGCGATTCTTGGAGGAAGTATGAGGTTACTCATGAGATTACCAGAAATCACGACTGTCGTTTTGTGTGTGGCCACCGTAACTTTTAGCTGTGGCGGTAAACGGCGCAGCAGTGCGCTTGCGCCGCAGGTAACGCCGGTTGAAGCTGCCTTTGTCAAAGCAGCCTCTGATAGCCATGTTCCAGTCCGGATGCTACTTGCCGCGGGATATGTCGAAAGCGGACTCAGAGCCAACAAAAGTTCAGCCAATTATGAATTGGGTGGAACCGTGATTAAAACGCCGCCCGTGCGGGGTGAAAGTGCTTTTGGATTCTCCTTTAATGAATTGGGCCTCAGTGAATCTATGGAGCACTCCTTAGAGACGCAGATTGAAGCTTACGGGCGCCTTCTCAAATCGCGGATCGGTACGAACGCACCACCAACCAGCGCCGTGACAGCTGAGGAAAAAATTCGCTGGATTTGGAAATTGGCCTCGATACATCGCGGCGACACGGCGGCCCGAAACCTGGTCGCGGTCTTTTCAAAAGAAATGATGCAGGTGCTCAATGACGGGTTCATGGTTCAAGATGGTGAAGGCTTGATTGCTCGTCTTGAAAAAGAAGGTTCACCTCTAAGAGATCAGGATCTTCCGGATAACTATCGTCAGGACCTGCAGTTAGATATGTACCATTCTGACATTAGATCGGGATATTTGTTCTCGTTGGTCCGCTCAAATCCAATCGGAGAGGTGAACCACCCGAAGAAAATCGAGGTTATTCATTGCCCTTTTGCTCTCTCTACCTGTATCCAGATGCAAGATTCAAACGCTGAGAACCGGGCCCTTTTTGGCGCGCACTATGTGATACCAGCGAGTGCCGATTTTGTGCCGGGAATATTGCAGTTTGCACATCATGACGAATCAGTTTTGGTCGCAGGCCCCGATGGACGCCCAGAGGTCGTAAGCGATCGCATCATCGTAATGCTAGCTGGCTTGAGCGGACGCTACTCAGAAGGTCACCGCGTTTACGCCGATCCTCTTTGGATGAGCGATTTTCAAATGCGGTTATTAGGTGCGGCCATATCCGAGATTTGTGTGTCGATTTCACGCACCGAAGCAATCAACGCTGCGGAATGTAGAAATATTGGCGGAACCAATGGGGTGGCATTTCGCACTCAACCAGGGGAGTCATATCGTTGGGGCGACATTGCCGATTACGATGAAACGATCGTTCGGCCATACCTTGCAGGAATGGAGGGCATTCCTGCAAACACGACTCTGACATTGTCCCCCGAGGGATTACAGGTGGCAGGCCGTCCGTTTCGATTGAATGCGGGATTCCAGGCAACCACGCGTCGTCTGGAGTTCGAGCGCTTGGTGCGGTGTCCTGCTCCTGATAACCGTGTGGTCTGGGAACCCATTCATCAGGAGCCGATCCGCAACAAGTCCACCTTTAGTATCGAACAGAATTGGTATGATGCCGGACCTAACGGCACGGGTGATCAGTTTTTCAGGATTAAGGCGACCGGCGACGGAGGAAAATTCCTAGGCTGGTCGACGAAGAGAGTCCAGCTCAAAGGTTTTGAACTGGATACAGTGCCAGAAGCGCCCACGAAATACTGCCTGCGTAATGGTACCTGATCACGGCCAGAGCAGGTATTTGCTCCGCTCAGGCATCCGCTCGGGGGGCGTGCCATCGCGGGTCATGAATTTCTCTTTGACGATCATTTCATTGTAGGCAACGAATGTGGTTTTGCCGTCACTGTTTTCGACCTTGAGGGTGTTGGGCTGCCGTGGGCTGATGCTTTTGACAGTGACCACGTCGCCTTGAGAAAAGTCGTCTGAGTGAGTCCTGGTGAGTTCAACTTTATCGGTCGGCAGTGCCTCATGAAGCTTGGGAGGCGGAACACGACGAATCTTCTGTGGCTTACCATCGCTATCGATGTAGGACACGATATAAGGTTTGCGATCAAAGATTACCGGATCAGCCATTCAAAACAAAACCCCCTCAAAATCTGTCGATCATGAAGGGGTTCGGAAATTACCAGGCAATGATGAGGAAAAATTTACCCATTTGGGTTGGTCGATTCTCAAATTTCAAACACTAAGTACCGAATCACTGGGACTTAGATAATCTCACGACCCGCGATAAAACCCGTGCTACGGGTATTGCAGCCGCAGGTGCGGTTACCAGCAGACTCAAATAACATGCCGCAAGCAATGCAGGCCCGCACTTTGATGCGAATCGGAGAGAGGTTCGCCAGTCGGCGAGCGTGATTCTTAAGCTCAATGTCTTTGACTACAGATGGGGGTAACTTCTTAACTTTGTTGCCACTGGCGTCGGTGGTGGTTTCGAATTCCATGGAAAACCTCCTATTAGAATCGATATCAGTCAAAATCGTCGACCAAAATTCAGTCAAACGGACCATTCGTCTGGAAAAAAGCAAAAAACTTGTTTCCTAGGCCAAAATAGGGGCGTAAAATACAACATTTGGACTCATTTTGTCAATATTTTAATAGATTTCTTAGAATTTCTAAGAATTTTTAGACATTTCAGGAACTTCCATAACATGCTCCCGCAAGAAGTGATTCGTAAGAAGCGATTTGGGCACCCTCTATCTGCCGATGACATTGAGGGGTTTTTTGGTGGTTTCATGCGGGGCGAGGTCGCCGACTATCAGGTGGCTGCAATGCTGATGGCGATCGTTCTAAAGGGGATGGATCGGCAAGAAGCAACGGCTTTGACCCTGACCATGCGCGATTCGGGTCGCAAGCTCCACTGGGGTGGGGACCAGTCGCAGATCGTGGATAAGCACAGCACTGGCGGTGTCGGGGATAAAACAAGCCTTGTAATTCTTCCGCTGTGCGTTCTTGAGGGATTGCGGGTCCCAATGATTGCTGGTCGTGGCCTTGGCCATACCGGAGGAACCCTGGACAAGCTTGAGGCGATTTCGGGCACCAATGTATTCATGACCGCTGAGGAGTCCGCTCGTCTTTTGCGGGATCATGGCGGGTTTTTTATGGGTCAAACAGAAGAGATCGCTCCACTCGATAAAAAGCTCTACGCCATGCGCGATGTGACAGATACCGTTGAAAGCGTGCCGTTGATTACCGCCTCAATCCTCAGCAAAAAATTAGCCGAAGGTATTGGCTGCCTTGTGATGGATGTAAAGTATGGCTCCGGTGCGTTTATGCGCGCCAAATCTGACGCCATGGCTCTGGCTGAGTCCATCGCCGCCGTGGGCTCAGCTGCAGGTTTGAAAATCCGCTGCGCCTTGACTGATATGGGAAGTCCGCTGGGAGACCGCGCCGGCAACAGTCTTGAAGTGATTGAGTGTGTGGAAATTCTCCAGGGTCAAGGGCCGTCAAGCACCAGGGATCTATCGGTAGACCTCGCTGTTGAAATGGCGCATCTGGCCAGACCCAGTATCGCCAGAGCCGATGTGCGCGAGCGGATGTTAGGCCATCTGTCCTCAGGACGCGCTTTTGAGGTCTTTGCGCAAATCATCAAGTCACAGGGCGGAGACATTAGCTTCATCGAAGACGTCACGAAGTTTAAGCAGGCTCCAGTGATCTGGGACGTCAAAGCCGAGTCGAACGGAGTGATTGTTGATTGTGACGTTCGTGAGCTGGGGCTTGCAATTGTTGAACTTGGAGGGGGGCGTCGGCGATCCACCGACACTATAGATCCAGCCGTCGGGCTTTCGGAATTAAAGCGTGTTGGGGATAAAATCGGCCGCGGCGATATCATCGCCCGGATTCATGCGAACTCCAAGGAGTCTGCGCTGCAAGTGGCCACTCAAATCACGACGGCTTACAAAATCGGTCCCAAGGTCGATGTCGAGCCACTGATTTGGCGAATGATTTAAGGTAGAGTGCAGGTAGATACTGATGACGAAGTATGAGTTTAAAGGAGTTAGGCATGAGTCGTGATCATTCAGAGACAATCCAGTCAGAGTCGATAAATCCTGACACGATCTCATATAAACCTTTGTTTGATGAATCCGCCATTAAGGCTCGCGTTCAGGAGCTGGGAAAGACAATCTCTCGGGACCTCAATGGTGAGTCGGTGGTGGTGATTGGCGTGCTGAAGGGGGCGTTTATGTTCACCGCGGATCTTGTGCGATCGATCAAAGCTCCGGTGATCGTCGATTTTATTGGTTGCTCGAGCTACAGCGGCACCCAATCAACTGGCACCGTGCGTATCACCCACGATCTCTCGACAGACATCGCCGGCAAGAACGTCATTTTGGTCGAAGACATCGTCGATACTGGAAGGACTTTGGATTATCTACTTAGGATTCTCTCCCAGCGTTCGCCGAAATCATTGCGGCTGTGCGCCTTACTGGATAAACCGGAGGCGCGCGAGGTTCCAGTAAAGGTTGACTACACTGGATTTGCCATCACTCGCGAATTTGTGATCGGCTACGGACTTGATCTTGATCAACGTTTTCGTGAATTGCCGTTCATCGCTCAGGTAAAAACAAGTTAAATGGGGACACCCGATGGGGACACCCGACTGTCCCCATTTAAATGTCCCCATTTAAACAGCGGGCTTAGTGAGGTTTTGACTGATCGCGGTGGGCTGAGAGTTTTTTGAGGTCAGCCATCAGATTGTTAATGCGGTCAAGGCTTGCATTAAATGCGGTTAAATGGGGACAGTCGGGTGTCCCCATTTAAACGGGTGTCCCCATTTAAATCCATTTAAACAGCGGGCTTAGTGAGGTTTTGACTGATCGCGGTGGGCTGAGAGTTTTTTGAGGTCAGCCATCAGATTGTTAATGCGGTCAAGGCTTGCGCGTATCTTTTGCAAACGGTCGCCAAAATCTTCTCCGGCTGATGGGGCTGTCGCGCTGGCGGCAGTACCCGACACGCGCCCTTCATCATGGTTGATATATAAGGGTTTACGTCCACGAGCGACCTCCTGATTGACCGCCTGCTTTTTCTTGAAAGCGGTGAAGTCGAGGACTTTTGTTTTTTGTGTTTCTTGAGACGGGGTGTGGTTGGTGGACATGGGAGAGATCCTCTACAGCAGCGGGTGGTACAACAAATAAGAACAGCAGCGACAGCAAAAGCAATGATCAACGAGGTACCATCATGAAGATGGCGGGTCTAAAAATCAGTTTTTGATGCGGTAGGATTTCAGGACGGACTGATTGGCTTTAAGTCGTTCTTTGCGAAGGCGTTCTTCGTTGTCCAGGTTTCGCTTCATGGCATCAAAAAAACCGATGCCAGATCCATCTTTATTGCTGGATTCAGAGCCTTCTTTGGCGGGCGTCTCTTTGCTGTTACCAAAGAGCGAGACCAGTTTGGAATTTTCAGTCTGGTTTTGCATGGAATCCTCCACTTTCAGCAGTTCTAAGAGCTTCAGCTTGAGGGTGTAACGCCCCTCACCGTACACGAAGCAAGGGGTATGCCACAAGAGGCGCTTTGGACCTTTGTCTAAATATCCAAAAATAATCTAATGATATTAGCTGATTAAAGTCAAAATCAGAGGGCGCTTTCGTGTAGGACCCTGTAAGGCTCATGGACAAACTGTCTAGATTTTAAACGCAAGGGCGGACCGTCTGGATCAACGAGGCCGCTCCATGGCCACGTTTGCCATCGGGGCGTTCTACCAGCAATGTTGTGATTCGTGCGATACTACTAGCAGTGGGTTTTGACGGTTTATTGTGGGGGTCATGTGAGAACAGAATCAGAATTAAAATCATTATTTTATCAGGCCTATGACAACGCCAAGATCAGCGGTTTTTTGGCCCGGGTCGCTGCACTCTCAGAGACAGAGCGACGCAATTTGCCTGGTTTTTTAGGCGAGGGAAGCCACTTCCAGAGCTTTGAGGTGGCTGCGACGCCCATCCACCTCGCTGTCAGCATTGCGAAGGGGTCATTTCACAAGCTTGGTGATGCTGCTTTGCGGCGTTGGAGCGAGGCGATGACGCTTGCCAAGTCTTTGGAACAGGCGGTCCTGGTCCCGCCCATGGATATCCTGCAGCAGCATGGGCTCATGGCGATCGTGATGCCCAAAGGTCAGGTCGTCTCAAGGCAGGGTGCCAAAGCTGTGAACACGCTACTGCATGAAACCGCAAAAGCACTTGGTCAGGCAGGACTGGTGTTGGATGATTACCCCCAGATTCGGGAAGCCGAGGGGGTTCCATTTATTGTGGACTGGTCCGATCTAACCTTCGTCAGGCCAGCGTATCGATAAGTTTTTGGAAGCCCGCGAACATACCAGGAAGGTTAGCTTTGGCGACCTGGTCTGTGATCATGGATGGAACAAGTCCTTTGAACGCCACATCGAGTTTATAGGTGGCGTTGGTTTCTGAGCCGTTTCTGTCAGAAAGAGACCATTCACCGTCATTTTTTTTCATAAGATTGCTGTCAGTCATCTTCCACCAGATGCGGTCCTTGCCATTATCAAACATTTCAATCGTGTAAAAAAAAGTCTTCACAATATTGATTTCATAGCGCACGAGGCACTTGGCCTGACTGCCCGCCGGTGGAGGGAGGACCTGAATGCCGGTAACACCGGGAATAAACTCAGGATAGCGCTGATATTGTCCAAGGGCCGCAAAGACTTTATTAATATGCCCCTTAAAGATGTGCGTTGTTTCAAGCTCAGCCATGGAAAGTCCTCCTTTGCAATGAAACAATAATTGTATAGACTTAAAGAGAGTCTGTATATCTGAAGCTCTTAATCTGAACTGATACTGCAAGGTGGATCTGAAATGTCATCAACAAATGATACGCAAATGAAAGACTTGGTTGAGTTTGTCGCCAAGGCTTTAGTCGATGAGGTCGGAAAAATTGAAATCTCCGAAGTCGCTGGAAACCAGACAAACATCATTGAGCTCAAAGTCGCCAAAGAAGATATCGGTAAGGTCATTGGTCGCCAAGGTCGGACGGCTGATGCCATCCGGACGATTTTGAATTGCGCCGCTGCTAAAGTGAACAAACGCTACATTCTCCAGATCATTGACGAGTAGTTCATGAAAGACGCGGCCAGCGCTGTTCTCGTGGCAGCTGTGGAGGGCCTTGAACTGACCCCGGATGAGGATCGATTCTTCAGGGAAGAGTCACCGGCTGGGGTCACGCTTTTTCGGCGCAACATTCCGCAGCAGCTTTATCGGGGCGTAGCGATTCTTAACCAAAAACTCCAGGAAACCAGACCTCCTGGCGATCCCCCGTTAATCATCGCGGTGGATCAAGAGGGAGGGCGTGTTGCGCGCTTTCCGGCCACCTTTCCAAATCGCGGTCCGGCAATGCGCCTAGAGGGAGGGCATGTCGACGATTCGTCTCTCAAGCGTATCCGTGCATACGGCCAGGAAGTTGGTGCCGCGCTGAAATCCGTAGGGGTGAATGTCAATTTCGCACCTGTGGTTGATATTCTTTCTGAACCGACGAATCATGCGATCGGCGATCGCTGCTTTGGCCTGACCGCTGAAGACGTGACCAAACGCGCAGAGGCTTTTTTGGCGGGTCTGCAGTCGGAACGTGTGATGGGCTGCTTAAAGCACTTTCCCGGACAAGGTGATGCTCGTGTGGATACCCATGTGGGATCTGCCGCCATCAATATCAACCTGCAAACACTTCTCAATCGCGAACTGGTGCCATTCAAGGCTCTGGCGCAAAAGAGTCATATGGTGATGATCTCGCACTCCATTTTCCCGGTTCTGAGCGACCAAGAGGCGAGCCGTTCCAGAGTGATCATTATGGATTGGTTGCGACTCAGGCTCGGGTTTCGCGGAGTCGTCGTCAGTGACGACATGAATATGGGGGCGCTGCCACAAGATATCGCTGATTGGAAAATCGCCTTGGTTGACGCCATGGCCGCAGGGTGTGATGCCCTTCTTGTGTGTCAGGGACTCGAACGCTGCATGGCCGCTCTCGATGCGCTCCGGGCTGAAGCGCGCAAAAGTCAAGTGTTTGCCTCACGGCTTGCGGACGCTGCATCCCGCGTCACCGCGATGCGGCGGGGTCTTGAGCCGCCAATTTTCTCGGTACAAGTCTAAACTGTTAAGAACAGATCTCGCTAATTTTGGGTGTCCGGTGCAGGTTCAATGGTTTTGTGAACCCGCACTCGCTCAATGCGGTGGCGACTGACTTGTGAGACCTCACAGGTCAGAGGTCCGATCGTCGTCGATTGCCCGACCTTTGGCAGGTCTCCAATCACCTGAATCATATAACCAGCGACAGTTTCGGCGTCTTGTTCGCTCTCGGCGTGAATCTGGGACGGTTCGATATCAAAGAAGTCAAGAAATTCATCGAGGTTCATTTGCCCAAGCACGTCATAAATCCCAGGGCTGACCTCAATGACTTTGGCGAGCTCCTCGTCATGTTCGTCTTGAATCTCGCCGACGATTTCTTCAAGCATATCTTCCAATGTGATTAATCCCGCGGTGCCGCCGTATTCGTCGATCACAATCGCCATGTGTGTTTTCGTGCGCTTCAGTTCTTTAAAAACATCCATGATCAATTTTGATTCAGGAACCTGGCGGGCTTTGCGCATAATGTGATGAATTTTGAGCGTTTGGAGTTTTTCCGGGATCATCGCAAACTGCAGCAGGTCTTTTGCCAAAAGGATCCCCACGACATTATCAATGCGGTCATCGTAAACAGGAATCCGCGCGTGACCACTCTCATAAGCCAGCTTCACAGCCTCTCTGAGAGGTGTTTTGAGTTCAATGGCGGTCATGTCCGTGCGAGGGGTCATAATCTCGCGGACCTTGATTTCATCAAATTCAAAAACTCCGGAAATCATGTCCTGTTTTGTCTCTTCAAACACCCCGGCTTTTTCGCCAACATTCACCAGGAACTCAAGCTCCTCTTCTGTGATTTGAGGACCCGGCTGATGTTTGCCACCACCAAATGCCTGGATCAGGGATGAGGCGATGTAGCTCAGTCCAAGCACCAGCGGGTACGTGAGGCGATAAAAGAGGTAGACAAATTTCATCGACGGAACCGCGAGGACCTCGGTATAAATTTTACCAATGGTCTTTGGGATAATTTCACAAGCGATCAATACCACCAAGGTCGTAAAACCTGTGGCGATCGCCAATCCCTTATCGGCGTAATAACGGTTGGCGTATTCGGTCGCGATCGCTGATGCGAGAATGTTAACCGCAGTATTGAACAGAAGAATCGTCGTCAACACACGGCTCGGGTGATTGAGCCAAAGGTTCAATTCTTTAGCTTTTTCTCCGCGCGTATCCAGGATATGTTTTGCTTTCAACGAGCCGAGCCCGGTAATGGCGGTTTCAGCGCCAGAAAACAACGCCGAGATGACGCCGCAGGCGATAAATCCGATAACCGATACCGTGTCATTTTCAAAGAGTTTATCCATAGTTCAGGACTTTGATTTCCTTTTTTGAGTGATGCACCCCTTCCAGGCGGCGGGTCTGGTCTTGGTGGCGGAGAAAAGGCGCATGAGTTTGCGCTGCTCGGCAAACATGCGTTTTTTTTCGGCTGGTTTCATATGATCATGACCAACAAGGTGCAAAATCCCGTGGATGATCAGGAAGCAAATCTCCTTACTCAAGTCGTGACCGGACTCTCTTGCGTTGGCTGAGGCATCCTGCGTCGAAATCACGACGTCACCCAGGGGCAACGGGTTCAAAATGGGCCGGGACGGTGGCGGCTGTGGTCTGACTTTGAGGGGCCTTTTCCACTCATACTGCGGAAACGACAAGACATCTGTGGATTTGTCTTTATCACGGTATTGGCGGTTGAGTGAACGCATGGTCTTTGGGCTGACAAATCGCAGGCAGATCTCGTAGTGGTTTACACCTAGCCGTCGTGCGATTTCATTGGCAATGATTGCGACTTTGCCGCGGTTGACCGCAAAGGACCTTTGGTTGTTGGTTACGTGGACACAATCGATTTTTTTGATGGCTAGAGTCACGATGCGCTTTAACCTTCGAGTCAATCAGCTTTGCGGGTGAATTTAATCAGTTTTTCGGACGATTCGTCGGTTTGGTCGTCGTTCTTGATTTTTATGCAGCCTGAGCGTTGACTAAGCTCACTCAGTGCGCTGATCCGCGGTGATTTGCGCTCAGCTGCAGGACGGTCATTGGATGGCGCCATCAGATCTGATGCAGAATTTTGTGCTTTGAGTGCTGCATCTTTGTCCGTGCGTATGACCCGTTCAGCAAAGTTGACCAAGGTCTCAATGGTCAGCGCGGAAGAGGCTTTCTTTGCACCAATGACTCTGACTTTTGGTTCATGGCTCATAACAACCAGTCATCCTCAACTCAAATAGATCTTTTTGGGCGGCGCGGTCGACAGCATGCGACCTGCCAATATGTCATCTAAATACTCTTTCATTCTACCATGGCTGGCGCAGGGGCGTCACGAAACCCGGCTAACAATTCAATCTCAGGATTGAAGTTTGACCCATTTTCGTCCGTACCAAGGCTGACCCATCAATTCGAAACGGCGTAAGAAAAAGCTGGAGAAATCCCCTTCGGCAAAAACTGGGACTGCTGTTGTTTCCACAAATCCGGCGTTCTCCGCGCAGATGCAGGCATCAGAAAAATAAGGCATCTGATCCGTTTTTAGCCAAAGAAATCCGCCGGGTCTTAGTTGGCTCCAGGCGGTGTCACAAAATGTTGGGGAGTAGAGCCGATGGTGAGCATGTTTTTTCTTTTTCCAAGGGTCGGGAAAAAACGTCACAAATCCCGACACCTCCCCAGGCTGAAATAGATCTCGCAGGCCTTTAGCGTTAGCTAAAACCGCAAAAATATTTTTGATCCCCAGATCTCTCGCCCTTTCAGCCGTTTGTACAACACGCTTAAACGTGATGTCCACACCGACAAACAAGGCCTCTGGGTGTCGTTGAGCCATATCACAAATGGTATGACCTGTATGACAACCGATTTCAACGATGAGCGGAAGCGAATTTTTATCGCCGTCGACGGCGGTAAATTTATGGCGCCACTGTCCGGGAAAATCACGCAAAGCGGGCCCCATCGCGATTGGCAATGATCCTGTCGTCTGAGCATCAACGAATTTTGCGACGTAAGCATTACAGTCATTGTGAAACGAGGACACGACGTCAGCAAAAATATCATGCGATCGAACAGGCATAACGCTCCTCCAAATCGACAGCAAAACCGTTTTCAAACATTCAATGTTTTGACAAATACCAGAAGGTGTTGCTTCGGCAGTTGGCTGTAAGCCGGATTCTGTCCTCAATCTTAAGATCTGAGACTGCCATTCATCTGGGATAACTGTTACCAGTTACCTCAAGCGACCTACCCGGGAGACGTCGAGCCGACGTTTGTTTGACTTGCGTCAAAACCTTCCTCTGTTTGGTCTTGCTCCGGATGGGGTTTGCCGAGCCGACCTGTCACCAGGCCGCTGGTGAGCTCTTACCTCACCGTTTCACCCTTACCGCCGCCGTGATCGCTCACGTCGGTTTGGCGGTTTACTCTCTGTTGCACTTTCCGTCGGGTCGCCCCGCCTGGCCGTTAGCCAGCATCCTGCTCTTTGGAGTCCGGACTTTCCTCGATTCAATCCGTCCCGGGATTTATCATCCGGGGATCAATCAAGCCGCGGCAGCCCACCATACTGTCAAAATGATCAACACCTTCTGGCTCGCGGAATGTAAGGGTGCTCGTTTTTAATGTCAACGATTAACTTTAATAAAATCCATTTCATTGAAGTTAAACGTCAAAATTTTCGACTTAAAGATAGAATTTTGTCGTAATGATCAGGGCATACGGGGTCTTCGTGATGGGCCTTATTACGTGTTTCGGCGCCACAGCGGTCACATCGAAAGAGCAGCACAATGCCCTTTTTGCGATCGAGCTCATAGCCGGTAGCTTTTAAGAGCCCATGGCATGGATTCTGGCGGTCTCCGGGCAGGTGATCCACATGCTTGCTGCACAGACATTGGGGGCAGTGATTACGACACCCTGAGGAAGCCGGTGGCACGTAAGTGCCGCAGGCCTCACAGATAAATGCCTCATTGATGTGCGTGAAGTTGCCCGCCATGGTACCTTGCAAGTCTATGAAATCGCTCACGATATTATCACGAAACTGGCTGGTTTCAAGAACGATTTAGGGGGGTTGGCAAAAATGATCTCATGTTTTTTCTGATCGATCCGATCCCCTCGAGGTACGTCGTGGGCCGGGATGGGCCACGGTCTGGGAGTCTCATGAACATCAGCATTCTCCATGGTCTCGTGATTTCAGCACTCGTGCTCGTGGCTCCGGGTTGCGGACGCCGTAGTAGCAGCGACGAAGGAGGCGGCGGTGATGGGGCAAGTTTCTTTGGGAACTTGCAAGATGTGATGGGCACTGTCACAAGTCAGTCGGGGACTCCCGCTCAAATGAAAAGTTGGGCTGTGGCGCTGATCGAGCGAGATGGTGGCGTGGCGAGAGTCGCTGATGCTGACGCTAACGGAATTCTGCGTTGGAATAAGGTTAGTTTTGACGCCACGCAGACGGCTGTCCTCATGTCGCCTGATTATCTTTTGCAATCCGTGATGGCGATTCCCGCGACTAAGGTTAAGACCGTGAAACAGTATTTTACGATCACGTCGACAATCCTTCCCCAGTTAGTGCAAAAAGGCTCTGGATTAACATTCCAAAATACCAACGGCGTGACCATTCAAGATATTTATGCGAGTGACACCGATGGTGATGGCTTGCCAGATGGGGTCGGATCGCTCGGTTTGAATCTCGGATCATGGAACCTTAGCGCTGTTGATACGGATAAAGACGGTACGGTCAATGATTCCGACAACGACATTGACGGTGATGGACTGGTCAACGGTGTGGACACGGATGACGACGGTGATGGTATTTTTGACGTCATGGACGGCGATGCCAATGGCAACGGTGTGCCGGACTCCCAGGAAAACCTCGGGGAACCCTATTTCACCCGTGGCATTGAATATTTTGAGGTGAAGTATGAGCAGAGTGCCTCGAGTAAGACACTGCAATACGTATTGAAAGTGCGCGATGGTTACACGCCCTCTGCGGTAAAAATTCGTGGGGCAGGTAGCCTCCTGGATGGCGGCACCGCCATCGCCTCCGATGGCAGCACGAGCGCATGGGACCTGACCCTACTTGACGATGGTGCCAACTTTGATGGAGCCGCAAAAGACAATTTGTATGGACGTAAGGTGCAACTCGGCTCAGGCAAGGCGCCAAGGGTGAACCAGTTATTATTTGGCCAGGTGACCATAGGCACCGGTGACTCTGCATTCACCGCGGAGTTCCCCTGGATCTTCCCAAACGTCAGCCTCAGTTCGATCTCAACCTCCTATGACACCAGCTCCCGTGTGGTAACGCTCAGTGGCAATCCTTTTGGCGCAGATTTGCAAGGCTTCACCTGGAGTGTCTCCTTAACCAACGCAGCGGGTTTAAAAGTCTATGAATCATCTGCGATTGCTGGCTCAACGCGCACCCTGACCATTCCTGCCAATGTGATGCAATCTGGGTCTACTTACACCTACGTGGCTGTTGCTCAGACTCTGGACAAGGTTCCTGGTATGCCGGCGATCGCCGTTCGTTCCGCCGACGGAACGATCAACAATTAGGCTTTTATGCCCCCATAAAGTACAGGAGCAGCGGATCGTTGCTCGATTGATGGCCTTTGTGCTACGATTTCGACTCATCAATAACACCGGGTCTTTAGGGAGTCCGTCTATGCTTTTCAGTAAAGAAGATTTTAAAATTACAGATATGGAAGACTTTGTGGAATTTCTGCCCATATTTGTGTTTATCGCTTTGATCGCTCCACTGGTGATCGCTGGTTACACACTTGGATTTATTCTCGACCAGACCGGCTGGCTTGAGACCAGCAGCTGATCGCAAGATGGGTTGATCCTGTCCTCAACTGCAATTCTCAACGCATTCTCATCACTAGAAATCAATCTGCGTATCATCTTGCTCGCTTGAATCTCAATGCGTCGAAACGGTTGAATTCAGGCGCTTTTCCATAATGTATGAACGATAGGCTTTGCCGTCCCACTGAACCTCTTCGATCGGAGAATAGCTGCGACGTTCATACAGGTTACTAACTGGTAAATAACTTAATATTTACCAGTTATAGATCTAAAATAATGACATGAGACAGTCTGAACTAGAAACAATCATGTCAGATCAGAAACTTGACTTTGACTCTGCGCCGAGCGGAGTCCGTCGTCAGATGTCCTTTGACGAGCCTTTCAAATCTCCAGCTGCGCGTGTCATCCAAGGAATTCGCCGATGTGGAAAGTCTACACCCTCTGTGTCAAACAGGGTGAGACAGATATTGAAGCGAGGCACAAAGCAAGGATTTAGCGGGAGCGATCGGTTCACGGGCTGATTGTTCATTACAGTATCGCAGCGTGAATTTTTGTGCAGACCGGCTATCGATGGTATCATATTTAAGGCACATCTTGAGTCTCAAGGGAAGGAGATATGATGAAACTTAAGTCCAAATCATGCATTCCAGGGATCATTATTGCAGCGTCGATAGCCTCGATCGCAGCCATTGATTCATGCGCTCCGAAGGGCCAAAAATCTACCAGTAAAGAATTCGAGAACTCGGCAAATATTTGCCTTGATATCAACAATTTTGCTAAGGCAAAGAGTCAGTCAAATACTGATCAAGCCCCCGAGACTATATTTGCTGACAAAAAAATGAGTGAGCGCCGCATTCTCGTCGACCTCATCGGTGGCTATCAGGGCGCCCTCGTGAAACTCCAAGCGCCCCCAGTAAATCCATCGAATAAGCCATCAGAAAAACCAGATCCTCAAAGCATCGAGGGCGGAGGACAGCCAAAGCCGTCGTCCTCGACATTATCATCTTCATCATCAATTTCATCCTCAACGTCATCCTCAACGTCATCCTCATCTGCCAACAGCTCGGGCTCGACAACTATTCCAGTGTCGACCAATTCAGATGGTAGTGGCGCAGGATGCCGGCAATACGCGGGTGTCGGCGCCTATGCAGGAATTCCTCCCCATTATTCCCAAGTCAAAGACGCGGACACCGCCAAAAGGATCGTTGCGCGCTACTGCAATCAACTTCAAGCGCTTGATGCTCCATCGTGCAAATACACGCCTACTCCATCAAACAATCCGGCACCAACCGGAACTAAGATCTGTGCCGAGTTAGGCTCTGAAAAGCCAAACTGGCTTGACGACAACTGTGAGGTCATCAGCGCCACGACATTAGGCGGCCTTAACAAATTCGCTGGAGAGGCCTGTAAGATTATCGGCAAGGCTGCAACACAGGCGAATCCAGCTGGTTGTGCCGCAGATGTACTCATAGGCGTCTGCTCGGCACAGGCCAAAGGAGCAGGCGATGTCATTAATTACCTCAATGCAGCCAACCCCTCCAGGGA
Organism: Oligoflexales bacterium; assembly: GCA_044375465.1. GTDB lineage: Bacteria > Bdellovibrionota_B > Oligoflexia > Oligoflexales > RGVZ01 > CAMDKS01. The sequence continues at coordinate 48,926 of JBILMN010000003.1, read as the reverse complement.
ACAGCTGGATCAGCAGATGATTGATACCATCACAGGAGCTTTTTATAAGACCGCTTTTTTTTGCATACGCAGCGTCGGTACAGCCGCCCTGAAGAAAGCCATCAAGGATAACGCCGGGAGCTCTGCCGCTTATTGGGCAGGAAAGACATTAGGTGTCGATTATGTCAAAAAAGTATTAACAGACTATAAGCCCAACATCGCTCTCGACGCAGCAAAGGAAGTCGCTTTCGCCGTGTGTGCTGCCGCAGCGAATTCGCTTGCTGACAGCATCGGAGCGGTGCCACCTTCGACTTACCAGAATGATTGCGGCCCAAGAACGCCCGAAGAAAGCCAGGCCCGGGTTGCCTCTTGTTTTAGGACCTCTGCATCATCCTGCAATGCATTCTCTGGCAAAGTCGACTTTGCAAAAATCATCGGCGCCAAGTCCGGTGGGCTCAAAATTACGGCTGACGTTGTCAGTGCCGTTGCACAAACTGGATGTTCCGTCGGTGGGGAAGCCTCAAAACTCGCTTGTGGCGCCATTTCAGAGTCCACAAAAGCAATTATCGAAGCCATCACTACAGGCAATAACAGTTGGGCCGATTGTGCTGGCACAACCAAACTCGGCCAGTGTATCGGCTCAAGGTTGGGGTCCGGTGGCTGGACAAATAATAACGGCGTCAGCGAACCGACTGGTACAGGTGAGAATCAACGCCGTGATTGCTGCTGGTGTCAGCGCACCTGGTATGAAAATGACTGGGGTTCCGATACACCCTACAAGAGTGAGAATTTCGTCGGCGTCATCCAACAAGGAGACTTCCAATCCGGCAATTGCGCCCGTCCAGGCGGTGTCCTCGAGGGACACAAATTTTGGGACTCATCTGAGAAGAGACCCTCGGGATGGGATGCGTACTACTCATATAGCCAATGTAAAAAGGTGACTCTTAAAGGCGACAGTTGCGTCACCGGCGTTGAGTACTATGAAAACGGTAGACCCAGCGGTTATGTTGTCCGTAAGGGCTTCTGGAAACCGTGACTGTGTCCCGCGAAATATCAGCATTTACGACGTTGAGGACGGCCCGTGCATCGGGTCGACCTCAGACAAAGGTCCATAAGCTATTTGGATTGGCTATTGGGACTTTAGCCAATCTTCGAGAAGTTTTGCTGTGACCGGTCCGGCTTCCTTGCGGGTGATGATCCCAGATGGGTCGATCATAAACGTCTCTGGAACACCGTAGACGCCGTAATCGATGCTTGTCTTGCCCGATGTATCCAGGGCGATCGGATAGGTTTTGCCGTGGGATTTAGCGAAATCTCGTGCTGCTTCCGGAGTGTCTTGGATGGCAACACCCAGGACAACGACACCGGCGTCTTTATGGCGCGTCCAAAACGCCTCCATTTCGGCCGCCTCTTCACGGCAGCTCACGCACCAACTCGCCCAAAAGTTTAATATGACCGTACGGCCACGTAGATCGCTGAGACGAACTTTCGTTCCAGTTGCTTTGGGTAGCCAAGACAGCCCCTCCAAAACCTCAACTTCAAAATCATTGGCTGGCTTGCCAATTTGACTGGACTTGACCACTGTAGGATTTAAGAAAAGTCCCTTTAGGAGAACCAACAAAATGATCATGACCGCTGCTGCGAGACCTATGGTTGCGAAGCGGTGGCTCAGAGGTTTGGTTCGCAATGACTTCATTTGCTATCCTGGCTTGGTTGACCTTGATTGCCAAAGAGACTTTTTTGCAGGAGTTCCTTATTCATGGAACCGGCATGGTCCCCTGGTTTTTTGTACTCTTCACTGTGCTTCACCATAAGCTTTCTCGAGGTCATATCTTTACCGGCAGAGGCTAAAGTGCCCTCGACGACGACTCCTTGTCCTTCTTTAAACATGTCGGGAGGTGTGCCTTTGTGTCTGACGCGGATTTCATGTCCTTTTAGATCTGAGATCGTAAAGGCGAGATCAAGTTGTTCGGCCTTCCAGTCGACAGATCCAGGGACCACCATGCCACCAACCTTGATGGTTTGCTGACCGATCTCCAAGGATTTTGCCTGCGCTTCATCAGGCGTGTAGAAATAAACGACATTGGAGCTTAATTGCGTCATGGCGATCGCGACAACGGCTGCCGTTATGATGCCAATGCCAATCAACCACTTAGCGGATTTTGATCTCTTTTTGCCAAGGTTCATGACGGACGGTCCTTCTTCAGCGTTTCAAGGTACGTTGCCACGCGCTTGCGATCGCGCATCAGCCACATCGTGTAACCAAAAATGAGGAGAAACCCCAAAAGGTAGGCCGCAAAAATATAGGGACCAGGGTCAGTGCCCTCGCCGTACATGTTCATGTCAGACCTCCCAGTGATTTTTCCTCGAGTTCTTCAGCCAAAACTAAAGTACCCCGTCGCGTCAAGATCATTGCGATCGCCACAACGGACATCAAAACAACACCGCCAACAAGCACTCGCAGCATCTCGGGATCCATTGTTGATCCACCGGACCTGAGAATGGTCTGGGGCTGATGGAGGGTTCGCCACCAGGTGACACTTTTGTAAATGATGGGTACATCTGCTGCAATCATTAATCCAAGGATCGAGCATCCGCGGGTGCGTGATGGCCCTGCATGCATGGACGTGTATAGGAGAAGCCATCCCCCATACATGAGACCCAAAAGAAATGTCGTGGTGAGTCTTGCGTCCCAAGTCCACCATGTACCCCACGTTGGCTTGCCCCAGATACTCCCCGTTGCCAATGTCAGCATGGTAAAAATCAGCCCCACTTCCGTGGAAGCTCGTGAAACATGCAACCATTGATCTGATCTTGATCGCAGGGCCATCAAACTCCCCACAAGCAGAACTCCAGCACATAAAAATGCCGCAAATGCCGACGGCACGTGCAAGTATATGATGCGGTAGACCTCTCCCTGGGCCCCATCTGCTGGTACCAAAAAAAGACCGTAGTACCACTGAACTAAAAGTGCCAAGAGGCTGGCGAATAAAACAATTTGAGGTTTACCTTGGCTCATATGGATTCCTTTCCACGTATCGAAGACTATACCCAAGACCTAGGCCTGAGGCGACCTCGAAAATATCAGGCCTCAGCCTCAGCGCCAAGCAGCAGGGCCATGGTCAAGTATATCGCATCGAAGGCCATCAACATGACCGCCCAACCGCGCAGTGTGTCATTCCACTGATGGGTTTCAAGCCACTGGGTGAGGGCTTCTGTTGAACAAATAAGCACTGGGACACTCAGCGGGAAATAAAGCAGCGGAAACAAAATTTGTTGGGCCTCGGCCCGCAGAGTGATCGCGGCAAGCAGCACGCCGAGTCCAGCAAGACCAAGTAACGACAAGAGGGCGGCTACGAGTACCACGGGGTCGCCAAGAACGCCAGGGTCCTGTCCCTGTAAAATCACCGCAAGAAACCCGGTGAACATGACAGTAAATCCCCCCATGATCAAAACATGCAGCATTTTTGCTGTGATGAAGGCCGAGGATGCAATGGGGCTGAGGCGCAGATGATCAAAAACCCGGTCAGATCTCTCTGCTTCAAATGCTCTTGAAAAAGCGATCTGCAGAGCAAAAAAAATCGCGAGTTGGGATTCCGCGACCATAACCCTCGATCTCATGGAGGGATCTTGCTCCGGAATGGCAAATGAAAATAATAACAAGATGACCGCTGCGAAAAAAATCGGTGTAATGAGTCGATCCTTTGAGGACAGATCTACACGTAAACTTTGCGCCAGAAGTGTTGTGACGCTTTGACTCCAAGAGTTTTTTACAGGTTGCTCGGTCACGAAACGAGGCCCCCCAGCGTGATGGTCTTATGGGGGATCTGATCTAAAAGACGATCATCATGAGTGATCACGATTGCGGAACCACCGGATTTAATGTGTTGATGGAGAAGACCCCTGAACTGCCGGCAGGCCGCGTCATCGAGTCCAAAAAGTGGCTCATCAAGCAGCCATAGCTTTGATCCCTCAAGCTGCAGCCGCACGATCGCAAGGCGACGCTTCATGCCCGTTGAAAATTTTCCCACTGGAAGCTCTGATTGGACCCAATCGCCTGTGAGGCCCCACTGGTTCAAGCTGTCTTTGAGATGTTCATGAGGCCTTTGAAGTCCTCGCAATTGGAGCCAAAATTCAAGATTTTTGATTGCACTTAGACTGGCGGTGAATCCATTGCCGTCAGGCGCGATCCAGCTGGTCCAGAACCGAAAATCAACATGCGCTCGAGCATTCCCGTCAAAAGAAACATCCCCACTGGCGCCGGAAATCAGGCCAGTGATGATCGCAAGCAAGGTACTTTTGCCTGCGCCATTTGACCCAGCAATACGCGTCAAGGTTCCTGGCGCGACTTCAAAAGACAAGTTTTGAAATAGCGGTCGATGTTTGAAAGAAAAAGACAGGTTATCAACTCGAAGCATGCTTTAGTGGTACCTTTTGCAGCCTAAGATTACAAGTAAATCTCAGTCCAGTAAGGCCGTTAGAAGCTAGCGACATTAATGTAGGCAGAATAGCTTTGGCGGCGCTCAATGACGCGCTCATTGTTCGCGCCAATGTCAACGGCGTGACTTTCAAATGATGCGCCGATAAGCCCCAAGTTGAGATGGGCTCCGTAGCTTGCTCCCGCCTCGTTCGCCCCAAACCTCAGACCAAGAATAGCATCTGCGTCAGTTCCAAATAACAAGATCTCAGCACCAGCACGTCCCTTCTTTTTTGCGGCCAGATGTTTTTGGGTCAAGTATCCCGTTTCCAAAATCAGATTCAGCCGTGCATGTCGACCAAGCAATGGCGAAATAGAAACTCCGGTGGTCAAGTCTTCATCATAGACCAACGGTTCTTGGGTGGCATCACTGGCGCTGTTCTTGGTATTGCCAATGTCTCGGGCCACAATCGATAGGGTTGGCACCATGGCTTTAGGGATTCGCATGGTCAATCCAGCACTCATGGTTTTGGCGGCATAGGTTTTGCGATTTTTGCTCATCACATTTTTGCGGTCATTTGCGTCGGCGATATCCAAATATTGAAAGCTTCCGTACGTCTCCTCAATGGTCCCCATTGTTTGGGAGAGACCAAGCGCAAAGCGATTTTGTTGATCAGCAATGCTGGCACCCAAAACCGCTCCTGTGACCGTGCGGTAGCGCATCAGGACCTGACCCGGGGTTTCACTGCTCGGAACAGCGGCAATTTGATGATCAATCATGGGCACCACTGCTGCGCGCCCGAGCAATAATCCTATGGGAATAAATGTAGCGCGAGCGTATTGCCGTTGTCCCGCATGGGCATCGAGAATGGCTGCGCCAGCGGCTGCGTCGTTTTGTGCGCCCTGCGCATTAAATTCATTGCGCGTTTTGCTGCCGTTTTCGTTGATCGACACGCCCGCGTAAGGAAAATAAAGTCCGCTCCAAGTCGATTTTTTTCCAGCTTGACCGCTAAACCCGAGGCCTCCGATCATGGCGGGATTGTAATAAAGCGCGTCGAGATCATCTGCGATAGTGCTTAATGCTCCACCCATGCCGTTAGCTCTGGTGCTGGTCCAAGGGGTCGCGTCAAGTACCGTTTGCGTTGCTGCGCTCTGGGAAAATCCAACCTGAGCCGCAGCCGCCCAGAGACCGACGCAGGCCGCAACCGAACATTTTTTGCTCCACAAAAGCGACACCATCTTGACCTCTGCCCTCGGAAGGTTCCCGGCTGGGGGCTTCCCTCAAAAGGAGTTCGGCAAGGGTGGTGAAAACTATAGGGAAAAACATAAAAAATTAAATTTAAACCAATAAATACATATAGTTATTCAGTTATTTTTGAAGGTTTTTTGGCTATTTTAATGTCTGCTTTGTCGCGTCAGCTTAACGCCAGGCAGCGCACTTTGCGAGTAGGATCTATTTATTTCAATTTATTTCAATTTATTTGACCCATTCAAAGAGCTCGTAATGATCGGAAGACATCCCAAGCTTGCGGTAGACTGATGCGGCGTTGTGATTGGATCGATCTACGTACAGTCTGAGACCGCGGAGGTTCGGGTCGGTGGTCACCAAATTTTTGACGTGAGCGTGCATGGAGGCAAATATCCCTCGTCTGCGCTTTAGGGGTTCGATATAGACACTATGCAACCATAAGATGGTTCCAGCCCGCCAGTCACTCCACTCGGACAAAACAAGCATGCACCCACACGGAATTCGATCCATTTCCGCGATCAAATAAAATCCTGTGCCTGGGTGCTCAAACACGTGAGTGACGCCCCGGGTGACGGTCTGCGGATCGAGAGCAAAATCCTCGGTTTCCTTCGCCATGGCGACCTGCCATAGGACGATGCTTTCGATATCTGCCCGGGATGCGTTCCGAATCCTGATATCACTCCCCAAAGAAGACTTCCTTCTTAAGCTGAGGAAACAAGATGACGTCGCGAATGCTTGGGCTATTGGTGAGCAGCATACATAGTCTGTCGATACCAATGCCTTGGCCAGCCGCTGGGGGCATGCCGTATTCGAGTGCCCGCACATAATCGTAGTCAACGTCGCAAGCTTCTTCGTCACCTCCAGCCTTGGCCTCCGCCTGCTCAGCGAATCGTTCTAATTGATCCGTGGGGTTATTCAGCTCGTTAAATGCGTTGGCAATCTCCCAGCCGTTAATCATGAGCTCAAACCGATCGACGACATCAGGATTTTTGTCATTACGTCGGGCCAATGGCGAGACCTCGGTCGGAAATTCGGTGATGAATGTTGGCTGAATCAATCCACCTTCGGCAAATTCCTCGAAGCATAACACCATCAATCGATCTGCAGACAGTTTGCTGAGTGTCTTTTCGTCGTGGCCTTTAGCTTTTAGACGCTGCACCATGGGTGATGGATGACGCGTGTCTGACTCTGAAAGCCCGGTGGCATTCATAACGGCTTGTCTCATGGTGAGTCGCGCAAATGGCTTTGCAAAACTGATTTCACGCTCGCCAAAGGTGACGGTTTCTTTGTTGTAAAGATGGCGGACAAGTCCATTGAGCAGATCTTCAGTCAGGCGCATGTGATCTTCGTATGTGGCCCAGGCTTCATAAAATTCGATCGAGGTAAATTCCGGGTTATGCTTGATCGAAAGTCCTTCATTGCGAAAACAACGATTCATCTCAAAAACCTTATTGAATCCGCCGACCAGTAATCTCTTTAAATGGAGTTCCGGAGCAATCCTCATAAAAAGCTCCATATCAAGGGCGTTGTGATGCGTCAGAAATGGCTTCGCTGTGGCGCCACCTGCCACCGAGTGCATCATCGGTGTCTCAACCTCAAGATAGTCACGGTCATAAAAGAAATCACGAATGTAGCGAACAATCTTGCTGCGGGTTTTGAGTGTTTCGCGGCTGTCGGAATTCATCGTCATATCAACGTAGCGCATGCGGTAGCATAGTTCTGGGTCCGTCAGGCCATGGAATTTTTCCGGCAGAGGTCGGATGGACTTTGTGACTAACTTGAATTCCTTGGCGTGAATTGCGAGTTCACCTTTGCCAGTCCGGAATATCTGACCGCGGGCCCAGACGAAGTCTCCGTAGTCGGCCAATTTGTATTCTTGAAAATCAGATTCACTCAAATCGTTCTTGGAGATGTAAATCTGCATTCGCCCTACGCCGTCGTCACAGTCAATAAATGCCGCCTTGCCGAAGTCACGCACTAGCATGGCCCGACCGGCAATCGCATAATCGGTAGTCATGCCTGCGAGGTCTTCCTTTGAATGGGTGTCATGGCGCTGGCGCAGTTCGATGCTCTTGGTGTTTGCGCATAGACCTGTCTTATAGGGGTTCATGGCGGCTTCAAGCATTTTGGCGCGCTTGTCCACGCGGGCATCAATTTGCTCTGAGTAAGTCTCGGTCCATTGTTTGATGAATTTATCGCGCATAGTCATAGATCCTTTATTTGTAACGAGTCGAAGACCATACCAGATGGATTGCGGTAAAAGCCATAAAAAGCGGATGGATACCGGTGTTTTGAGCATCTTAGCTGCTGATCCGATGCGGTGTTTTCTGGGTGTTTTCAAAAACTACAAACAACTGTAATCACAAAAGAAATACTGGGATTTTGGACGCTGTATTGATGTATCCTTCCGCTTCACTCGATCCGGTCCGGAGCCGCGGCATATCAAGCTTCCAGACCAAGTGCCGATACTCCTTGGAGTTTCTTTGCGGTTTCCCATATAGGTGTTTGACGAATGGCGGTTTTTGCATTCGCAAAATTAAGCTCTCCACTGGCGCTTGCTATCAAGGCGTTTGCAGAATATTTCACGTGGCCAGCAGAGGTTGCGGACATGAAACAACCGCGGCCAATCGGCAAGGTGCTGATTAAGGTTGTGGAAGCCGGCATCACAGACGCTCAAACCATGCGATATATCGAAAAAATTCGCGATGGACGGGAAAGGCCCATTTTACTATTTGCGCCGGAACCTGAACCGGGACCAATAAGCAGTATCCTGCGTGAAATGCCGAATCTATTCTTCATATCGTCAAAGTCGACAGCCGAAGATCTGATTACGGGTCTGGCGGCCATTCTCGGCGAGGTTGAGGGTCATAGGCGATTTTTTATTGATGCGGAATCGGCTGAAGAGTCCTACATGGCGCATCGCTACATGGATGCGCTCAATGCGGCAAAGCGCATGCTAGCAACTGAATATCAACCGTATGTGCCTCACATGATTATTGCCAGGACACTGTTCATGTCCGAACGCATCCATCCCGCGCTTCAGCACGGCAAAAAAGCTCTCAGCGCCCGCCCAACGTCAATGCCAGCAGCGTCTTTGGTGGCTGCAGCCCACCAAAAACTTGGGCAAAGTCACCTGGCAGAAAAGTACCTTGTTAAGTTTCTTCCTCAGGCTGAAACGAGTGTGCTTTATATGGTTCAGTTGGGGGATGTGTATTTTGAAAACGGTAAGATACCAGATGCGAAAGCGACCTATAAAAAAGCAAATTCATTGGAGCCAGAGGCTGAAGGGGCCCTTAAAGGCCTACTCGCAGTGAGTATTCTTGAAGGCGACCTTCGTGCCTCGAAGCAGATCATGACGGGCCCCTTGGCTCATTTTGATCTGGGGCGTTTTTGCAACCTTCGAGGGATTGCGCTGACGGCCAATAAACAATTCAAGAATGCAGAGAAACTATATCTGAATACGGTGCATTTACTGGGCAAAGACCTCAACCTATACAAGCTCTACTTTAATTTGGGTCTTTGTATGAAGAAGGCCGGAAATCTTGATCAATCTATAAAATATTTCGAAATGTGTGAACGCATGGCACCGAAGAGTTTTACGCGGGTCACTCAGCAGCTAAAAAGCCTGCGCGACGGTTCTCCGCCGCACAAGCTTGGTGCTTGATTGTATTTCTGTTGTGCTGAAAACGAAGAGTACATTGGGCAAAGTTAGAAGACGGTGGGCATTCGTGAGAAAATGAGGAGAGGCGGTCTATGGGTGCAATCATGCTGGTAAAGGGATCAGAAGTTTCCCGCACTGAGGTGAAAGAGGCCGTTGCCAAATTTCTCAAGATATTCAGCGAACAAGTAATTTTTGATGATGCGTCTTCGGTCTCTCAAGCAATTGGACTTATGGAGATGAGGCTGCACCAGGTCGTTTTTATCGATGAGGATTTGAGTCAAGAAGATATCAACCTGCTAACCAAAGGTTATGCTGATCTTGAGCAAAAACCAATGATCGTCACCACTGAAAAAAACGTCGAGATCCTGAAGAGCTTTGTCGACCGTAAAAATCTAAAATTAGCGCCACACGGCCTTTCAAAAGGGTTTGTGTTCGACTACCTGAGGTCAGTTATCGTTAACAAGGATCGGAAAATTGATCCACGTGTGTTAGCAAGCATTCTGCGCGGCATCATGAACGTCGTTAATATTGCGAGTGGTCTGACACTAACGCCTCAGCCTGTTAAGGCGGCTCGAAGTCAAGTCGAAATCAATGACGTTACAGCCATATGCTCATTTTACGGTGACGGACTGCAAGGTGCATTGATCGCGTCCACAAGTGATGCTTTTGTGCAGATGATGGCGTCTGCGGTTTTCGCGCTGCCAGCCGAAGAGATTTCTTCGGATATTAAAAATGATCTACTGCTTGAGGTCCTGAATCAACTGACTGGCGCTGTAAGACAGGAATTGGGGGAATTTGGCTATGAGCTGAGTCCAACGGTTTTCTTTGTTTCAACCGGCGAAAAGCACTCGTACCTCTCGCGTTCAAATGGAAAATATTTCGATATGCCATTTGTGTGTCAAGAACAACCATTTAACGTGACATTTTGCTACGATATTTATTCAGATTTTTTACGACATGCAGAGCTTAGTCGTGGCAACAGCAAGGATAAAAAATACCTCGATGTTCGCCTGGTCAACAGTGTCATTACCTCGGTGCGCGAGACGATTAGCGCCAACTTAAGCCTTGAGTGTCGTCATTTGGGCGACAAGATTTATCAGCTCGAAAATTACAAGTCAGAGCTTGTAAGCGTAGCGCACGGTGTCGGTCCCGGGGCAAACTACACATTTACAGTGAGTTTGAAGGCGGAGCATGCGAGGATCATGGCGTCCAAGCTTCTTTATATGCCACCTGAGGAAATTTCCTTGGATATGGTGGTTGATAGCTGCGGTGAGCTTTTGAACCAGATGATCGCTCAATTTCGCGCTAGAGCCGAGGGGTGCGGATATCCGTTTAGACCAGTTTTTCATGCGGATTTTTCGCGTGAAAAAGCGGTGGACTACATGCTGAAAGGGCAGGGGCGATTTTTGACCCTGACGTTTGAGACGGATGAGTTTCCCTTCGTGATCTCAATCGGGATCGAGTCGATCAGAACCCCGCCACTCTTTGATCTTCACGGATGGTTGGCAAAGATGGCTGCCGCTTAAAGGTCTTGTCATGGTCTACTATCGATCGCAAATCAGGACCAAGGCTGTTCCGCGACAAAATCTTCACCATCAAAATGCTGAGTGGATGGAGAACTCGTTTTGTGGATCTGAATTGCCTGCAAAAAGTTTACAAGATACCGACCTTTGATCCCAAAACGCTTAAGGTGTAACGCTATCGCGGACCTGATACCCGTTAGCGTCGCCTGTGACTCATCATTTTCCGATAGCGATACTGCAACGTGCCCAACCAAAGCCTGGGCTGAGGCTATGACCAGCTGCCGTTCATGCTCAAAGCTTCTGCATAGAGCCCAGATGGAATAACAATCCATATCTTCATGATCACAGCAGATGCTATCTAGAGAGCTTTGTATGGCAGCCTTGTATCCGTCATCTTGTATCATTAGTTCTCTGAGCCATAAACCCCTCTCCGCGTCATTGGCGTCGATGAATTGGTTTGAAGTTCGTTCAAATTCACAAATACTCTGTAGCAGTGCTTCCGATAGATTCATAGAACCCCTCCCATCTGCGTCACACATATTTCAGATGCAAATCATGTGCCATTGATCGGAATCGAATCGGGTATCATTTTCGATGATGGAGGCCCCAAAAACTGCGCACTCTGGTCAGTGACTCTCTTGATGGCGGCAATTAACTCGTCCTTTGACACTGGTTTTGATAGGTGTTCATTACAACCCACCGCGGCGCTGCGCTCGGCGTCGCTGCGCATGGCCTGTGCCGTGAGAGCGATGATGGGTAATCGGTAACCTCGCTCACGTAGAATTGCGGTCGCGTCGGCTCCCGTCATGACTGGCATTTGCATATCCATTAAAATCACATCGTAGTCATTCGTACTCGCTTTATCCACGGCATCGGCCCCGTTCTCAACAATATCAACTGTCGCTCCCTGGGCTGATAATAAAATTTGAACCAGCATCGCCTGGTCTGGTGTGTCTTCGGCCAGTAGCACCCGGCGTCCTCCCAAAGCGCCTACAGCTGGGAGTACGGATTTTATTTTGTCCGGAGCCAGTGCTGTCAATACCAACTGTGCTTCTTCCGAGAGAAGTTCAACCCGGATTTTAATGATAAAAGTGCTTCCTTGGTTTGGCTCACTTGATTTCAGAACCACATCGCCACCCATAAGCTGAGCAATTTTACGAGAAAGCACCAATCCGAGGCCTGTTCCACCGTATTCATGGGAAAGGTCTAAATGTACCTGGCCAAAGGGCTGGAAAAGTTTCGAGGCCTGCAATGGGGTCATGCCTATCCCTGTATCGGTGACCGTAATGGACAATAGGGCAGACCTATTGTCGAGATCTTGATTTGCCACATCCACATGAATGGATCCAGTTTTGGTGAACTTCACGGCGTTGCTGATGACATTCATCAAAACCTGACGCAGTCTGAGGCGGTCGGAGTATATGACCTTGGGCATCGTGGGTGATAATGTCGTCGTAAATGTGACGTTTTTTCGCGAGACCATCGGAAAGAAGCTAGACTTGATGTCATCAATGAGCTGCTGAACCAAGACCGTCTCGCGAGCGATATCCAGACGCCCGGCCTCGACTTTCGAAAGATCCAACACCTCGTTAATCAGTGTTCCCAAAGCAGCCGCATTGCGATGGATGGTGTTGATATACTGGTGCGCCGTGGCAGAAAGGTCTTTGTCGCGCAGGAGAAGCTCGGAGAAGCCCAAAATTACGCCCATCGGCGTTCTGATTTCGTGGCTCATATTCGCGAGAAACGAGGACTTTGCGCGATTGGCGCTCTCAGCCTCCTCCATCGCCTGCAAGGCGATTGCTTCAGCCTTCTTTAGAGCGGTGATGTCTTTGATCACTGCGACCGAAAAATTCTCATTTTGCACGTGATCATGAATCAAGACTGCATTCACCGAAACAGAAATAATTTCGCCATTTTTACGACGATATTTCTTTTCAACATTAAGGTTTTTTGCAGTGTTGGACCGTAATCGCTCAAATTGTGAGTGGTGTTGATCCTGACCGTCAACCGTAAGGTCAACAAACGTCATATTGAGCAATTCCTCACGAGAATACCCAACCAAATCGCAAAACTTATCGTTAACGACCACAAATTTACGGTCCATGTTCACCTGAGCCATGGGAGCTCCAGAGTTATCAAACATGGAGCGAAAAGTCATTTCTCGTCTCCGCACAAACGCAATAGAGCTCGCTATCACCATGCCCGTCAGAGTGAAAACACCTAGATAAATCTGCACCAAAGGCAGGCTTTCGAGACCGACCTCGATGCCCGCAATTTGCCCTGTAGCGGCGTGTAGAATGGTGACTGTCATACCGACAATCAGTGAGATAAGTGTTGCGCCCCGCAACTCAAAACGCACGCTTGCCCAAGCCAGAAACGGGAAGAGCAAATAATAACGCTTGTAAAATATGTTGCTAATCGCTGCTGGGATTTCTTGCGTCAATTGGAAAACGAGCACACTGATGACCACTGTAAGTACAGAACAGCCAATAAATTCCCAAGCGTTGCGACATTTGAGGGTAGAATTAAATTTAAAGATCGACCCCCAGGCTATGAGCCAGGATCCAGCAATGAGAACCCCCACTGCCGAGGAGTTCCACGACCTTTGAGCAACCGTCAAAATCTCGCTTCTGCTGACGATTCCATGAGTCCACAGCAGCAGGCTATTCATGACGGCATTGATACTTGAAGCGACGATCACCCCACCAAGGGCATACCATAAGACATCGGAAATTTTTGAAAAATACGCATCAAGATCTTTTGGCTTGGTACAAAATGTACTGCCTATGGCACACGCGATCGCGGTATTAAGCGCCAGCAATACCGCTGCCGAAATTGTGATGCCATGCCAAACCAGGAACATAGCGCCGGGCACGACTGTCACTAATGCGCCCACCCATCCAAAGAGGACACTACCCCCAAATGCAATCCCTGTCGGGATCCACATGACGCTTGATGCCAAGGCGGTCGGTCCAACGTGAGAATATACGAGAATATTTAACGCATACGCGATCAATATGGTCACAACATACCGACCCGTCAAATTTGACGGGATGTTTTTGAGTCTCAGTGTATCCACTAGATGAGTCTTGAACATATTGCTCCTGCCATCATAAAGATTTGAATATCGCCATCATCAAATTTCTGGTTTTGCTTCGGCCGACCGCTGAGCTGCCAAAGGCCTTGCCGATCCAAGGCATACATATAGCCATCGTTCTTATCGGTGTGCTGAAGCCCAGACGGAATGTTATGTGGCGTAGACACGATGTCACAGCGACTCTGAGTTACTGTGGATAAGGCACCCAATATACCTTTGAGGGCTTTTTGGGGCTCATTCTCCGTCTTAGTGATTCTGCCAAACGCAGAAATCGCCCAGCGTATCTTGCGCAATGACCGCGCTCGGCTATTGTCCTGGATCATGAGCGATGCAGTACCGAGCACAAGGGAGAGTTCTCTGGCCGTGGATTCTATGGGGATAAATATATGATTGTGAGCAGCGATTTCTGCTCGCAGCTCTTTGTTGGTTGTTTTATCACCCGTAAATACGACAGGGACATCCCGATCTGCCGACTCATCGAAGATTTTTTTCAGCGTCAAACATGAATCTGTGGGGTTTAACACAACTAGCAATACATACGGCGACTGCCCAGCGACAGGTGGCTGCATCAGGTACTCCCTGGCGTGAGCGCTGACGCGGTAGCCAGCACTGACAAGCTTACTGATCAGTGACCTGCGATGTGGACCATCCTCGCAAGCTATCACAATGTTTTTAGTTGGCATGACAATGACCCACAATCATCTCACGGATCTTGCTGATAATTCTTCGACCACCCTCCTTCTTACTCATGAAAGCACCAAAGACGCCAGGGCACCGTTCCCGCATGTTGCGTTCGGCATCACTATCTGCGCTGACAAGCAGCATCGGCACTCCTCCAAAAATTGTCTCCAAATGACTGGCAAGTTCGATGCCGTCGAGTTGTGCGAGATGGTAGTCGAAAATAACCCCCCTGTAGGTGGATATGCGCGAAAATGGCTCAACTTCGAGCATCGAGTCAAATGCGTCGACCTCGAGACCATCCTCGGAAGCTAGTTTTGAGAAGATCGCTCGGAAAACAGGATCATCATCAATCAACAGAACTTTCCCAATCTGCTGCGCATGATTTGATTGCGTTTGACCCATCGGAGCCTTACCTAGCACCGTGGCTATCTTTGGTTCTTGTCGAGTCTGCACCATTTTATACCTCCAAGGACAATGTGACGATCTCAAGTTCAATTGTGCGGCATGCTCGCCAAGCAGGTCCTTGACGCATTATTTCTCAAAGCGAGGGTCCTGCTGATGACAGAAATTCCTTCTGCGGCTGCCATTACCGCCAACCCCACCACCAGAAATCCGACAAATTTAGTAAGTGGCCCCATATTGCGCTCCTTTCAGATTCTGACAACCGATGTAGTGACTGCATGTGCGAGTATTCATATGAGGTAAAGCAAGTCCTGTGCCAGTAATGCGTGCGTCTCGGAAAATCTAAGAATCTTCTGTTTGCGCCTAGAATGAAGTTATAGAATGAGGTCATAGAATGAAGTTATAGAGTGAGGTCAGATTAATAGGATCTTTCGATAATCCTAAGCGGCCCAGTCGAAGATCAGGATTCTTTGGTGACGCATTGTTAGCCCTGTGAATCGATGTCGTTCACAGCAATGTTGTCATATGGTGATACCAGCAGTGTCAAATAGCACAGTGCCATCATAGAAAGCGGTCAGATTCGTTTCTTGACGGCATGAGTGACGTTGTGTAAGAAGCCGACGGGGTGCTTTCATCAGGCTGGGAATCTTGAAACTTTATTGCGGTGGACCCTGCTGGGTCAATCCACCTCTGCCGAGCGCCGATTGGGAGGCTGTCATGACCGATGTGGATCAACAGATTTTAGGGTCTTTGTTTTTGACTCTAAAGAGTGGAGATCAGTGGAAATCAATTGTCGGTCTGTTTGATTCGGGATGGAAGTCGAGAATATCAGCCATTGAGGAGTCCACGCGCATTGGCAATTTTTCAGAGGCAAAATCGGCGGCACATGCACTCAAAGGTTCTTGCTATATGTTTGGAGCGAGACAGTGCGCAAAGAAATGTGAGGAACTTGAGACGCACTTGGCATCCGGTGATTTTACGGATGTTCCGGCTTTGATCGCCGATCTCAAAGTGAATGTTAAGAACTTTAGACGGTATCTTGATGACGAACTCAGCGATCGAAATTTATTAACTTAAGATTGACAGATTGACTTCAATGTTTTGAACTCGATGATTGACGCCCATGCACATCTGTCTGACCTTCGTTTAGCCCCGATTCTCGACGAGCTAGTCCCACGACTTCAGTCCGAAGGGGTTTGTCACATTCATCTTGGGGGTGTCGAACCCAAGGACTGGGAGCGGCAGCGTCAAATCTTTGAGCGTTTTCCCGATTTTCTAACGCCTGCATTTGGCATCCATCCTTGGACTGTCAGAGATGCGTCGGATGTCGCGCTTGAACAGATGTTTGAGTCCCTGAAAAATAATCTTTCAAGCGTTAAAACTCTGGGTGAAATCGGTTTAGATTTTTCAGGGGTTAAAAGCAATGAATCCCGATTAAAACAGGAATTTTGGTGCCAGCGTCAGCTGCGTCTTGCGGTGGATGCAGGGAAGCCGGTTGTGCTGCACGTTGTGCGCGGGCATGACCGTATGCTTGGGTTTTTACGTCGCACGGGCCACGTCACTGGAATCATCCATGGATTTAGAGGCCCGCCCGAAATTGGTCGTGCTTACATGGAACTGGGCATGACACTTTCATTTAGCCTGAGGTCATTTCAGCGCGATCGTCCGGATCAATGGTCTTGGCTTAAGGGTGCTCGCGTCGTGGTTGAGAGCGATGAGCCGTTGCGCGGAGAGGATGTTACGGATGCCGCAGCTCTGGCACATCGTTGGGCAAGCTCATTGCGCAGTGCTCGGCGTTTTTTAATGGAAGCGGGAGCCGATGTCAGTTTGCATGATGTCATGGCACTGCCCCGGTAGCAATCTCTAGGCATTCTTTGAAATTTATCCATGCGACTCCGACGTCGCAGTCGCGACAGTGATCCTCACATCATCGCAGCGTAACCTCGAAGACGAGGTCGCGATTTTGAGATTTGACCCGGTGGCTTTTTCAGCAATAAGACACGAATAAACCAATGACCAAATAGACCATCGTCATCAGTGAGCGTACCGTGTTCATCCCAAGGCTCCAAAAACAGAGGCATGCCACATGCCAAAGCCAACGTCTATAACCACTCTAGATTAATGCTTTAAATTAAAGTTTTTGGGAACGCTACCAACTCGTTCTTATTGTCCCACACCAAAAACCAACCGATGTCCGCTTACAAGGATTTCCCGCCTATCACACGGGTGGGATCATCACAAAAAACCGTAGTCCTATCTTCTGATAAGGACCACCAGAGCAGAGAGAGAAACCCTTCCATGTTAAGCGAGAAAAAAGAGCGCCCACTGACGAATCGAGAGTTTGATCTTTTTCTCACAGGATCGTCATCAGAGCAACGAGCATCACTTCTCGTTCAATGGCGCCATGAAGGTCGAACCCTTGACGACAAATTACTGAAAGTTTTGATGACTTTGCCCATTTCACAGTCAGAAATCGTTGCGGCCATTGAGATGAGCGCCACGAGCGACAAACCTGAATTTGAATTATGGGTGATGAATCATATTCTGGCTTGGGATCAAAATGTTGCCGCCGTGGCCATCAGGGCATGGGCCCGAGTCACAGACAGGGTGCTTTGGCATCGGTTGATTCCTATCGCGTCAATTGCCGGGTTGCCGCAACGCATTCGTTTTACCATTTTGGATATCGCCAAAGACACGCACGGATACGAATTGACCAAAGCCACCCTCGAAAGCCCTGAGTGGGAGGACTTGTCCGGTGCATTTCATAATCTCCTGATTCAAAGAGCCTTGGAGTACGATCTTTCTTCTGATCGGCTCACCAAACTGTGCTGGACCATGTTAAAGAGCTTCAGGGACCACAATGGCACTGACCACAAACCTCCGACCCACGCTTTAGCATGGCTGATGCGGCACGAATGTGCATTATTGGAAGATTGGATGGCGGATGCCCCGCACAGCATCTTTTTTCATTTAGCGAAGGCATCGTTACAAACTCACTCGGCAAAAGTAGCGGCTTTTTCGCGTATTTCGAAAGGTCTTGCCAAGGGGGCCAGCAAAAATACGTCCAACGAAGTGATTGCGGGAAAGCTGCCTGCACTTTGGTCTCGCAACGACACGCCAGAAGATATTCAAAAAAACCTCCTGCTGTCGGGGCCATCCAACCCTGAGTGGATCGCTGGCATGAGCAGGGACGGCCTCACAAAAATCGCGGAATCCCAAGGCACACATCCCGCGTGGGCCCGATATTTAATTGCTGCGCTGCCCTGGAAACGAGGGTTTTGCCCAGACCATGATCGCACTGACCCATTTGCCGCATCCTATCAACCAGGCGTTTTTCCGCTGCTGGAGCAATCACGCAGCCACGCTCATCTAAAAACTTTGGGAATCGCCACGGACTTGGTGCAAAATATCGCAGATTTTTGCGCGCCATCGAACCTGACTGAAGCAAACGATCCTCATCCGATCTTTGATCTATATGGTGCTTTTCAACAACAGCAGCCACGTCGCAGTGGGGACAATCTTTGGGCCCAGCTAGGGGACGCCTGGCTCGCACCAGACAAGGTCGATATCAATGCGCTTTCTTCGATCGTCCGCAAGCACAAAGGCGTCGCAGCCATTGCGCACATCAAGGTTCTCGCTCGTTTTAAGAACCGGGACGATGCTGTTTTGAAGCTTTTGGACTATATTCGTAGCGATGACAGCGCTGAACTTCGTGCTGTGGCAAAGGCCCTTGGAGAGATTAACACCAAGCGAAGTCTGCTGGAGTTGATTTCCATGCTAACAAGACCGAATGCGACCGTGGCCGTTCAGCAAGATATCGTCAATTTATTGTCCAATAAGGATCTTAAAGATTTGCAGAAAGAACTTCGCAGCGCCGTGCATGACATCAAGCTTCCCGTCAACACGGATCATCCCCTTTACCAGATTAAAGATGAACTTTCAGCACTACTAACTCCCGCTAAAGAAACTGAAAGACCAGCACTTGCCGCGCAAGTGACATCGAGTCAGTGGCCATCTGATAAGGATCTTGACCGTGAACTGGGAGGCATGATCCCCCATTACAAAGACTTGTCAAGCGAGGTGAAACGAGCATTACGCACTGCTTTGTTTTTCAACCAATCCATCGCAGGCGCCGCTCAAGCTCATGAGATGGATTTATCCCCACTGATTGATATGCAGTATAAGGCCATGGAATTACTTTACAGGGAATTCTTTGAAGAAGCGGTAAGTCAGTCCCTACAAAAAGGCCATATCCAAAGAAAACTAGACGTCATCGGCTATGCTCGCCCCATTGTCCGGCAAATGGACGATTTTGAGGCTTATATTGCGGCACTCCCCGTCGTTAAGGACATTCCTTTTTTCTCCAAATTTAAACTTCGCAAGATGCTTCGCGCCATCTGCCAATTTGAGCCCGGACGCCGTTTTACATTAGACGGACTCAAGGCCTTTGGTCTTTATTTTTTGGTCTTCGGTAGACAAAATTGCAAAGCTGGGCTCAGCGGACTTTTCAATGTGGGGACCAACGATGATGTGGAATTGGCGAACTTCTGCCGCGAATTACATATTTTCCAGGATTTCCGCAATCGCGCCGCCCACGAAGGATTCCACCCGGATGCAAGCAACGATATTCAGGGCATTTGGCGTACCACTGCAAGTGTGGTCCAATGGGCATTCAAGATCAAGAGCGCGCAAAAATCCGCTGCCGCCGGCGCAAACCTGGCAAAAACCGCTTCTTGAGATTGAAATCCAGATTGTCCCACATTGTTGGCAATGCTATCCTCCCCAGATTCAGAACGAACTGATGATGATCGGAGGAATTCATGGCGAACCCGGATGGCTCAATGTCAAAAGTCGCTCTCGTCACCGGAGCAAGTCGCGGTATCGGTGCCGCATGTGCCGCAGCGCTGGGAGAGGCGGGTTTTAAAGTCGCGATTCACTACCGAGGATCTGAGGACAAGGCACAAGCATTAAGCGCGAAAATTCCCGGATCAAAGCCTTTTAAAGCTGATTTATCAGATGCCGCAGCCTGCCAGGATTTAATCAAAGCCGTCACATCAGACCTTGGGCCGATCTCGGTTTTGGTCAACAATGCCGGGGTCTCCATTGACCAGATCTTGCCCTTCGCCAAGCCGGAAGACTTTGACACCTTGATCAGTACGAATCTAAAGCCCGTGTTCCTCCTGAGTAAATTTGCAGCAAAAGGCATGATCCGCGCAAAATCAGGGCGGATCATTAATATCGCCTCGGTCGTTGGTTACACGGGTAACGCCGGCCAATCGATGTATGCGGCCACAAAGGGGGCCATCACAGCATTCACCAAGAGTATCGCGTTGGACCTCGCTCAATTTGGCATTCTGTGCAACTGTGTTGCTCCGGGGTTTATTCAGACCGACATGACAGACAGCCTGCCAGATGCCGCAAAAGACGCTGCGATGGCAAAAATCCCACTAAAGCGATTTGGCACCCCTGATGATATTGCAGCGGCTGTCTCGTTTCTAGCTAGCGCTGGTTCTGGCTATATCACTGGCAGCACCATTCACGTCAATGGTGGCATGTTTACCAACTAAAGAGAGAGAATCGTTTGCATGTATATTTACAGCATGGGCCATTACTTCCCGGAAAATGTCCTGGACAATGCTTTTTTTGACATACTCGACATTGGATCTGCAGGTGATTGGATCAAGGATCGCGTCGGTATTGAGTCCAGAAGATCTGTCTTATCTCCAGAGATGGTCATGGACTTGCGACATGGTCGCACCACACGCGAAAAACTGAAATCCGATGGCTTGATAGAGTCCATCGCCAGCATGAGTGAAAAGGCCTGGAAAGTCGCAACCGGCAGAGCACACGTGATTTTGGACAATATCGACACCGTGATCGGTGGCACGTCAGTTCCTGATGATGACATTCCGTCGAGCGGATGTGTCGTTGCAGCCCAAATCGGATTGGAGAGGATTCGAGGATTTGACGTGAATTCAGCTTGCAGCACTTTTGTCGTTCAGTGTCACGTGATGCGTGGCCTAATGAAAAGTGGCCTCACAAAAGAAGGCGCCATTTTTTGTACAGAACGATACACCACCCGCGTGGATTATAGTGACCGCAGAAACTCAATCTTGTTCGGTGATTCATCGATTGCCGCAGTCATCAGCAGCGATGAACGCCCTGGCGCTCTCCAGGTGATTGACAGTCTCGTAGAATCAGCACCCAGCGGATGGGAGCATATCCACCTGCCAGATGGTAAATTCTTCCATCAAAATGGTGCCGCAGTGCAAAAATTTGCGGTTACAAAAACGATTGCGGCGGCACAGGATATTTTGGCGCGGCATCAATTGACGGCCAACGACGCGCACTGGTTCATCGGTCATCAAGCGAATTACCGAATGCTTGTCTCAGCCATGGAGAAAATGGGCGTTCCTGACAGCCGTCATCTGTACAATGTTGTCGACCGCGGCAATCAGGGCGCCTGTGGGGCACCCTCTGTCTTGTCTCAGAATTGGGATCGCTACAAAAAAGGCGATTACATCGTAATCGCCGTGGTTGGAGCAGGACTGACCTGGGGATCACTCCTACTCAGAAAAACTTAAATCAATTATTTCTTTTTCGGAGCTTTTTTAGCTGGTTTCTTTGCGGCCTTGGCTGGAGCTGCGGGAGCTTCTGGGGCCGCGGGAGCCTCTGGAGCTGTTGGGGATGCAGGAGCTTCGGTCGCAGCCGGCGCAGCTACTGGCTCTTCGGCTTTCTTCTCAGAACAACCCGCGACAAATCCAACCGTAGACACGATGGCGCTGATCACAACACGACGTAAAGAAATCATCATAATGAACCCCTTTAAATTTAATGAACCACTCCCCAAGTCGAGCGTTGCGCGACTCAAGCGCCACGTCCTCGTTGGCTAACAGCTTATATTATAACAGAAAATAATGAAACTTTGCTAGCGTTTCAAGATCGTCCATCTAAACGACTTTCATCAAATTCCAGGACACTCTACAGATTCGGGCCCCAGCATGGTGTTTGGGCCTCATAGAGCCCTGTAATCAGCTGCCGCTGGTTACCACCATCCCGATTCATGATAAATAGTTGATGAACTGTCTTGACGTTTTGACCGTTCGTTCGATTGGACATGAAGACAATGTTCTGACCGTTGGGGCTGAACCACGGACGTTCGTTATCACCAGCCCGGAGGGTGAGGCGCTCAAGCTTCGTACCATCCGGATTCATCATAAAAAGATCAAAACGATCAATTTCCTTGTCGTAGCCAGCAAAAGCGATGCGATCCCCTTCAGGGGTCCAGGCAGGGGTGGCATTGTACCAGCCAGCGTACGTGAGTCTCTTGTCATTGACAACCCGAGGTTCTGTGTCGGAACCCCAGTTCAAGTTTGCGACAAAAATATGGGGGTTACCAAATCTGCCACTAACAAAGGCTATTTTACTTCCATCCGGTGAGAACGACGGATCCACGTCAGGACCGGACCCGCTAATGAATAATTTCCGTGAACCACCACCCGGCAAGACTGTGTAGATATCCGCGTCCCCATTCACCGAACCTGTAAACGTGATGACCTTGCCCGATGGCGAGAAATTACCGCCACTATTAATACCTTTTTGTCCCGATAGTTTTCGAGATTTTCCTGTCGCCAAATCAAAAATGTATAGGTCTGGATTACCTGCCTCATATGAGGTGTAGGCAACATACTTGCCATCAGCGCTAAAGCTTGGTGACAAATGAGGAAAATTGCCGCGCGTGATGGGATAGGCGTTTGACCCATCAAAATCCGAGATGTAAATCTGCTTTGCTGCGCTTGCTGAAGGGCGACCAACGAATACCAATTTCGAGTTAAAAATTCCAGATTTCCCGGTGTAAGCTCGTAGTACCTCATCACCATAACGCCGCATAACGTTGATGACCTGCTTGCGAGCCACTTGAGAATATTTTTTTCCGACTAGAACCTCTCGACGCCCGACGTCAATCGTACGGATTAGCAGCGTCCAGGTTCCACTACCGTCGCGCGAAACCTCAGCTAGCGTCAAGGCCTCGACTCCAACTGTTTTCCATTCCAATAAATTCACAGTCCCCGTGCCTTGATCCGTAAACCAGGACTCTTTGGCATGAGACATCAAATCCTTGTATGCGGCTTGACCCATAAGCTTGAAGATCCCGGTAAAATTAAGTAACCGTTGAAGCTCCGTGTTGGCCTCTGTCGCCAGCGCCACGGATTCCACGTCAGCAGAATCCTTGCGCACGGAAAATTCTGGAATTGCCGCGACGACTTCACGAAACTGGGGGTTATCAATATTAACGACAATCCCTGCGGCAACGACTGGATTGGATAAATTCGAAAGACCTGCAACAAGGATCAAAGAGATCATCATTTGCGACTTTAAAAACATGAAAAAACTCCTAACCGTCATTTAGAAAGATTGAAAGTGATGGCCTGCCCGGCAATATCTGCAGGCGGCTGCGGCAAAGGCACCGAATTTTGCAATGCCGCAATCGCGGCTTGATCATATGCGCCGTTGCCACTTGATTTCGCCAGACGCACGTCAATCAACTCTCCTTTGGCATTAATGATGACACTAAGTTGCGTGACAAGTTTGATCTGATCGTACTCGAAGGTTTTAGGCAAATAGAGATTTCGTTTTACAGCAGCCCGCAACAAATCAGCATAAGTTCTTGCACGAATGGCACCAACACCCACCGCACCCGACCCTGAATTAGACTTCGCGTCATTGGCAGCCAACTCTTCTTTTAATTTGGCGAGCGCGTTTTTCTGGGCCTTCATTTGAAGATCGATTTTGTTTTCCTGTTTGAGTTTCTCTACAGCAAGGCGCTTCATCAAGTCATCTCTAGTGACCTTATTGGGATCTTCTTTTGTCTTTGGCACTTCGTCTTTTTCAGGGGGCGCGACTTGTTTTTCAGCCAGAGAATCATCGGCTTTAGGATCTTTCTCCTCCACAAATGGTTTTTCTTCGGCTTTATTTTGTTCCTCGACTTCGAATTTCTTTGGCAATTGGGGCAAGAGGTTAGCAGGAACAGCAGCCTCATCCGACCGTTTGGAATTTGGCAAGGCGGTCTCCTGGGGAGCCTCCAAAGACAGCTGGTTCATAAAATCCACATCCACAGCGATACTTTGCTCCATATCCACCTTCGGGGTGGTCCAAAACCAATGTGGATTCATCGCCAAGACCAGAAGATGGACGGCAATGGTCGAAATCAATACGATCCAGGCAAAGCGGATGTCCTCCGGCATACCAACGGGATCCACTTTTTTGAGTAGAGCCGGGCCGAAATCGTATTTAAAAGCTGTTTTTGCGGAAGTGGCAGCCATGGTTAGCCATTCCTGGGCGGCTGAGTCAGCATTGATATTTTTGTGACGCCAGCACTTTTCGCAGCGCTCATCGCGTCAACGACCGCACTATAAACAACGCCACGGTCCGCGCGAATGAAGATCTCTTTGCGCTCACGGAACTGGTACATGGCTTTGAGTTTCTCAGGGAGGGCGCTGGCGGGTACTTTGGATTTTTCCATCCAAAACTCGCCATCTTTGTTGATGGATACAATGACCCGATCCTCATCTGACAAAGTCCCACGGGCTTTACTGGTCGGCAAATCGATGTTGATTCCACCAATGCTGATCGGCGCAGCAACCATAAAAATAATCAGGAGCACCAGCAGTACGTCCACAAGTGGTATGACGTTGATCTCGGCGATATCTCCACTGTACTCATCCCCCTGATTGAAGTTGATCTGTCCTAGTGCCATGAATCAGCTCTCCCCTCTTGTGCATACGCGAACAAAACCAAGTCTCACGCCTTCTCGCCAGCTTTCGCCTTTTCAGTTACAAGGTAGCGCTCGACAATGTTCAGGAAATCGGCACAAAAACCATCGATCGCCATCATCTGAAATCGTAGTTTTCCATTAAACAAATTATAACCGATCACCGCGGGAATTGCCGCCGCAAGTCCAAATGCTGTTGAGGTCAGAGCTTCAGCGATACCCGGCGCCACCGCAGCAAGACTGGCGCTACCCGTGCGTGCAATACCTTCAAAAGAATTCATAATTCCCCAGACCGTACCAAATAGCCCGACAAACGGAGAAACCGAAGCAATAATAGCCAACCAATTTAGGTTCACTTCCAGGCGTTTGCGTTCAAGAAGTTTCGCCTTTTGCAGGGTGCGATTAAGATTGTCCATCGCAGCACCAATAGCAATTTCAGTCGATGCCGTTTGATCGCGCATCTGATTGCTCCGCGCAAGCTCAGCGTAACCACTACGAAATACCTCGCGCGCCGGGCTGTACTGATATTCTTGCAAACGACTGTTCAAATCATTCAATGACCGGGACTCCCAGAATGATTTTATAAAGGTATCATTGGCAGCCGTGATGCGGCCAAGGTCCTTGTACTTTGTCACGATGATCACCCAGCATGTGACTGAGGAGCCGATTAAACCAATCAACGTCATGAATACGACAAAACCAGCTTGCCAAGCCCGAGCAAAAATTCCAGGGCCACTGATGTCCTCAGCCTGCACGGCGGTGGCGCTTTCAACTGGTGCCCCTGATTTAACGGCTGTATCCGTTTTACCTGGTTCGCTCCGATCGGATGTTGCCACCACAGCCACTGGAGCGTTGACCTTGGGTTCAACGGCATATGAAACTCCTGCCCCAAAAAGACTGATGGCGAGGAGGGATCGCGCGATAGACCGACTGCATGGATCATTCATTGTTTGTACCTTCCATTCTCTCGAAATTGCTGCCTCCATGGCAGCCGCCGCAAATCATAAAAAAACCAATGAATTCTTTATTTTCCGATAATATAACGCGGGTCGTCTCGCCCGTCAAAATGAGATATTAGCCAGGCCCGCCGCACCGCCATTTTAGGACCAACGATCGGCCGCAGAATCACATGGACAATCTTAGGTGGTGTTGTTAGAACCCCCAATGATTCTATGGTTTTTAAAAAGATCGATCGTTGAACGCCAGAAAGATGAAAAAATGAACAAAAGATTCTTCTATCAGACCAAGGTATTGCTTCTCGTGACCTTCATGGCTTCTTTGGGCGGATGCGGACGTCAACACCTGAAAGCACGTCTCGATGTCACGGATGTAGAGCATACCCCTGTAAAGAGGCAATCGATTGGTAATTGCTGGCTCTACGCTACAAGCACCTGGGCAGAATCGTTACATCTCTCAGCAAGCGGTCAAACGGTCAATATCTCGGAATCTTACTGGACCTACTGGGATTGGTACGAAAAGATCTTGAGGGGCACAGGGGACAAGATCGATACGGGAGGCGAGTGGTGGCTAGCAAGTCGGATCATTCAAAATCATGGGTATATGCTCGAGGGGGATTTTTTACCTGATGAGGCCGACGAACAAATGTCTGCTGTGCAGCGCATGGCCGAATTTGCCATCAATGAATCGTTGTCATCGGGATCTTTGCAAAACAACAGTAACCGCACTCCAGAATCCGTCAAAGCTGCCCTCAACGAAGCTTTTGGTGTCGATATGGACGCACTTTCTGAAAGAATATATGCTGCGACGGAACTTAAAACAGGTACGTCTCCCGGTGGCTCACCTTGGACCTTAAGTGACGAAATTTCCGGCGGCGCCCATGCATGGACGCAGCTGAGCTACCCTCAGTTATGGGGACAAGGCGCCGAACCTCGCTTGTGGGATCGCCGCAAAAGATCCAGTGTTTTACAGAGAGTTCTACGTGCCGCCAACGATAAGAAACCCGTTATCATGAGTTCGATGGTGGAATTTTCTGCACTAAACACAGAAAATAACGCAACATTTGAACATGAGCTCTATCTCAAGAAGGGGTACTCCACAGGCCAAGGTGGACACTTGATTGTCCTGGAAGACTATGTCGTCGATCACGTACCAGGCGTTGGTACGATCCCTGAAGGTGATGTGAGTGACGAACTCAAGAATGCTGCGCTCAATGGTACCCTGCGCTACCTCGTCGTAAAAAATAGCTGGGGCACTGACCGTCCAGACCGCGGGCTCTCGGATGGTTACACACGTTTCACCATGGATTTTCTGAACAAACCGCTACCCTTCGGCTTGGAGCACGGCGAGACCGATATTTCAAAGGGAACCTGGTACAGCGCTCTCAGTGGATTTATCGTACCACCCGAATATTGATAAGAGGAGTAGCAATACAAATAGCCCCCTGAACCGTCAAGTTCAGGGGGCTCTTTTTTGAACGGGAAATTATGCAGCTTTACCGCGGATCAAAGAATTCAATTCATGCGCGATATGCTTCAGTTTACCAACACCCTCTGCCAATTCAGAGGCGGATGCTGCTGACGCATGAGCAACATTGCTGCTCTCTTGAGTTGCACGATCGATTTCTGTGATACCAGTCGAGATCTGCGTGACCGCTGTGGTCTGCTCTTTGGATGAGCCAACGATGTCCTGTAGACGGTGGGTCAGCGCCTTGGACACCTGAGTGATCTGGTCAAATGCAGTCGCACACTTTTGCGCGCTGGAACGGCTATTTTCCAAAACAGATTTGGTTTGCAGCTCCATGCTCTTTGCCATTTCAATAATCTGCTGAGTGATACCAGAGACCATCTTCAGCGTATTATCGAGGTGACCGTTGATGTCTTTAGCGGCAGATCCACTCTGGTTCGCAAGAACGCCCACTTCTTCCGCAACAACCGCAAAGCCTTTACCATGCTCACCAGCTCGCGCCGCCTCAACTGAAGCGTTAAAGGACAAGAGCTTGGTTTGGAATACGATGTCGTTGATTTGAGATGTCTTGTTACTGATCTCACGGATGAATGATTCGATGCGAGTGACCTCCTCTGCATATTTTTGCAGAATCTTAGTCGAATCATTCTGCTGACCCTCAAGGGCGCGGACAGAATTCATTAATTCGTTGAGCGCCTGACGACCATGCTCAATCTTATCGATGGTACCCATAGCTTCCTGCATGGATTCTGAAACGGTGTCGGAGTTGCGCGCCGCAATGGTTGCGACTTCATGCATGGTTGTCGACGTCTCTTGCAGAGCCGAAGCCTGCTCGGTAACGGTTGAAGACAACTCGGTACTGCCTGTCGCAATCTTCTCACTCTCAGAGGAAATAGATTCTGTCTGACCTTTGAGAACTTCAGCCAATTCATCCAGAGACTTGGCAATCGCAGAGGCACCAAATCGAACCACAAAACCGCAAACAAGGAGAAGCACGACGCACATAATCACAGCGTTACGACGCTGCAAGGAAATGTAGGCATCACGGGCTTCAAGAAGCGAGGTCAAATGGCCAGTGAGCTTATTCCAGAAAGCCTCGGTACGCTGAATGTTATCGATCGCCATTTTTCTGACGGCAACCACTTGGTCTTTATTTTTCACATTAACTTTCTTGGCAGATTCAACAAAAGTCTTCAGATCAGCACTCCATGTGTCAGTGTCACCACGAAGTGTCTTCTGCATGCTCTCATTAGCCCCATAGAAGTTCACGTCTTCGGTGATGGCAACATCAATATCACCAAGAGCGCGAGGCAAGTCGACTGTCGTCAAAATTCCCGCGAGGATATCAGCCTGCGCGTGATCGCCTGCGACAAGAGCTTGTACTAAATCATGAGAACGCTCCATGACCGCGGGCACAGCGGCAAGCCAGGCATCCATCAGGTAATAAGAATCCAAATCAGGGTCCAAAATCAGATTGGACATGTCACCGGTGTGAGCCAAAACTGCCTTTGCAGCATTAAGCACATCCGTATAGTTCTGATCTGTTGGAGACGCCATAAAGGCTTCCAACTTCGCGCCAACAGCGGCTGGTGTCATACCTTCGCGCTTCCGGGATTTCAAGTCAGCATCGTTAAACTTGAGATCAGCAGCGAACTCATCAGCGAGCGCCTTGAGATCGCCAACAGAAGCCTGACGACGAGACTTCACGTCAGTGTTATCGCCACCAGAGGTTCGGTTCAGGTTAAACTCAAAAGCTTGCGCAAGAGGCTTAACGGCAGCAGGACCAAACTTTGCACCCTTGATCTCAGCTCGCGCGAAATCAAGATCTTTCTGGTAAGCACCTAACAATAAGAAGAATAGGCCGACCAGCGGTAGGAGCATGGACGAACACATCACAATGATGCGTCCTCGCAACGACATTTTTGAAAACCATGACTTAAATGACTGCATAACTTCCCTTTCCAAAAAAATTAATAAGACCCTCGGCCCGAACTGGTCTTCGTCTTGATCAGGACAGAACTAAAGTTATTTTTTATCGGGTCATTGAAATTATTGGAAAAAAGGACGAATATTTGCCCTCTTCAGTGACGGGCAGAGGTTGCCCACACAGAGAGTTCTGCGTCACTTGGGCGTCTAAAGGCTTATTAATTTATCACGCTAACAATGGCTATCGACCAGGCACGGACTAGAGCTCATCGTACTTCTTGGCTCGACCTCGACAGGCCTCGATGGGGTACTTTTGCCCATTTTTCTTGATTTTTTGGGCCGCGGCCACCAGAGGATCGATGCCCGTACGGGCCGCAAAATTTACAAGACAGATCAAGATGTCGCCCACTTCATCCTCGATTTTCGCGTGGAGTTCAGGGGATGGACACCGGCTTTGTTCGGGAGTCAGCCACATAAAGAGTTCTTGTAGCTCAGCGGCTTCCACCGCCACAGCCGTGGATAGATTTTTGGGCGTATGAAACTGCTCCCATTCACGTTCGGCCGCAAATCTCAACACTTCACCCTTGAGGTCTTCCAAAGAGTTCATTTGCGTTTTTCCTTGTGTCGTCGATGATGTTGCCCTTGAGGCTTTTGCACGGGCGCATGATCTTTGCGATGGGCTTTTATTGATTTCTTTTCCTCTTTACGCATTAATTTTTTATCCAATGACGCCCCTTCAGTTTCGATCGCCTTTGCCAGGGTGGCAGGAGTCACGACCTCTCCCGGACGGGCCGCTGCCACCTGCCGCAAGTAAAAGGACAAAGCGCCCGCACGATCATGCTTCAGTAACTGGGAATCATGAGTCGAATTTTTGCGCACAATAAAAAGGTAATTAAATCCACGCAAAAAATAATTACCTTCGATGGAAGATGTGTGCCAATGATTGCGCTTTAGTTTCTTGTTATGACGCGTCACACAGATAATGTCAACCGGCTCAAACAAGACACTGAGTCGCAAAAACAACTCAAACCCGAGTGGTGCAAAAGGCTTTCCTTTCGCAAAAGAGTCTTGGATGTAAAGCCCCAGGTAACCACCGTTTTTGAGCACACGGTAAAGCTCTGCGATCACCGCCTCCATGGCCTCATAATATCCACCGCCGCGTGCATCGAGCTCGCCAATACATTTTGGATCGCCGCTGTACTTAATGTGAGTACTGTAGGGCGGGTCCAGAAACACAAAATCGACTTCACCACTCTTAACGGGTAAGCTACGAGCATCCGCTTTGTGCACATCCGTTCGGTTTGGCGCTATATCGAAACCAATGCCTTGACGGTTTAAGTCTTTGCAAACATCAAGGGTCGTGCCACTGCCGCACATTGGATCCAAAACCTTGGCCTGTGGTTTGGTGTATCGCTGCAAAAGATTCCAGATAATGTAACTGGGAGTGACGCCTGCGTACTCGCCATCGCCTTGGTGATCATCACCATAATGCTGACTGGGGAAATCCCATAAGGATGTTGTTTGAATCATCGGCTTTGGCTGCTTAAAAGATTCGTCCTTGCGACGATCAGCCCCTTGCTTCTCCTGGAAGCGATGTCCCGACTTTTTAAATCGTTGCTTTTGATTTGAAAATGTCATGATTTTTCACCTTTCGGGAATATGATATCTTGAAAATCGGGAAATGCTGTTGACCACACTTCATGCCAATAGTCTGGAACAGGCGCCAAAATATGCATTTCTTGGCTGCCCACGGGATGCCTAAAATCAAGCCGCGCGGCATGCAAAGCTATTTTACCGTCCCAGCCCGAAGCAGCACCATACTTCACGTCCCCCCACAAGGGTGCATGAACGGCAGCCAATTGAGCGCGGATCTGGTGACTACGACCGGTCACTGGGCGCACTTCAAGAAGCGATCTCCCAGAATGATTGGCGAGCAATTTATAGGATAGTACGCATTTTTTCGCGTCCGAAGCCCCAGCACGTCTCACTTCAGTGCGATTCTCCTGCTTATCTTTGGCGAGCCAATGTTCCAAGGTTGCTGCGGGGACCGAGGGCATACGCGCTGTGACAGCTACGTAGGTTTTTTGCATGCTACGGCCCCGAAACATCTCGTTGAGGCGCGTTGCTGCTTTGCTGCTGAGTGCAAATAAAACCACGCCACTCACCGGACGGTCCAAAAAATGGATAGGGACACAATAACCCTTCTTGCCGTTGGCTTGGCGGGCTAAATTCCAGGCCCTGACCATCCCCAAAAGCGTCTCATCGCCACTATCCTCACTGGCCACGGGCACGCGGGCCGGCTTCATCACAGCTAAAATGTGATGATCTTCATAGAGAATCTGAAGGGGGGAAGCCATGGTATTGAATCTTCAAAGGAATTGGTGTTTCACTGGTCGGAAGCTGACACCCGGCATCGGAGCGCCGAAAGTACCCCCTCACCCCGAGATTTGTCAAGACGTCATTGTCAGGCAAACAAAGGCATGGTATGAGGCGCCCTCCACTGCAGGAGTCGGACATGCAAAAGCACATTTTTACCCTTCTTTTTGGTCTCTATTCCCAAATCGTCACTGGTGATACCAGTATCAGCATCCATCATCCGTCAGCAGATTCACCACTTAATATATGGTCGCGCACGTTCACCTGCTATGTCGCTGACGGCATTACAGATCGCCATCAGGAAACATGTCTTTCTTCCTCACAAATCAATATCGATGCTGGGCACCTGCCCGTCAGCGCCAGTTTGCAACTCCAGGAGACGATCGAGCCTGATTCGGGCATGGCTAACATGAATCGTCTCCGTGACTGGTGGGACACTTGGGCCTACGGACTACTCATGACGCGGCGTCAATCTCGACTGATCAAAAATGATCTGGAGGCATTCAAACGCGATGTGCCATTCAAGTCTTGGGATCGGGAAGTCGTCGAATTTAGCGCTGTCAAACGTAAAACGAGAGTCATTTACCGCTCACCCGTGGGCTTTGCTTTTGGAATTTCCGTCGCTGAAACACTTGAAACAGAATCCGCTGACGTGAATGCTCCAGTGCGAGAGACGGAGGTCGCAATCGACCGTGACGATGGTAGCGGAAATGCAGATTTTTATGCCTATAATAAAGATGGCAGACTATCGACCACCTCGACGTTTCCCGCAGGAGAAAGAACCGCTCCGGCCGTTTGTCTGAGTTGCCATCATAGCGTGGTCAAACACACATTTGGTCGCAAAGATATTTGATCAGAAAGAATCGCTAATCGTCGGTCAATACACAGGACTTGATCGACCACTGTTTTCCACTGAAAGCCACTTCGCACTGAAGACCCGTCGCAAGATCGGCACCTCGACAAAGCTCCTTGACCCGGTAATTGATGCTCATGTGGCCGCGAGACTGATCAACAAAATCCGTCACATCCATTGCCCGAGAAGCGCCACCGCAGCGCTCTGGCTTGAATTGCAAGTCTCCCGGATCCATGACATGCCCCATCAGAACCCTCATTTCTGGGGCCAAAACTTGGGTTTTGCCAGCTGAGCCACACTGGTCGATGATCCATTCTTTGGTGTGACATCGGATCAAAGAGACATTGCCGCCTGCAAAAAAATCGATGTCAGCTATACCTCGTGATGGATCCTTGGATGAACCGCGATAGCGAGGTGTGCCATCTGGTCGGAGAGATGACCAATCGATCAATTGCCCATTGGCAAATTGACAACGTGATGCCAGACCACCCGAAACATAGTAGGCCTCAGTCGCGCCATCAGCCTGTCCATCAACCCACCTTGACTTAGCCCGAATCATGCCTCCGGCATCTCTGAATATCACATCGCCATTGAGCAATCCCCCTTTGTAAGGAATCTCAGCCACGATCACGCCGCGAGCGTTTCTAAGGTTGATGATTCCATCTACAGTGCCTCCATCGAAGCGAACACTGCCGACCAATCGTTCACCTTGTTTGATTTCCATGATGCCATGGGCTTTTCCAGCGACATACCCGAGGGAAAAAAGAACGTTGCCAGCCGGGTCGCGCCAAATCATACGCCCATGAGGCCGATCGTCAGCATAGCCTGCCCGAAAACCCTCAATACCGTTGGGATAGATCAGGCGACCATCGCCAAATCGTTTGCCAGATACGTAAGTGAGTTCTCCAGCAAGTTGGCCCGACGGATGCCACCAATATAAAGTTCCATTTGGCTTGCCATCACTGATCGGCAGGTAAAATCTTGGTTGTCCAGACGCATAAAATGACGCCACGTAATCAACCTTTGACGCTGCGTTCATATGGGAAAACCCTCGCAGACGACCGTCGCCGTAGAAGCTTACGTCGATGTGTGCCCGGTCGAAGGGAATGTTTTGGACGAAATCCAAATTTTTCTTCTGATCGAAAAAAAACCAAGCTCCATTGAAACGATTGAAATTCCTGGCCGCCCGGATCTGTCCCCCCGTCCCAAACAAGTACTCAAACCCAATGGTTTTGCCCGCTTGTAACATCCCGGCTTTCAGCATGGTCGTGCCAGAGGCAAGCACGCCCACAAACTCGACGTCCCCTGCACGCGTAGAGAAAGCAATCTGACCTTCGCTCATATCACCGTTCTCCACGGTGAGCCGCGGGCCAAGAACGTCTCCCTTCAGTGATCTGCAAGCAAAAAAATCTAAAGCGTGAGCCCCATCCCAGACCATCTCCGACCACGCTCCGCCGCGAATCTTACAGGATTTTTGCAACTCAACAGAAGCGACAGCCGCGGCAATCACAAACCGTCTGATCGATTGACTCAAAGACTTTTGACCGCGAATTTTCGCGGTAAATTCTGTAAGACTCAGCTTGCGCTTTTTGATTCGGTCCTCAAACTGCGCTAGCACACCCTTCCATCCGTCTTCATCATCCGGCAAAGGAGCATCATCCAACTCGTCACCATCATCTGAATCCGCATGATCGAGCGAATCGTCAATGACGTCAAAGTCATCGTTGTCATCAGCCTCATTGGCTGCAACCTTTGAATCCATCGGATCAAACGGATCAGGCTGCAGTGCAAGGTCCATCAATGTGGCGTCTAATCTTGTGGAGCTTGCAAGCGCTGCGCCAAAATCCCATGGCGAAAATCTTGCCGAAAAATCCACAGGCAAATCCCGCCCTGGCTTGGTTTCACAAAAATCAGCTACGGGTACTGACCCCAACAAATCACGTCCGGACGCGACCATCAATTCTTCTGACGTTTGTAGGCGTCGAAAACCAGTTTGACTCAAAAAAACGATGGGCGTCGCAGAAAGTCTGATTTGAGTATTTTCTGCGCCATAATTGGAATGTTTATCAGACCGTTTACCGAACCGCTGATCAAAATACTGATCAAAATACTGATCCAACTCCTCATTTGGACTTGTCTCGGTAAAACTTGAAATCCACTCATCATCTTGATCAAAAGATTCGCTTTGAGAACCACGATAAAGATCAGCCAGAGCTTTCATAATTGGCGCACGCCAAAAATCACGAGCTGCCAACTCAGTCTGTTTAAATTCTGTCGCTGCAATCAGTGGCGCCAAAATTTCGGTCTCTTCTGGCGTCAGACCATCCCTTTGATTCAAGTCTCGCGGTGCAGTCACAGTTGGTCGGCGTAGGGATTGGCGTTCAGCATTGAGGACTGCCAGTTCGCGTTCTCCAGCAGCTTGGCTCATCCCTGCATGAATCAGGATGCTGCAAATAGTGCCAAGGAGTAATACGTAAGACATCATCAGAACGTTCCGTGACCCGACGTCAAAAACGGCAATCGGGCGTCTGAATGACGACCGTTGCCAGGCGTCAGCTGATAACTGATACCCTCAGGCCTATCACCAAATCCTGACTGCTCGGATAAGTTTGCCGCAATCCATCCGGCGATCGTGGCATCCATCGTCGTATCTGCAGCACGCAAATCTGATGGACTTCTTGGTTCCTTCTGATCGGCTCCAACCCATGCGGCAATGACAACATCATGACGAGGGATCACCCACCATGCGTTCCAACCCTTAATCGCCTTCAGTAAAGGCTGTGCCGCCAGCGCCTCCGAGTCAGAACGCGCACCGATGGACATCCACTGACGGATCACCCAAGACAGTGCGGCATGATTTTTGTTGGTACGTCCCGTAAAGTTTTGCATGCCAGCAGCACGCCCAACGTCCTGGGCAGAAAAAATGAGTCGCCCTTCCGTACGCACATCACTGATCAAACCACGATTTTGTCCCTCACTTGTGCCTGTCAACGCAAGGTATGAGCGCGCGAGAGACAAAGGACTTCCATGCATTTCATCAATTGCCATGGCATCCTTTACCACATAACCATGGCCCATCAGCTTTTCTCGCACAAGCCCGTAACCCATTTCTGGAGCAAGCTGCTCAGCCTCGGCAAACCGACTCTTCACAGCAGCCTCAGCTAGGGAACCGTATCCGTCCACACTCATAATGCCTTGCTCCATGGCCCAGGCAAAAATCAATGGATATATGGCGGCCCCCACAGGTCGATACAGATCGGTGGCACGATTAAACTGATTTTTGCGAAAATCACTTCCGCCAACCAATGCCCTAGTCTCTCCGGATTTCGTATCCAGAACGACCACAGCCAACTCCAGACCGGATTTTCGGATCGAAGTAAAATTCTTCCTGATCAAAGACTGAAGGGACTGCTGCCATGAACGTTCGATGGATGTATTGATGATCAGACCTGTCCGTGGCAAGTTTTTTTGTTCGAGTCTGCGCCAAAGCTCCAGGCGCACAGCCTCAGTCACCCACGGTGCCTGTTCAGAGGATGCGACTCTAGAGGACTGAATGTGTAATCGATCTGACTTGGCAGTCTGGTATTCCGCCATTCCGACCCATCGAAGATCTTTGAGCCTCTTGAGCACATACAACTGACGCTTCCGGGCCAGTTCAGGATGCAAATGGGGTGCGTACCGCGATGGTGCCTGCGGTAAACCAGCAAGCATGGCAGCCTCGGCCATCGTCAGTTCCTGTACATGTTTGCCGAAATAGTGCCTCGCCGCGGTCTCGATGCCCCAAGCGTTGTTGCCGAGATAAACGCAGTTGAGCCACGTCTCTAAAATCTCGGACTTCGACATGTGGCGTTCCAGTTCGATGGCAAGTACAATTTCACGTATTTTGCGCGCTACGGTCTTTTCCCGGCCCAACAGTAACTGCCTGACCAACTGCTGGGTGATCGTGCTCCCCCCCTGAGCAAAACGATCACGACTCATGTTCGCCACAACCGCCCTCAAAACACCAACAGGGCTGATACCAAAATGCCTGAAAAAACCGGAATCCTCTGCTGCAATGAATGCCTGTCGCACGTTTTGAGGAATCTGTGACAGAGGCACCACATAGCGCGTCTCATCACTAAAAACCCCCAAGGGATCACCATGACGATCACGAATCTGGGAGGATAATTGCATGGCATTAGACGTCTCCCGAATCGCATCGGCAACATCACGCCCAAAATCGCGCAGAACCACCATCCGAGCGATGGCAAAAGCCGAAATCAGTGCGAGACAGACCGATAGAAGAAATGGCCCCATTTGCGAAGGGGTCGGCCTCATGACTTGTCGCTGATGTCCCGCCATTGACCTGATTTGACTCCGTTAGCCTTTCATCAATCGACGCAAATTTGCCGCCTTTTCGCGAATCTGCTGCGGATTCATCGATCGATGATAGAGGTTTTTGTCGCTTGCTGGGTCTTTTTCCTTGGCCTCAGCCACACGTTCCAAAGCAAACGCAGCACGATCCAATGCCTCATTGGTAATATCTTTTTGTTCAGGGAATTTTTCCAAAAGCTGAGTGTAACGGTAGGCGCATGCGTGCCAAACTTCCTGAGTACAGTAGAATCTCGCAACAAAACGCACACTTTCGGCGAGTCGCCGACGCCCCTGCGCGATCATGTCTTTGGCTTTGGCAGCAAAGGGCGTCGTCGGATACCTCTCAATGACCTCCTCCCACTGCTTAACGGCTTTCTCAGTATATTCCTGCTCACGACTCTCCGCACTTGGCGCGTCTTCCCAGTAACTTTCAGCGATACGGTATGTGGCATAATCAGACTTTGGATGTTTGGGATGGAGCTTCACAAAGGTCTCATAGGCAGCAGCGGACTCCTGAAAATGCTCGAGCTGATAGTGACTGTCAGCAATCAAAAGCTCGGCTTCAGTGGCAAACTGGCTGTAAGGGAACCTCGACTTGAATTCACCAAGCTTTTTGATGGCTTCGTCGTAGTGACCATCGTCAAATGGCTCTTTGGCTATGCCGAATGATTTCTTTGGGTCATTAGGATCAAACTCCTTCTCGACGCATGCATGACATGCGAGCATGAAAACGAATGCACACAGACGAATGGCGGGCAGATTGTTTCGATGAAACAGACGCGACATTAATTCAACCCCTTGAAAACCTTGAATTTGAACGATTAGACTCACACAGTGATCCAACCAAGTCAACCCGCCATTGTACGTAGGTCACGGAACCGACCCCATCAGCTCATGACATTTACAGGTGGATGCGATGATGCTTATTTTTAAGTCATTAAACGAAAGCGCTTGAATTTTCGGGAGATGCCATTAGAACCAGAGGCATCTCGATCACTCGGACTCCTTTCGGCTTCTGGAATCATTCTATGAAACACACCAATTTCAAGTATCTCGGCACCGTAGACCGAATTCTAGCGATTCTTTTATTGTTCGTTTTATCCCATGCGCCGATTGCCCGTGGAGACCACGATCGGTTTTGGCCAGTAATGATACCTAGCGATAGTCATTTGAACCAAAACCACGCCCTGATGCCTTATATGCGCGCGGCCGCACTGCGGCAGTTACCGCTCCGCTATTTTCGCGAGTTGATTGAGGCTGGAGCCGAAATCCAGGTCCTTGAGGGAGATTGGCCCACCTACAAACCCTCAGTACCTTCTGGTGGAACCATTTACATGCCATCGGCATCGAACCCTTTGGCTTGGACAAAGCATGAATGGGCCTCGTTCTATAACGAGCTTTTTCACGCTTGGTTCGGCAACATTGCGACGCAACTTTCCAGCTATCAGTCCTTTATAGAGCAGATCCACACCGCAGAGCGCCGGGAGCACTACGCGCGTGCCCTACCATCCAATCCATGGATCGCCCAAGAGGAGGGTTGGTCTGAGTCTGTGGCTGCTTTAATCCTAACGCTGACACCATCAAACCGCGACGGTGAATGGAACTATGTAGGTTTGGCGGATTGTACATACAAAATCGGTCGCACCGTAGCCCCAGTCTCACACAGTGAGCGCCCCGGTTACACGCCAGAGGCTGAAACCACCTACCCCGCCCCTTGGGAACATGCTTTGTTGTTTGAAACTTTAACGTCCGTCCCGCTACCTTACAGTCAACCTATGTCACCGGTTCATTGACAGTCGGCGAGCGTCGCTTCGATAGTCAGAGTTTTTTCACGACCAAGAGCGACATTGAGACCTCCTTTTTGGGATTTGTCACGGGTCACGACCCATGAATAGTCAAAACCGATAATTTTTGGTTCCCCACAACCAAGTTGAGGCAGTGGTTCTCCGGCCCCCTCACCAGCACGCAGATCGATCACCTCCTCGCGGGCAGCCACGGTAGCGCTATTATCAAGTCGCCGCTGCACGACGCCCAAGGACGCAGATCCCAGTTTTAACTCTGTCAAAAGATCTAACGCCGGACCGGGATCCTTGCGCGCAAAAACTTTCGTCAAGGCGCGGAGTCCAACAATGCGTTTTCCAGCGGGCGGATTGATATTCAGCCTGACAGCACATTCGCGACCGAATTTTTTCAAAGATGGATCTATGCCTTCGCCCCTCAAGTCAAACCGTTCAAAGTGAAACCGAACTCGGTGCACGCCCTCAGACTTCGCATCCTGTGGCAGTGACTCCATCGAAACATTACCCGGAAGATCTGATTTGGCGCGGCAACCGGATCCTAACGCAAACCAATCATTCAGCACAGGCTTGGCTGCCGCGTGAGAGGTTGAAGTCCATAAACTCCAGATCATCACCCCAAACCTCAACCCAAACTTCAGTCCGAGCCGTTGCTTCGCTAGATTCCATGAACGCATGATCAAATCCTCCGGGTTTAGCATGACACCGAGTCACCGTCTCATCAAAGCTGACAACGCACCAATGAAGCACCGACCTCATACTTAAGATCTAGTCCGTCGACGAACATGATCAAGTCCTCACGAGCATTGGATTTCTGACCCTGAACCGCTATGTTTGCCTGGTAAAATCCACGCGGAGCTCGTGTTGAGGAGCACCATCCACGAATCCAATCAGGAGTTGTTCGCACGTAGAACTGGTCGACACGTTGATTGGTTAATAATGGCTGATTGGCAGCGTAGCCAAACGGCAGGTTCACAGTGTATGGACTCACATTAAACCCGAAGAACGAACTTCTTGTCGCCAGAGAGCCGGAGCTGCCTGCGGTCTTGATGACACCATAACTCAGACGCTGCGTCAGGGTCCCAATATACACGCCTGGAGCAATGGCAGCAGGAACGCGTACCGAGCAGTTTTTACGGTCTGCGAGTGAAGCTCCCCCACCACCGGGCAGATCAACACCAAGGCGCGTGAAAACCACCGCCAGG
Organism: Oligoflexales bacterium; assembly: GCA_044375465.1. Lineage (GTDB taxonomy): Bacteria > Bdellovibrionota_B > Oligoflexia > Oligoflexales > RGVZ01 > CAMDKS01. Next base: position 9,212 of record JBILMN010000003.1, on the reverse strand, counting down.
TCGTTTCCATTTGCGGACGCGAATGCATCCACATCTTTTTGGCAACCCGTACCAGCAATGATTGTCTGGGGTGAGTTCACATCCCAAATCACTGACTGCTGCGCATACGACTGCGATCCTGCCAACATAAGTACCCCGAGCAAAGCTCCACGACTGACACGCACCATAAATCCTCCTTTGCCTGACCAGGCGATGATGGCCACAAGACTCTGCAACCAATTTACAAGGATGTTGTTGCACTGAGCGTGCCAGAGGCAAAATGCGGTCAAATGATTCAATAGCAGGCCATGTTGACTACCGATGCCCGGCCAAAACGTCTGATTCAGTGACATTCCTTGACCATTCCGGTAATCAGAGTAGTTCATCTCTGACATCAATTGGTTTAGAAATGTGACCAGTAAAATTTCATTAAAATAAAGACAAAAAACGGGAATTTTCCCAACAAAGTGCCCCTAGTTGGGATCTTGTGCCTTGGAAATACGATCCAATTACCGATACACTCGTGATGGTTACTCCCTATTGAAAGCCTTCCTGAGAGCGAAAGAGAGTCCGTGGCTGTTGTCCGCATAAAAATCGAATGGGATCGCTCAGAGCGAAAGTGGCATGGAATTCCTGCCATTGATCCTCGCCTGATCTGGGGCGCGTTAGCGCTATCCGTGATCATCCATTTGCTGAGCTGGTTATCAGCGGGGTTTGTTGAGCGCAATACCACCCAGATCGCTTCCAACACCGTCAAGTTTCGGGATCTGACCCAGGCCGAAAAAAAATTGATGAGCTCTTTAAAGAAAGACGCAGCCCAAGCCAAACGCATCATCGAGACAAAACAGACTGAGACCGAAGCGCCGACTGCGCCCTCAAGCATGGGAGCTCAAGATCACAAAACCATCAAAGAAACCAAACTGGCTCATCGGATGATCAACAACTCGAAGGGCCTGGATGCCGGACCAAAGTCTGGCGAGGCAACCGATCACTCAAAAACGACGATTCCCCCGCAGCCCATGGCAAAATTCAAGCCGCAGACATTCACGGGCCCAGGCACACTTTCTTTTAGTGACATCAAGACGAAACCGCGCAACAACTACGAGCGGCTGCTACCGGACAAAACCCAGGATGTCTTCGCAACACCAAAGGGTGGATACATGGAGCACATCGAAGCTGATGTGGCTGTGGGTGATCGTATTGACATGAATACCTCCAGTTTTCGGTATATTTCCTACTTCACGGGTCTGCGTAAACAGATCGAAATGGTATGGATTTACCCCTCCGACGCCATCCAGCGCGGGCTGCAGGGCGCTGTACAGTTGGAAATGACCATTGAGCGAGATGGTCACGTCAGCAAGGCGCGTGTGCTCACTTCATCAGGTTATCAAACGTTGGACGATAACATGCTGAAGACGATAAAATTGGCATCACCATTTGCTCCTTTGCCAAAAGGCTGGGGCAAAGAGCGTTTAGTTGTCACAGGAAGTTTTCACTACGTCCTCTCATACTCATCTCATTAAAGGTTTGCTAGTCATTACAGCGGGCTATATTTTTACCCTAGGAATCACTGTCGTAAGACGATATGATCTCTCTCCGAGCCAATCATCACTTGTATAATTTTTGCGCAGGGAGCGACAGAAACCTTGATGTCTAGCAGAGCACCCGACATCATTATCAAAGCACTTTTGCTGCCTCTTCTCGCATCCGGCTGCGCCACCTCACGGTCAAAAAACCTTGCGTCCATTCAAGTCAGTGATCCGCAGTCAACCATCCCGCATTCTGGTGGCATGGCGACCGCTCGACCACTGAATAGCAGTGGGATCAATGGCGGCATGTCAACTGCAGACGCCGCAGAGACGGCACCGGATGGCGAAAACGCTGGTGATGACGACGAGGAAGAAGACCTCATCTCTAATCTTGACGATGCTGAATTTTGTAAAGACAACCTGTACGCTCAATATCTGAAAAACCAATATCTCAAAGACAATCCAAAGGCTCAAAATCCAGAGAAGGCATTCAAGCTTGGTCGTCCCACAAGAAGGCGAAGGGTCGCGACGCGCTCACCTTATGATCAACGCGACATTGAAGCCCTATACTTTGCTCGCACGCGGATGGTCGGAGAGACGGTCCCCTATTTTGGCGCAATGCCAGTGGTTACAAATCCAAGAGTTGAACATTGGATTCGGTTTTTCAAAAACGGTGGGCGCAAAGCCTTTTTGAAGTGGCTGGTCCGCGGTGAGTCCGTGCGTGAACTGGTTGTCCCGATTCTTAAAGAGCAAGGACTTCCACCCGAGTTTATTTTCTTGTCCATGGTCGAAAGCGGTTTCTCGAATCAGGCTTATAGCCATGCCAAAGCAACGGGTCCCTGGCAGTTTATGCCGGGCACGGCGCGGCTCTACGGACTTGAAATGAACATGTGGATGGATGAGCGTCGGGATCCGGCCAAATCAACCCTGGCTGCGGCTCGGCATCTACGGGACTTGTACGAGGAATTTGGCGACTGGTACCTTGCCATGGCGGCCTACAATGCTGGCCCCGGACGCGTGCGGACGGCGATGCGAATGACCGGCAGCAATGATTTTTGGAAGCTTGCTGATTCTGCATATCTACCCGTTGAGACTAAAAACTACGTGCCTAAAGTTTTAGCAGCCTTGCAACTAGCTTCAAATCCGAGCGGACACGGCTTTGACGTGACTGCGGATCCTCTTGATGCAATGCCTCTGACAACAGTGTCGGTGAAGGGCCCTTCTGAGATCCATGAGATCGCTGCGAAATTTGGCATCAATGAGCGGCTGCTTCGGCACTGGAACCCAGAATTGATTAACGCGATCACGCCTCCACCACGGGGCAAGTCTGAAGGCTATCCATTGAGGATCGCCGCAAATCTTGTTGAGAAATGGAACGAGATTGAACCAACGCTGGCGTTTGTTGAAGTCAAAGATGTGTTGGTACACCGCATCAGACCGGGAGAGACCCTCCATGCGATCGCTTCTCGCTACCGCGTGGATGCGCGCAGAATTATGTCTTTGAACCCAGGTCTGCGCGCTGCGCGACTAAAGGTTGGCTCGGAGGTTGCGGTTCCGGTGTCGATGGTCATTCAAAAGGGCCGTTCGACTAAAAAACAAGCAGAGTCCAGCCTCCCTCGCCGGGGCTAAGCGATCACAAGTCATACCGCACGCGCCCCTTTGTCATCATCTCTTCTTGCACAGCCGAAACCCTCTTGTTAATCTCCCCCGCTCAGTGAGACCTTTCAGTGAGACGCTGAAACTTAACGTTCACGCCATTCGGGAGAATCCGTCCATGAAAATTCTTGTGCTAATCAAGCAAACACCCGATACGGAGACAAAAATCCGCTTATCAGGGGATGGAAAATCGATTGAGCAGGGAGATGTCAAATACATCATTAATCCCTACGATGAATTCGCGATTGAAGAAGCCCTCAAACTCAAAGAAAAACTGGGCACCGGTGAAGTCGTCATTGCAAGTTTCGGAGGTGATGCCGCCAAGGAGCTGATCGTCAAGGGACTGGCCATGGGCGGTGATCGTGGCCTATTGATCAATCACTCAGGACTTGAGACGACCGACTCTCTTGGTATTGCCAAGGTACTTGCGGGAGCGATCAAGTCAGAGAAGGCAGACATCGTGTTCTGCGGCAAGCAGGCTATCGATGATGACAACATGCATGTGGGCACGATGGCTGCCGAGCTGCTTGGATGGCCGCATGTCAACGTCGTCACCAAGTTTGACCTCAATGGAACCACGGCTAGGGTCGAGCGTGAGGTTGAAGGCGGCAAAGTTGAAGTTTATGACGTGACACTGCCAGCGATCTTTGGGGCTCACAAGTCGCTGAACACGCCGCGTTATGCGTCCCTGCCTGGCATCATGAAAGCCAAGAAAAAACCTTTCGATGTGAAAACACCTGGCGATATGGGCGTTGATGCTGGCTCTTTAAAAGCAAAATCGGTGATCAGGGGCTACAAGTATCCGCCTGAGAAACCCAAAGGAAAAGTCTTTGCGGGTGAACCCGTGGAAGCTATGGTCGAGAAAGTTGTTAAACTACTTCGCGAAGAAGCGAAGGTGATTTGATCCGGAGGCGCATCAATTATGAAAGTCTTAGTTTTTATCGAACAGCGTGACGGCAAAATCAAATCATCAGCCCGTGAGGCCATGACCGTTGGAGCAAAACTCGCTGGCAGCGCCTCACAAATGGCTGCGGTCATTATTGGATCGGGCGTTGCTGGACTCGCCGGTGAGTTAGCTGGATGGGGAGCGGACACAATTTACACCGCAGATCATGGCGATCTCGCCCTATACAACGTACAGGGTTACACCAACGGCGTTGAAGCAGCGATCAAAGCATTTGCACCAGATCTCGTCCTCGGTGTCGCGTCACCCATGGGACGCGATATTTTTCCTCGCCTTGCTGCACGCATGGACGGAGGTATCTTGACGGATGTAACTTCTGTTGAGGCAAGTGGGTCATCCATCACGGCAACCAAGCCGATGTATTCCGGAAAATGTCTCGCCGATGTCTCAATCGAAGGGGCTAAAATCTCCTTTGTGACCATTCGTCAAAATGTTTTCCCTGCAGCTAAAACGGGTACCGGCAGTGCTACAGGAACCCCCGTCAACGCGGCAGCGGGCGATGGTAAAATCAAAACCGTCGAGATCCGCAAAGGTAAGAGCGCCAAACCAGATCTCACTGAGGCGTCTCTGATTATTTCCGGTGGACGCGCCATGGGCAATGCAGACAACTTTAAAGTTCTCAATGACTGTGCTGACGTGATTGGCGCCACCGTCGGAGCCTCCCGTGCTGCAGTGGACTCAGGCTACGCCAGCCACGACATGCAGGTTGGTCAGACTGGTAAAACTGTGAACCCCAATCTGTACATTGCCTGCGGCATTTCAGGTTCCATTCAACATATGGCCGGCATGCGCACATCCAAGGTCATTGTGGCTGTCAACACCGACAAGGACGCACCTATTTTTGGTGTGGCCTCCTACGGCATCGTTGGCGACCTGTTTCAGGTTGTGCCGCTATTGACTCAGCAATTCAAAACCCTGCTCAGGTAATCCGCATGAACTGGCCCGGCCTCGTGTTGCTAACAATGTCCGTCACCGACATTTTTAGCAACACGAGGCTGGGCCAGTTAAATTATGTGGCAGAAGATGATCGGACGCCTCGCAGAGCGGTCAAGGGAACAAGCAGTAATAGGAGAAAGCCAAGATTTCCTACTGCATTTAAAGGCAACCCCGCAAAGATTGAGCCACCGCTATCCAGCACAAACCAAACCACAACAGAGAGCAGCATTTGTCTACGGATGGATTCATTAAAGATCTCAGGGCGAGCCAACTGATAAAGCAGCAGCGCCCATCCGCATAGAACGCCACCAAGCACCGCACTAAGCTGTCGGTCACTCGCCGTAAAAGTGGCCGGCTGATGATCTAATGGCCAGGTCAAGGCATCAAAAAACAACCGCCAAGGCTCTTCGGTAGCCTGAAACACGGACAAGGATGGCAGCAAACCTGTGAAAAAGACAAAGAGGCAGCCTGCTCGCAATATCCTTAACCATCTCAGATCAACGGGACTGTAATTCTGAATGCTCATAGCTATCCTCCAAATCATCGCGAACCATGACAACGTTTTATGAATTAATGTCAATCAGTATACCCATGAAGCACATGAATTTCTAACACCGTTACGAGTGGATTATGGCATAGGTTTCAGATCAACGACATCTACGATGACGGGCGGTCGTCATCGAGCCTTTACATTGAATCGCGAAGGGACGCTCAGAGTCCTAAACGACTGCAGATCGATTGCGGTCAACGATTTTCCATAGACAGCTCCGGTGTCGATTTGAATGATCCCAAGTTTTTTCACACGTCGGACCGCCTCGAGAGGCGTGTGCCCCGAAACATGGCGAAGGCCTTTCATGATCGGCTTCTTTGGATCCAGACGCTCCCACAAGAGTCTTGTAACAAGATCCCCCGCTGCAAGATCCGCGTCCGCATCTGATTGATCCAATCCCCTCAAAGACTCATAGTCGCCAGGAGCGGCCAAAGCGTGAGTGATCCAGGCCTTTGGAGTTTTAAAGCCAAGTGAGGCATTGAACAAAAAACGAATATGACTCAGGGGAATCTGATCCCAAGTCTGAGGCAAGTCAATTTGGGCACCATAGCTTTCAAACACGGCCGCACCGCCGTTGCGCTTCCAGCCTTCCATGTTACGCAGAAACTGTGGGAACAGATCCACCATCACCTTATGAAACCACGCAAGCTCGATCCCAGCCTCAGACACACGATCAGGACGACGACCAAGAAATGCCAACAAAAAAAACGACTCGTGATTACCCAAAATAGCGTGATGTGTGCCACGCTCATGCCCCGCGACAAAATGCTCAATCACTTGTCTTGTTGCAGGTCCACGATCACACAAATCACCCACCGACAACAGACGCCAACGTTTGACCCCAGCGCGTAGACAAACATGATCTAGTTTGCGCTCAAGATCGATCAAGGCGTCATAGCATCCATGAATGTCTCCAACCGCATAAAGACGCTCGCCTTTCCGCGCCTTCAGGGTCATCAGTGCTGGAGGGCATTTGGTCACAGAGACTCCCAGGTGATCGCAAGTTCTCGCATCATTGAAACACCGCTTGAAATTCCGGACTTGAGGTGACAACGTCCCGCGGCCCATGCGCAACCAGGCGACCACCCTCCATCACCAGCACCTGATCCGCAGCTTCGACCGCCGCACGGCGATGGGCAATCGTCAAGACCATAGAGCCTGACGCCGCCAAAGCCCGCACTTTTGTCAGGACGATTTTTTCCATCTCCGGATCCAGTGCGCTCGTTCCCTCATCAATCAGTACGAACGGCGCGTGATGGTACACTAAACGCGCAAGCTGCAGGCGCTGCGCCTGCCCACCCGAAAGCTTTAGCCCCGTGCCGCCCAGCAGCGTACGTAAGCCTTGCGGCATACGGTCCGCTTCCAGGCTAAACCCTACGGCATCCAGCGCCTGTCGCACCCGCGATTCGTTGTAATCTAGCAGAGGATAGGAAACATTTTCTGCGATCTGACAGGGCAGAACAGCAACGGATTGCGGCATATAGACCACATCCATGGTCCGATCAGAAAATTGTTCATTTGCAAAAAATTCAATTCCACCGAATTTTGGGGTGCAAAGACCCAGCAGTAAATTGAAAAGGCTACTTTTACCGGCACCCGATGCACCAACCAGGCAGTACACCTGACCAGCTCTGAATTCATAGGATAATTGACTGACCGCTTCTTTGTCACCATAGGACAAGGAGACATTGTGAACGACCACTTTTGTATCGGCAGAATTTTTCAGCGCTCCAGCGATCAATAAACTTGATTTTCGGACTCGTTCAAATCCATCGATGGCAGAAAAAATCCGTTCAGCCGCAGCCAGACCTTCACGATTGCTGTTAAAATAACGACCAAGCTTTGCTGCTGACTGCGCAAATAGCGCTAGACTTGAGAAGAAAGACATCGCCACCGCACCCGTCATCCGACCAGCGGCAATATCCGAAAAAGCCACATAAAGAGCCACCGCAATAGCGCAGACACCAAAGAGTTCAATCATTGGCGATGTTCGTGCCTTGAGCCTGGCAGCCCGCGAAAACTCAACAAATAATTTGTGACTTGCGCGACGCATGGCAGACACCTCGATCGCCTCGGTGCGATAATGCTTGATCGTCTCAAGCCCCAACAATCGCTGCTGGATCCACTCTCCTAAAAAAGAGTTATTCTCAAGGGCCTGAGACGCACGACGACGCATTTTTTTGCCCAATCGAGCAAGCACTGCACCCACAGGAGCAATGCTCAACATAAAGATCGCAAACAACTTCGGACTCAGCAAACCTAGGGATAACGCTGTGAATAGAGTCTGAAGCCCTTCACGCGGTAATCCACCAAAAAAGTGCACAACATAATCTCGGCAGGTTCTGATATCCTGCGACATCAATCCACCAAGATCACTTTCCTGCCGCGCTACAACGCCAGCGTCGCGGGCCACGGGATCTGTGCGTGTAAACGCTTCAACCAATGACTGACGCCATTGATAAGCCACGCGTTCTCCGATCCACTCCCATGTGTACCATTGCCAAAACGTCAACAGCGACTTCGCCGTAGCGACAACCACTAATGCCAGCGGTAGCATCCTGAAAATAGCACCCGCAGCCACACCGTCTCCCGGTAAAAAAGCGGCCATCATCCGCGCCCACGGCCCACCAAACAGCGCCTCCCAATGCATCACTGCATCGCTGGGACCCAAAAGCAATTGCATGGCAGGACCGATCAAAAGCCCCATCAGAGCTGCAACACCGCCAAGACACACCGCAGCCACGTGCGCCGATAGAACGCGAAACCGCCAAGGCCTGAGGGACTTGGCGATTTGACGGCTAGGACCGATCAATTTTTTTGGGAATTGTTGCTGCACTGTTGCGTTACTTGGTGCACCTTCATAGACGAATATCGAACCGCAATCCTTGAACTTGTTGCGAAAGAGACTGTATTTGTTAGTTCATCAAAAATCAAGGGGAACCCCTGAATGGGCTCTCTACAGAATTTCAAATGGCTTGCCCTCCAAGACTTCACGGGTGTTATCTAAATAGCCCCGGCACTGCTTGGCCGCGACGGCAAAAGCCCCGCTTTTGATTTTCAAATCAGATTTGAAATAAATTGTTTTGGGTCTCGACTCAGCAAGAATTTTTCGCCCAACTCTAAGTCCATCAAGATCGTCTCTGCATTTGGAAATGCTTCTTTAAACTTAGATAGGCCGGCTGCTGATTTTTTGCGCCCTGACTTGACTTCTATAGCAATTGGCGCCCGACCCGAGGGAATCACGAAATCTACTTCATGATTGCCGTCGCGCCAGTAGCAAAGGTCGTCATATGCCATACAAAGTTGCGCGCCAATGACCGATTCGAATACGCGACCGCACCATTCTTTATCATCGTCGATGAGATTTGGATCTGTGAAGGCATGAATCAACGCGGGACACAGTGGAGTTAATTTCGGAGAGGAACTCTTCTTGGTTAATGGTCGTGTAGAGTATTTCTCTAGTGCCTTGATTGCATAGCCAGACACCATCATGTCGAGATAGTTTTCAATCGAAGTACCGTTTCCACCATCTTGTAAACGACCAAGAAGCCTTTGAATCGATACCTCTTTAGCAGGATAAGACATGGACAATGCGAAT
>JBILMN010000116.1:0-9210 GCA_044375465.1 Oligoflexales bacterium | reverse complement strand
CTTCATGCCGTTATTCTCCATTAACCATCTTCGCAATCTACTTCAAACTTTGATGATTCACCTAGTGAGTTAAGAAATCGCGTTAAGATTGAATGGAAGGAAAGGGCGATGATTTTGAGTAACAGGTAAAGATATTGATTCTACTAAAATTTAGTTCGATATTTTATATTTTACCAATAAAATCAGAGACTTGGAATAAAGCTCCTCAGGACGGATTTGAACCGCCGACCCAGTGATTAACAGTCACTTGCTCTACCGACTGAGCTACTGAGGAATAGTGGTAGGGGGAAGTAAATACCTGAAATATTCGTGGGGTGTCAATGATTTTCTTGTGGGCGTTTGGTTTTTTTTTGCTTTGATTCTAGCTGGTTGACCGGTGTTATCCGGCTGATTGGAGGTTCTTTTTGATGGCATTGAGGAGGAAGTCTACGTCAAAGGGCTTGGCAATAAAATCATTGGCCCCGAGCGCCATGGCTCTTTGAATGTCCTCGGTTGATTTGCGACCGCTGACCATAATCACGGGAACGTCTTTGAGCACGCTATGACTCTTGATCAGATGAACAAGCTCAAAGCCGTCAACCCACGGCAGGTTTACATCAAGTAAGATGACATCCAGGATGGTTGTTTCAAGAAAGTGGCTGAGAGCATAGCCGTCTTCCGCAAGCAGCACATTGTATTGTTCTCCTTCGAGAACACGTTTCAGTGCATTACGCATAATTTCTTCGTCATCAACCACAAGGACGGTCAGTTTTTGTTTTGATTTTTTTATGTCGCGGAATTCCGAAAGCGATACGACTTTGTTTTCGGAGAGTTTGCGTCTGGTGATGTGGTCAAGCTGCTTACGGAAGTGTTTTCCGGTTGGGCCAGACATTTTTGGCTTCAAACTCATCCTGAGTCCTTCAGTAGGATGCCATCTTGGCATCGTTTATGGCCCTGATCACAAGCACGATTGCAAATCGTGGTCCGTTGTGTACAGAAGACTATCGGTGACATATGCTAATCCTTGAACACTGGATGTCTCTTGTCTGGTCCTCGCGATCCGGTAAATATCCTTAATCACAGCAGGAAGGTCGGTATTTTGCGGCTGCGTCAATTGCAATTAAAGACTCCAAAGCGGATGCAAAGACCTACTTGCGCGGACGTCGTAGCATGGGCCGAGAGTGATCTTCAGGAATTGTCCCATGCATTCCAACAATCAGACATCGGCAATGTGGCCCTTGGCGAAGATATCCTTGCGGCGCTTTCGATGGTTTTTGGTCGCAAGATTTCCCGTGACTCGATTTGGGACCTCGAACGATTGACTCCACAATCTCGGTCCCTTATGGAGCGGGTGGCAAAGATCTATAAGCGTGGTGTGGAGGTGCGGGGGCGGGGCGATCATTCCATCAAGCCCCACAGGAATGAAGGATCAAACATTGTTCAGGTGGAATCACTCGAGGATGTTTTTTCTTCGTTGCATTCTGGGGATCTGCTTATTGTCGATGACAACGTGGCAAAATTTTGGTGGCACCGCTTGCCGCCTGGATTCATCTCGCTGGAATTTTCAGAGCAGAAAAAGACCGTAGATCATGTCAATGACATTATGAGGATTTTGCAAGATCGCCTAAAGGTTGACGGGAGATTGTTTGTTGTGGGTGGCGGCATTGCTGGAGATGTTTGCGGCTTTGCAGCGGGGCTTACCGATAGATGCTTTGTGTATGTGCCGACTACATTGTTGTCAATGGTCGATAGTTCTATTGGGGGCAAGGTCGGAGTGAACTTCGGGATTTGGGGCAAAAATCAGATAGGACTTTTTTATCCTCCAGCCGATGTCCGCATCTGGGGTGGATGGCTTCAGACGTTGCCGTCTCATGAGATTCGCTGCGGTCTGACGGAAGCCTACAAGCATGGGCTACTAAGTGGTGATCAACGGCTTCGCGCTGTGGTCAAACAAGCGGCCACAGCGGTTGATGATGTTCTCAGAGTTACGAGAATTTTGACGCCTTGGCTCATGGATATGATTTCCGTCAAATATAAGATTGTTGCCCGTGATCCGTTTGAGTGGGGTGAGCGTGCGGTATTGAATCTTGGTCATACCGTTGGTCACGCTCTTGAGACCATGGCGGCGGAAAATGGACACGTGGTGAGTCACGGCGAGTGTGTCGCGATCGGTTTGTATTGTGCACTGCAACTCTCAAAGAGATATGCGGGTTTTTGTGAGCAAGATGTGTTGACTGAGATGGTGTCTCTTGGGCTCATTCCGGACGGCCATCGGCTCAGAGAATATTGGGGCGATGATAAGGCTTTTGCTTCTGGCCGTGAAAGGTTTTTACGTTTACTGTCTGGTGACAAGAAAAATATTAATGATCAGTCCATTAGATTTGTGCTTTTGCAAGCTCCAGGAATGGTCGCCCGAGATGCAGGAGGTGCCTGGACACGGCCCCTTCCCGTTGAGGATGTTTGGCAGGATTTATTGACGATTTGGTCCGAAATCCTCGCGCTGCCACACGGATGACGCCACTAAACCGTCAATCACATCGGTTGTCGTTGAGACAAAGTGTTCGCATTCAATTTGAATGTCTATTTAAGGTCTGAGAGTCATTGAAATAGCTGGAGCGTGGCTGGACGGTCGAGGCGAATCTCTGCTGGCAGGCCGCATCGGCCGCTCAGCTCCAAGTCCAAAAGTCTGCGCTTAATCTCCAGGCCACCCGCGTAGCCCGTGAGGCTTCCGTCGCGACCAATGACACGGTGGCAAGGTATCAAGATGGGAATGGGATTTTTGTTAATAGCCATCCCGACGGCCCTTGTGGCGCTGGGACGTCCGATATCATCGGCGATGTCGCTATAGGATGGAATGGCACCGTGGGGTATTTTCTTCAGAGTGGCCCAAACTTTGTTTTGAAAAGGTGTACCATTAAAGCTGATGGGGACAGAGAATTCATGACGTGCGCCGGCAAAATACTGATCTATTTCTCGTAAAGCCTGCCTTATGATCGGTGATTCGCCGCGGGGCTGAGCCGTCTGTCCAAAAGTGATGGATGTGACCGCAGCATGATGAGCGGTCACGGTGATCCAGCCGATAGGTGTTAAATGCTGCGCAATCATAACCTCAAACATCAAGACTCCTTATCTACATGGACCGACGGTATTTACCACCGACACGGTACAGAAGATCCGAGATTTCTCCAAGACTAGCATGACGAACGGTGTGCATCATCTCGGCAAAAATATTTCGATTTTCGATGACTGCCTGAGCCAGATTTTGTAGGGCCTTGTCCTTTGTCGCATGCGCGTTTTGTTTGAAGCGGTTGAGTCGCTCCAGCTGATCGTCTTTTTCGGCGTAGCTGGCGCGGGCAAGCTCGACTTCCGGTCTTTGGTAGTCGCCAGAAATAACCTTCGGGTTCAGGTAGGTGTTCACGCCAATAATGGGTAGTTCACCTGTATGCTTGAGATGTTCGTAGTAGAGGCTTTCCTCCTGGATTTTGCTGCGCTGATATTGGGTCTCCATAGATCCGAGAACGCCGCCGCGTGATGAAAGGCTGTCAAATTCCTTGAGGACGGCATCCTCAACTGCGTCAGTGAGCAAATCCAGAAAATAACTTCCTTGATTGATGTTCTCGCATCTGTTGAGGCCATACTCCCGATTGATAATCATCTGAATTGCCATGGCCCGGCGCACGCTTTCTTCCGTTGGAGTTGTGATGGCTTCATCATAAGCGTTGGTGTGCAGTGAATTACAATTATCATAGAGCGCAATCAGGGCCTGGAGCGTGGTGCGGATATCATTGAAGTCGATTTCCATGGCGTGCAAGGAGCGACCAGACGTCTGGATATGATATTTAAGCATTTGGCTGCGATCCGAAGCCTTGTAGAGATCTCGCATTGCGATCGCCCAGATACGCCTTGCCACTCTGCCAATCACTCCGTATTCAGCATCCACTCCGTTGGAGAAGAAAAAACTGAGATTCGGCGCGAAATCGTCAATCTTCATGCCCCGCGCCAGATAGTACTCCACATATGTGAAGCCATTTGCGAGGGTGAACGCCAGCTGGCTGATGGGGTTCGCTCCTGCCTCAGCAATGTGATAGCCGGAGATCGACACCGAGTAGTAATTTCTTACGGATTTCTCAATAAAATACTCTTGGATGTCACCCATCAGCTTCAGGGCGAATTCGGTGGAGAAAATACAGGTGTTTTGGGCCTGGTCCTCTTTGAGGATGTCGGCTTGAACTGTGCCACGAACGGTTTGTAGTGTCTTGTCGTAGATCGATTCGTGTTCAGCAGGGGTTGGGGTGCGATTGTGTTTTTTGGAGAAGGTCTCAATCTGCTGATCAACAGCCGTATTGAGAAACATGGCCAATATCATCGGCGCCGGGCCATTGATCGTCATAGAAACGGACGTGGACGGCGAGCATAGATCAAAGCCACTGTAGAGCACTTTCATGTCTTCGAGTGTGGCAATACTGACGCCAGATTCGCCGATTTTTCCGTAGATATCTGGACGCTTGTGCGGTTCGGCACCGTATAAAGTCACTGAATCAAATGCGGTAGATAAACGCTTGGCATCATCATTACGCGATAAGTAATGAAAGCGTTTGTTGGTTCGTCCTGGACCACCCTCACCAGCGAATTGCCTTTTGGGATCTTCGCCAGTCCGACGGAAGGGATAAACGCCACCCGTGTAAGGAAAGCTTCCAGGTAAGTTCTCGCGCAGAATATAGTCGGCGATCTCTGCTTGACTGCCTAAACGCGGAAGAGCGACTTTCGGGAGTTGGAGTTGCGAGAGGGTTGTAAATGACGCTTCAACCTGAACGTCTTTGCCGCGGACCTGGTAGGTGAATTCCCGGCTATTGTAATTTTTTAGCGTCGTGTGCCATTGCTCAAGAGTGTCTCTCACCTGTGCTGGAACCAACTTCCAGGTATTACGAGCCTCCCGTTCAAGGGCTGAAGCCGGCTCATTTTGGCCGATGTCTCGCATGTGTGCGGCAGAGCGATCAAGGCCCTCAGCTTTACGCACCAGTTCGACAATTTTGTGTCGTGAGGCATGATAGGTCCGGACTGTCCGCGCAATATCTGAAAGGTAATTGATGCGATCCCCGGGAATGAGCGAGCCGCGATGAGTCGATTCGAGGGCATATTTTCTAGTTGGGTTTACCGAAAACCGATTTTCGCCTATTTTTTGGTTGATCTTTTCGCACAAGGATTTGTAGAGACCATTCGTGCCGTCATCATTGAAGCGGCTTGCTATGGTGCCAAAGACGGGGTAAGCGGCCTCATCGATACGTTGTCCTTTGTAGCGCGTCCGCCGCAGCTGTGTGCGCACATCACGAATGGCATCGGGTGCCTGACGACGTTCAAATTTGTTGATGGCAATGAGATCGGCAAAATCGAGCATATCAATTTTTTCGAGCTGCGTTTGCGCTCCAAATTCACACGTCATCACGTATAGGCTGACGTCACTAACATCGAGAATGCCGGTGTCGCCCTGGCCGATGCCACTGGTTTCCACGATGAGAATGTCAAAATCTCTCGCCTTCAGCAGTTGCAATGCATCTTTTGTGGCGTGGGCGATTTCACGGCCACTGGCGCGGGTGGCAAAGCTGCGCAAAAATACGCGACTGTCGCTGGCTGTGTTGACCCGGATGCGATCTCCCAATAGGGCTCCACCGGTAGCTTTCTTGCTAGGGTCAACGCAGATTAATCCGATTTTGATCTCGGGGTTGTCCCACAAAAATCGGGTCATGAGTTCGTCTGTGATGGAACTTTTTCCAGCTCCACCCGTACCGGTGATTCCGAGGACTGGAATATTTTTATGCCGCTGACGCACTGAAGGTAGATCCTTCAAAATGTCCTTATCTGACATGGCGCCGTTTTCGAGCAGTGTGAGCGCACGACTCAGCCGCACCCATTCGGAATTTGATTGATGGCGCTTGTTCCACGCCGCAAATTGGAAATCGGTCTCACGGATCATGTGTCCAATAATCCCGTCCAGTCCCAGTCGGGTGCCATCTTCGGGGCTGTAGATCCTGGTCACCCCTGATCTGTGAAGTTCGTCCATCTCTTTGACGGTAATGACACCGCCGCCACCGCCAAAAAGTTTGACATCGGTGGCACCGGCTTGATCCAAAAGCTCACGGATATATTTGAAAAATTCCATGTGCCCGCCCTGGTAGCTGGAGATCGCAATACCCTGAGCGTCCTCCTGCAGTGCGGCGTCAACGATCTCCTGAGCGGAGCGATTATGACCGAGATGAATCACCTCTGCGCCGCGCGCTTGCAGGAGTCGGCGCATGATATTGATGGATGCATCGTGCCCATCAAACAAGGCAGTGGCCGTCACAAAACGAATTTTGTTTTTTGGCTGATAATTTTGTAAATCTTTGGCTTCGGGAGATGGCAGAACGCTGCCGCGATTTTCTGGAGTCGACATAGTCAGTTTCTCAATTCCTTTGGTCACTTGGAACCCGCTACCATAGCAAACGTCTTGGGAACCGTCACTGATACAATAAATCCATAATTACAGGTGTTTATGCCGCTCTTCTGCGGGCGATGACATGGTTCTGACATGGTTCTGATATGGTTCTGACATCGTCGAGACATCGTCCTGATACACGTCTTACAATGATCATCCCAACATCAGGAGACACTTTGTCTTGGATTTTGTTGTGGATTCTAACTTAAACTGTTTCTTGCTGAGGTCACTAAGTTTTCCAAAATCGACGGGGCAGGGCGCGACTTTCGACCAGAGTCTGAGGCGTCAGGTGAGTGAAGGCGGTTTATCAATGATGTTCCAATGGCGTTTACGGTGCCTTTTTTTGTTGTGCGGTTTGACCCTACCAGATCTATCTAGGGCTCATGAATTGGGGGCCCGGCTCGGTGCCTATCAAGCGCAAGAGGGGGAGTCACGGAGGATGCTGCGCGCCACGGGGCGGGCTGATTTTCCCGCATTCGTGGCAGGAGATGTTACTGCATATTTATCCTTAAACGCGGCTGGTGAGCGTGTCCACGTGGATGGCGAAGCTTTCGAAGAAAACGAATACATGAGATCTAATTTTTCGGGACGTGAAAGAATTGATCGCAGTGTTGGAGTTGATCATGGATGGGTCATGTCCAAGCGAACGGATGTCACCATCGGTTATAGTGTTGCCACGGACACGGTCACTACCTCAAAGACGATGCGCGCTGCGGCGGGGCAATGGTTTATGGGGGACCAATTACGCCTTGGTTTGTCGTATGCTGCCACCGGAACGCGTCGACCCCAGGCGAGGATTTTAGACACGGATTATACGGGAATCAACATTCGTCCCCAGGTGACGTCGCGCGCTTCGGGGCTGAATGTGAAAGGGATTTTGAATCCAACCACCATTGTAACCGGTGATTACACTCATGTGCAGAGTTCTGATCGCCCCGTGCTGCACGCATGGAACCTGTCGGTTCGCAAGTATGAACCAGTCTGCGATTGTGCGGTTCATCTGGAGGGGGGACGCGTGATCAATATTGGCGCCCTCAATACGAACATGTCAGACGGCGAGCTCACAGGTAGCCAGTGGGGTGCCGCATTCTTGCCGACCTTATGGAGAGGGGGGCACGCCAGATTGGCGTATCGCTATGCGCGCGAAGACGAGTTTACCCGCGCTTACGGAGATCATCTGGTGTTCGGTTCTGATCAATATGCGCTTGGAATCTCTCAAGAATTTCAGGGTGATGGTCGGACCACTCTCATCGATTTTGGCGCAACCCGTTATATTCGCAACCGTTATGGAACGGCCTCGGCCCTGGAGGCTGGAGCATCGATTAAATTTTAATCACTATCTCATGGTTTTTTCATGCTGATGGATTTATACTAAGCGCCATAGGAGATCATTTTATGGCTTTTAGAACTTCCCGCGGTGTGCTCACCGCTGCAGTGCTCGTGCTTATGACGCAAATTTTTGCAGTCAGTTGCCGGACCATTAAGCCCTACGAGAAGGAATATCTGCTGCATCCGACAATGGATGACGCTCGTGTCGACCGTCTTTCCGCCCCTTACGGTAAGAGTCTTCGTCCCAATGAGAGATTGGCTGTCGCCGCAGGAGGCGGCAGTTCCTATGCATGCCCCACCTGTGGAGGTAAGTAACCATGGAGCGGAATGATATTTTGTCGTCAGACAGGACCGCATCAAGATTATTGACCACTAGAATCATGGCAAGTTTGCTCCTCTTTCAACTTGGCCTCCAGTCCTGCGGTGCGAAGCTACCAACAGCTGTAACCCGTCACACACCCGTGGCCCTTGAGCAGGTAGTGAATCTCGATGAGATCAATCTGACGCGTCTGCAAGACGGTTCACCCGTTAATCTCGGCCAGTTTATGCGTGACTCCAAACTGCAGTGGCTCGTTTTAACGTTCGGCAGTGAAGGCTGTAATATCTGCATGGATAAGGCCGACTACTTACAGAAAAATCTGGTCGATAACCAGTACCAGTTACTTGGAGCATCAGCCAAGGACAGCATTGCACTGATTGGCGTGACCACTGATCCGGCATCGCGACGGGAATCTGTTTATGCCAATCTGGTTGAAGCTAAAAAACTGACCCATTTTGAGTGGTCTGATCCTGCAGCACCAGGCGGAAACATCATGATGCGGTATTTTCAGCCGGCTGGACACGGACCCGGGGTTCCTCTCACCGTCATGCTGTCAACGAGAGGCATTGTCTGGCGCGTTGGTAGTTGGGATCATTTGTCGGCCGCACAAATCGTTGAGAAGATCGCCGCAACGCTTGGTGCTGATGGCACATTGCAGCCACCGCCACCAGTGGATCCTCCGCCGCCGGGGTCTAATGGTGACCGATCTCTGCTGGCCAAAGAACGCCCAGATCGTCTGAATGATCTTAATGTGACATCCTGTGCTGGACGCAATCAAACAAGCCTTGGCGCGTTGCTACCGCCGCTTGCCAACGGTCTAAGAGCGGTTCTGGTGCACCAGGAGTCCTGTGACGGTAACCCGGCCTGTGTTGATGCGCGGCGCGCTCTGCAATCATGGCAGTCAAATTGTTCGAACCGTGGTCAAAAGACCTGTGTCATGAAAGAGATCGTCGTGGGTGAGCAGAATTGTACAGGCGAGGCTGAACTTTTGGCCGGAGGTCAGGAGTTCTTTGAGGTCTTTGCCGATCATTTCTCTTGGTCGTATGCTCCGATTACCGAAGCACAGGGACGTTTTCGCCTGCCTCTGGTCAAGGGGCCTTTGACACTGATT
>JBILMN010000300.1:0-2737 GCA_044375465.1 Oligoflexales bacterium | reverse complement strand
CTACGGTTGAGATGGAATATCAGCTTGAGTACGGAACAGATTGTATTCAAATACACCAAGAGGCGATTTTGCCGGGGGAGCGCTGTTTGGTGGTGGACGATCTTCTTGCCACAGGTGGGACCGCAGCTGCCGCTGCTGCTTTGGTTGAAAAAATGGGAGGGCACGTAGTAGGGTGCCATTTCGTGATCAATCTTCCTGAACTTGGTGGTTCTCAGCGGCTGGGGCGTTATGATTTGCGCTGGCTCATGGAATTTAAGGGCCATTAAGCGCGTCTCTTTAGGATTTTTTTGGGATCTCTTTAGGATCTCTTTAGGAGTTGTTACCAGATTCCATGCGAAGCAAATCACCCGCTGGCAACGTCAGCGTGCGATGTGGAAACGGCATCTCAATGCGATTCTCTGTCAGGGCATCTTTAATGGCACCGGCAACCAATAGGGTCATGCGACCCATGTCGTCTTTGTCTGTCCAAAAATCAGCGGAAAGATTCACGGAGCTATCGCCAAAGGACTTGAATAGAACTTGAGGTTCCGGTGTTGCTCGCACGCCGGGGACTTTGCGGATCGCAGCGCTGATGATATCTCTTGCCGAGGCGAGGTCTGATTTGTAGGCGATGCCGACGGCGATATCGACGCGGCGTACTTGAAATCGCGTGGTATTGGTGATCTCCGATTTCATCAGAGACTCATTGGGTATTCTGACCATCTGATTATCAGGGGTTTTTAGTGTGGTGGACAACAGTCCCACCATGGTGACTTCGCCCGTGGTGCCGCCAATTTTGATGACATCGCCAATCATAAAGGGGCGTTCAAGCAGCATGAATACGCCGCTAATCAGGTTGGACATGGTTGTCTGGCTGGCAAATCCCACAGCCACCGACAAGACCCCGGCAGCGCCAACGAGAACACTCAGGTTGATGCCGGCCTCGTTAAAACCCGTGAGCACACAAAGAGACATCAACAGGTAGAACGTCAGCCGCCGTGCGATCATGGCCTGGTGCGGCGCCAGCTTCTTGGCAAGAGCCCGACCGACAGCGCGACCTGCCATTTTTCCCACAACATAGCCAATCATGAGCGATACGAGGACGATGAGGGCCCGCGCCAATGGTCCTTCCCGCAATAATGAGGCCCAATCACTCAGTCGATCGATCATTTCCAGTGCTCCGTGCGTCTAACCAGCAAAAGGCGCAAGTTTATCATCGACTAGAAGTTCGTGACAAGCTTCAGCAATCCACGCCCCCATGGTACCGCAGTGCCGTTACCCTGAGTGGAGTGCAGGGCCTCCCATGCCCTTGGGACATAGGAGGGTGACGCTGAAACGACTCCAGCGCGTCTTACCGTGAAGTTGATGAAAATTTTAAAACACAGTATTTACGGGCACTTAGATGGTTTTTATGGGGCGAGTTTTTGGGGGCGATCCATGGTCTAAAGTCATGGATGAATTTGCCGACGAATCGTCTTATGAGGCAGGTCATCTTTTTATTGATGTTTTTGGGATTGGTGGGCTGTGGGCAGCCAGATAAATCTGAGCCCGATGTTGCGCCGGTTCTGGTGCCGGCATTTGAGCAATTTCGCGCCACGATGGACCAATATGGCATCGGCTACGATCGCAAGAAGGTGAGTGATGTCGAGGTGGTTGGAGCCCCTGACTGGACGTACGAAAATATTGTCGGGATTTGTTACGCGCCCCAGGTACAGCGTATTCGCTACACAAATATAAAGACCGGTGAGAAACGCGGAAAGATCGAGATTCTCGAAACAAATTCCCTGGACGGAATGAACGTGACGCTTGTCCACGAGATTGGTCATTGTATTTTTGGTCTAGGACATAGTGAGGATCAAAATAGCATTATGTATCCAGCGGCTGACTATTCAGTTTTCCCAGATCTCACATCGGCATTGGAGGGGCTGGTTCGGGAGTTGGGCCACTAGAGAGCTTGAACCAAGATCATCCGTATTCATAGCGTAACGGACTATATTCAAGCGATCAAATTTGAGTGCCGAGGGGTGTCGTTCAGATCTTGTATTCGCAAAACACTGGACGCGCAATTTTGGCAGAGATCTGAACCCTCTCAAGAATCTTTAAGACTGCATTCATAGTTGTGATCATTTCTTTAAATTCTCTGGGATCAAAAGTCGAAACTTGCTTTGAACACATCGTATTCGCTAATTGTCTCGATTTTTCAGCAACATCAGCATCTGCTGTTATAGGACGCTCCACATTTATTCGCTCCCAGCGCGAGCGAAAAAGTCGCATCTGCTCCAACTGGGTATTCCATCGAAAGGCGCAATCTTGTGAATGAGCGCACGGTTTGAGCGCCGCTACCGCATCATCCATGTAGGCGCAAAATTTTTTCCCCAGATCTGACGTGCAGGTCACCCAATTAGACTGTCTTGTCAGCTCTTCATGTTTCACTGACGTATCAACAAGACTCGGTGATTTACATACCGAGATTTTAGCCACCTGAGATTTAAGATCGTTGCTGCACTCTATGAATGCATTCGGTCCGTAGTCTACAGTCGCCTTCACCGAGCCTCTCACGGCGTCTGAGTCTTCACAAATCCAATCCCCGCTGCACTGAACTTGGTATTTTTCTGAGATGATCACGTCTTTTGGTCTTGCATCGTCTTGCCCCAATTTGCACGACGTCAGGTGTGCACCAAAAGCCAGGGCAAATAACCAGTTTTTGGAAATCGTTGTCACCATGATGGGGCCCTCTCATTGAAAATAATCTCCACCT
>JBILMN010000298.1:0-2744 GCA_044375465.1 Oligoflexales bacterium | reverse complement strand
GCCAAAGATTTGTCTGCAAGTCGTTCCCAGTTCCTCAGAATCGTTGGGCCGAATTTGCGGCATGGTACAGTCGTCGGTTTGCACCGTGCGGCATGGTCTTAAAGCAAAAAACCCCGGATCAAGCCCCCCAGAGACTCGTTATGACAGGTCCCTGCCGGGAGCAAGACTTCTTTCCTAAAAAATCCTCCACGGGCGGCATCGTAACTAAAGCCGCACCAAATCGTATTTTGGTCTTCAGTGGCTTATTTCGCGCTTTAAAGTCCGAAGATGAATTTGCCGCAGTATTGGCGCACGAACTTGCGCATTTTTATCGCGCTCACACCGCAGACGTGCGGCCTTATAATTATTGTTACAAGGTTTCAGATGAAAGCCACGGGCACCGTCCAAAGCCTGATCCGCAGCTGGATGATCTCTGTTCGCGACTTCGCCCACGTATCAACTTTTCGGTGGAAGAAGCGACCAAACGTCGTCTCGGAGTATATACTATCGAACAAGAGGCCGATGAGCTCGCCCTGGAACTGCTCTCTGCCGCAGGAATCCAACCAAGCTCGGCCGTTGACGCGTGGTTTTCATTATCTCAAGAAATGCACTCAAAAACGGCTGCACCAGAGTCTCCAGCTCTCGGAATGGATGAATGTTTGAAATTGAGAGCCAGCGCCTGGCGCGACGACCAAGGCCGAGACGTTTTCATACCTCTCGGCGATTATAGGGATCTACATCATAGTTGGTGCTACCGTATCCGTAACATCGATAGAGAACTTGCAGTGCATCGCTATAACGTGCAACGGCAAACATGGTCATCATCCAATGACTGGGAGCTCATCCAAAGACAGGCAAAACAGCTTTGAAATGTTTTAAATGGGGACACCCGGGTTAAATGGGGACACCCGACTGTCCCCATTTAAAACGTAGTTAAATGGGGACAGTCGGGTGTCCCCATTTAACCATTTAACCCCACTTAAACCGACGACTCGAGAGCAAGGGATACCGTCATGTCACTAACCACATTGGTTGCGCTGCGCATGCGCGCGACAAGCCAATCCACTGGTAGCAGAAGTGGCAACAACTCCGTCGGCAGACCGGCACTGCTTAAGACGAGCGATAGCGCGATCACACCGGCTTCAGGATATCCCGAAACCCCGAGCGTCGCCATTACACAGACGCCGGCCAACCACAGTTGCTGGGCAAATCCCCACTCTAAGCCTGATGCCTGACCGAGCATAAAAAGCGCAGCCACCTCATAGAGCAAAATGCCATCGTTATTGAGATTGGTTCCAACGCAAGCTCCCAGCCTTGACGCGCCTGGAGGACAGCCAAGCTTATCAAGAGCATTGAGCGTGGATGGCAATGCTGCCAAACTGCTGTTGACACCGAAAGCATGGATTACTGGCACCTTCGCCAGCGCCCAAAACGCCTGAATCGTCACCCGACCTGCGAGCAAAATCCAACTTTGATAAACGAAAAGGATTTGTATCAGCATTCCTCCGACACAGATCGCAACGTAAGACAGAAGACCCGAAAAGACCCCTACACCGTGCTCGCCAACAGCTTTCGCAACAGATGCAAAAATCGCCAGGGGCATCAACCGCAACACCAATGACATGCCCCCAGTGATGACATCGAGTGCACGTTCAGTCACCGCCTTCAATTGCCTCATCCAAGGCTCTTGCCCGTTCGTTGAAACACCGATGCAGCGAATCGCCATACCGGTTAAGAGGGCGAGAATGAGGACTGCAGGAATATTATTTTGCACAAATGGTCCGAAAATAGATTCGGGAACGAGACTTTTGACCGCATCCATCCAGCTTAGAGGCTTTGCGATTTCAGCAACGGACTGGGCCGACTGCGTGGTGACGGTTGCGACGAGGGGCTTTAAACTCTCACCCGGGACAAACAAACCGACGAGCGTGAGGGCAATCACAATTGCCGCAATGCCATTCAAGGCACAAATCATCAACAGACGCCGCACCCCAGCCCCGTTAATTTGATCACTCATAAGCCCATGAATGATGGCTAGAAATAGTAATGGCGTGGCCATCGCCTTGATCAGTGTCACGGGAATCCAGGCTAGCATTGCCAGCTGCACTGGCATTTTACCGGCGCAAAGTCCAAGTAACATCCCAGCGCCAATGGCTCCAAAATTCCACAATGCCACTGAGCGCATGTGACTTAGGCCACTCACAAATCCTCCGTAGATGAACGTTATGAATCAGAATCACACCATGGAGAGCAAAAGCTTGATCAGGTCAATGGTGGTGATGATCCCAACCAAACGACCATCGTCCTCGACTACGGGAAGACAGCCAAGTTTTTTGGGCAGCATTTTTTCAATGGCCGATTTAATATCCTCATCAGGTTTCACCGTGATGAGATTTTTGACCATAACTTTTCCGATCTGTATATCAAGAGTCGCTTTGTCTTGAGCTGTTTCGCGCTGACTACCGATAAATGGACTCATGAATTTTTTAACATCTCGGTCTGAAATCAGTCCGATCAGCTTTCCGGTTCCTGGCTCGACGACAGGCAAATGCCTGATGGATTTTTCACGCATTGTCTTATGGGCATCGTGCAGAGTGGCGTCTACACCCAATGTTTCAAGCCTTCGACTCATGATTTCAGAAACTTTTTTGGCCATCCAAAAACTCCCCTAAGTGTCCGGACCTTATATATTATCCAGGATTTTCACCCTAAAACGCAATATCGCGAACCACAATCATCCAGAAGATGGGCAATAACTGCTCGTT
>JBILMN010000115.1:0-9257 GCA_044375465.1 Oligoflexales bacterium | reverse complement strand
CAGTATCCGCTGATGCTCCGGTCTCGAACCTCGACCCTATTGACACCCAAGATGCCACCGTGCCATTTCGCCCGGGTGTTTTGGGATTTGGTGGTGATGACATTGCTGTGTTTCATCAGTCGCTCAATACGGACTGGAAGGCGGTGGGGGGAGGTTTTGTTTTCCTGGCGCGCCAAGATGACGCCGACCGATTTTCCTGGGCAGATCAGAATGTTGTGGCCCCCGGTATCCAGGGCCTTCGGCTCAATATCTCCAACCCCGTTCAAACATTAAACTGTCGTCGCGATGATCGGCAATGTCTGGTTGCTGGTAGCTGCTTTGAATCGATGGGCGAGTCATGTGTGGGTGGTATTGATCTGATTGATTGGGATCAGCGATCGGTGACGAGTCAAATGAATTGGCCCAGTGGATCGTATGCTGCCGGACAGGTGGCCGTCGGATTTTCATCGCAACAGGTCGTAGCCTGCCTGAGGTTTTCCGGTGATAGTGAGGCAAAATTGGCTTTGTTTGATACGTTGACCGGGTCTTTGATCGCGCATTGGACGACGGGCGCACCATGGTGTGGTCCATTTATTGTCGATCAATCCGGAAAGAGAATTTTTACGGTGCAAAAGATTGCAGGGGTGTCCTATTTGGTTGAATTGCAGGCCTCTTTGGAAGAAAAAAATCGCACGCGCCTCGGCTTTGATGTGATGTCCTTGGAGGCGGTGAATGAGTAGCCTGCCGTCTACATGGACCCGGATGCACCGACTCTGGGTCGTAGTCGCCTGTGGATTGTCTCTGATGGACTGCGATTTTGTGCTTGAGTTGTCAGCCAGTGCAAGCGAGGAATCCTATGAGATTTTTATCGAGGGTGTGCTGCGTGAACGACGGGAGCAAAATCGCGCAGGACAAACGATCATCGTGACTCCAGAAGCAGAAACCCGTTTTGACGCGAAGACCCAACTGCAGATGGATCCGTCCGTGACCATGAGTGGCGATCAGAGTGGAGCCATGTTTTCCTTGCCGCTATTTCGCGGTCAAGATGCCCGGTCAACTCATGTTTATGTGGATGATGTCGCGCTCCTTGATCCATTTTCCGGTTTGCCGATGATTGATGAGATTGATCTTCGGGCGTTTGGGCGCATGACGGTGCATAAAGGTTTTGCTCCATGGAATGTTCCTGTCATGGATCCGGGGGGCGTCATTCAATTTACAACGCGTTCAGTCAATAGACTTGAGGGCGGTGCAAGCTATGGCGACGTATCGGGAACATCAGGTTGGGGGCAATGGGCGCAATCAGGTGATCCTTCAGCGGGACTTGATGGTCGTCTGTACTTGCGGCGATCTGCGGCACGTGGCCATGATCGTTTTTATGATGATCATGGTACGGTTTTAAATCCCTCGGACGACACCATATCACGACGTGATAACAATGACCGTCAAAGCCATCAGGCGCTCGGTCAGATGCGTTGGAAGGGTGATCGATGGGGCGTCAAAGGATTGATTTGGGGCCAGCAGAGTGAGGCGGGAATCGCCGCGGGACGAGCGGGTGCGGATGGACATGCGCGCATACGATCACAGACCGCGGTGATGACGTCGAGCGGCAGATTTGCGGTTTCAGAGCGTGTGGCGCTTGGCGTTCAAGCCGGGCACTTTAACGCCGAGAGGCGTTTTAAAGACCCTTCTAATGACGTGGGATTTGCGTCGTCGCGACGCCTGCGTTCGTTATCTACAAATCTGCGGCTCAGTGCCGAAGGCATTGATGATCGGTGGCGCTGGTTGTTGACGTTGGATTCGGCTGAAGCCAGTTCGCATATGACATCAGCTTATGGGCAGGATGCCTACGCGCCGCACGCAAAGCAAAATAAAATATTCCTCGGCAATCAATTCAAAATAACGTCTCAGGATACCATTGAATTGAAAGGGGATCTTGATACATCGAAGGTTAGGGCGCAAAATGTGGAGGGTTCCAAGAGACAAAATTTTACGGAAAAACCTGCTAGCAGCGGGTCCGTAGGCTGGAGTCACGTTGATCGTCAACTATGGATTTATGGTCAACTCGGTCAGTATGGACGAAGTCCCAGTTTGATGGAGCGCGTTGGTAATGGGGCAGAAATTGAGGGGGCTTTCGCTTTAAATCCGGAAGTTGCGAAGGCGGGAGAGGTCGGTGCTCGCTACCAAATAGCGCTAGCTCCCGGCCTTTTGCTTTCTGGAGGTGGTACGTTTTGGGGGCGAGATAACGATCAGGTGATTCGTATTGATAGGGTCAGCGCCACACGCTGGCGTGCTCATAATGTCGGACGTCAATCGTATCGTGGTTTCGAAGGGCGCTTTGAGCTGGGATCAGAACGAAATGGTTTGGAGAGTGCGGTGAGCTACCTGAGGGCGAGGCAGGTTGACTCTGGGCGTTTGGTACCACGGGTGCCCATGTGGCAGGCTGTTATCGGTCCAAGGTGGGGCATGACCGATGATGTGACGGTTCGTGCCTTAAGTCATTTTATCGGACGAATGTACGATGATTCGGGAAACACCCGTGAAATTGGTTGGACTTTGACTCATGATTTGTCAGTGGACTGGTTACCCGCCGACAAGTCTTGGCGGGTGGGGCTGATGATGCGAAATGTAACCGATGTTGTCGCTGTTCCCCTGCGCGACGTGTCGACGGGACAAAACGATGGGAAAATAGCGTATTCTGGTTTTACGGGAGAGCCGATGACCGGGCGTTCTTGGACGGCAAGCTTGTCTGCTTATTTATAACGGGAGCGTCATTGAAGTTTGAGATTGCCATGAGTGATGACCTCTGGCTTGAAAAAATCACAAGAGATCTCAAGTTCATTGTCTGTGAACCACTGCTCCTTGATCTTGGGGAATCATCCATGCTGCAAGATCGCTTGCGTGAGGCTGTTTTGCGATTTTTGACCCTGCATCCTTGGCGGATCCTGCAGATGATTGAGCGTCCCGATGCGCGACTTCCATTAGGCAAATGGTTTGAAAGGGTATTTTTACTTGCGCTTCGCATGGCTTTTCCTTTTGCCGAGATCCGTCATAGTGTTCCGGACGGTCAAGGGGGGGAGCTTGATTTTATAGTCCGCGATGGCCACAGCATCTACCACATTGAATGCGCGGTGAAATTTTTCATGCGGTTGAAAGAAAACGGCCCAGGTCTTGAATCGTTCGTGGGGCCAGGGGGGCGTGATCGACTCGATCTTAAATTTGAGAAGATGCGTCATGTGCAACTCCGCCGGCAGATTCCCTCGGTTGAAGATCGCGACCGGTTGATCAGGGTGTTGTGGATGAGTGGTCGTATCTTGCTGCCGTTGACGGCAGCTCAGGTGAGTGCTTATGAATTCCCTGCTCCCATCAATCGGCGGCTTAACCCAGGTTTATGGGTGTCTCAAGATGAATTCAAGGGTCACAATGCAAGGAATTTGATAATTTTGGCTCTGCCGCGCCAGTGGTGGATCACGCCGCTCACGGGACTAACCATGGCGGATTTGAATGCCTTTCCCCGAGTCACCCCCGATGGTCAGATCGAGGGGCCGATCATGATCGCCGTTATGGGGATTGACTCTGACTCTGGTGTCGTGATCGAGCGACAGCGGCTCATGTATCTCGATAGTCAACCGCTGAAATGATGTCAAGAAAGACCAGAGGTGGAATCGTGTCTCAAATGTTTTTTGAACTCAAACAAACCGCCCAATATATTCTCGAGGAACTAACTCATTTGGGGCAACTGTCATCGGGGTTTTCCACTCGCTCGGGGATCATGTGCAAACCTGGTTGCGGCGCATGCTGTGCCAAGCCGTTGGGGGTTTGGGCGACGCCCGCTGAAATGCTGCCGATGGCATGGCAGCTATTTGAAGAAGGACAAACATCAGAGTCCTTAAGACTATTGGCTGACAGCAAAGCGAAGGATGTGTGTCTTGTTTACGAGGCAACAGATCCATCCGGGCAGCAAGGACGATGTGGACGCTATAAATTTCGTCCCACGGTCTGTATTCTATTTGGTTCCGGGATGCGTCCAAAAAAAATGACCGGGCATGAGTTTATGGGGTGCAACTGGCAGCACAGACATTTTGCCCAGGAGATCCATGCGGTAGAGTCAGGATCGTCAGGTGAAGCCTACGACTCGCGTGCTTTAACGGCTAAGATTCGCTCCATATCCCCTGATCCGAAGCTGGCGATGGAAGCGCCTGTCAATGAAGCCCTCATCACTGCGCTGGAAATGATTGAATTCAACGATCAGTTTGTGACGTTAAAGTGATTCTCAGATTAAGTCATTAGGCGGCGTTCTTAGCGCCAAGACGGTCGGCGTTTGCTGTAGCCCACGCCTTTGTCACTAAGGCCGTTACCTTTCACAAAAGAACCATCGTTCAACTCAACCCAATTGCCGTTTTGATAGACAAGTGGATGCTCACCCTGCTCAAATTCACCCACGACAGGGCCGTTTGGTGAGGAGTGTCTGGTGATCTGGCGGTTCACATATTTGACTTTACCCTTGCCGGGCCAGTTCATGTGGGGGTTCTTAAATGGACTGGCAGCAGCACGGGCTGCTGGGTCCTGCGCCCCTGTGCTGGCCGCTTGTGTCGCCGCTGCGCCCTCGGCTGCTGGCGTCGCGATATTTGAAGGAGTTGTCGGACTCGCAGGATTGCTGGGCACCGGGTCAAGCCCACTTTCAGTGAGGTTTGTCGCGGCCGGGTTCAGCGGAACCGCAGGATTCGTGGCAGGAATATTGGTGGTGGGAATATTTACAGGAGGCGTGGATGGATTCTCGGAGACAACGTTATTGATGGTCTCGCCCAGCATTGGATTGCTTCCGTTACCCAGATTGCTGGTCAGATTGCTGCCGGTATTTCCGGAATTGCCGATATTTCCGCCGTTTGTTCCAGCAAAATTATTTTTAGACCCGCCTTCGACGGCATTGTTAATTTGTTCACCTGATGCCGCACTGTTTGATTTCACGTTACCATTGCCGCCATTGAGCGAGGCGTTGACTCCTCCTGTGTTGCCAGAGCCATTATCAAGTTGATCTGATAGTTGACTGCCGCCTTGTTGGCTGCTTGCGCAGCGGGTCATAAAGACCATGGCAGCCATAAGGGGCAAGATTTTAAAGATACCAAAGTATGGTTTCATGTGACCTCCGTTCGCTGGAACGCATTCCGCATTGGGGTGTCTATCGGAATGTCATCCAAAGAGATGAGGTTTTTTTCACGAACAACAAAAAATAATTTTTTGGAACATTAGAAAAACAAACCGGTTAGGGTTGAGCTTTCAGGGTCCTAAGACTCTTTAATATGGAAAATCGGTTTTTGATTCGCGCCAAGATCAGCCGTGATTTGCCCTCCCGATTTGGCTAATTTCCCAAACAATAGCTCATCGGATAGCGGTTTTTTGATTTGATCTTGAATGACGCGCGCCAAAGGCCTTGCTCCAAAGGCTACATCATAGCCCTTATCAGCCAGCCACTCACGAAGTTTGGTTGAGACTTTGAATTCGATTTTCCGAGCTCGGAGTTTCGCTGTGAGCTCTGCCAAAAATTTATCGACAACCATCAAGACGATGTCTTTGGGAAGTGGCTTAAAGGTGATGACGCCATCAAGTCGATTTCTAAACTCCGGCGAGAACATGTCTTTCACCGCTTTTAGTTCGCCTTCCTCTGAGGCGAGAGCGGGGCGACCAAATCCGATATTTCCCTGGAGTAGTTCCCGGGCCCCCGCGTTCGTCGTCATAATGATGATCGTGTTGCGAAAATCAGTTTTTCTTCCGTTGTTATCGGTGAGAGTGCCATGGTCAAAAACTTGCAGCAAAATGTTCTGCATGTCGGGATGAGCCTTTTCAATCTCGTCAAGCAACAACACTGCATGCGGCGATTTGTTGACGGCCTCCGTCAAAAGTCCTCCCTGCTCATAGCCAACATATCCAGGAGGGGCTCCAATCAGACGACTGACCGCATGGCGCTCCATGTACTCAGACATATCAAAGCGAATAAATTCAATGCCCAACACGTTGGCGAGCTGTTTGGCGACTTCGGTTTTTCCCACTCCCGTTGGTCCGGCAAACATGAAACTGGCAATGGGTTTGTCGCTATGACCAAGTCCAGAACGGGACATTTTGATCATATCGGTGATCGCGTCTACGGCAAGGTCTTGCCCAAAGACGACTGATTTCAGTTTTTTGCCGAGGTCTTTTAGCTCCTGTCTTGCTGCAGTCGTGATTTTTTCGGCTGGTACCCGAGCCATGCGGGCTACGACTTTTTGCACGTCTTCGACGGTGGCTCTTTTGGGCTTGGGAGCAGATTTACCGTGGCCTTTCAAAGCAAAGCTTGCACCGACCTCATCCATCACGTCGATGGCCTTGTCGGGGAGTTTTTTGTCGCGAAGATACTTCACCGAAAGATCGACGGCTGTGCGGAGGGTTTCATCCGTGAATTTGACGTGGTGATGCTCTTCATAGCGAGCTCTGAGGCCCTTGAGAATGCTGACTGTATCTTCAATGGTGGGCTCTTCGACGTCGATTTTTTGGAAACGACGGCTAAGAGCGGCATCCGTTTCAAAATGCTGTCGAAATTCCTTAAACGTGGTACTGCCAATGCAGCGAACTTCGCCGTTGCTGAGCGCTGGCTTCAGCAAATTGCTCGCATCCATGGTGCCGCCGCTGACCTGGCCGGCTCCCACAACCGTGTGGATCTCGTCGATAAACAAAATCGCATTTGGTTTCTTTTTGATGGCGTTAACAACGCCTTTGAGTCGTTGCTCAAAATCACCGCGGAATTTGGTGCCGGCAAGCAGAGATCCCATGTCGAGTGAATAGATCACCGCGTTTTTCATCGGGTCGGGAATATCGCCTTGCGTGATTTTCCAGGCAATACCCTCGGCGATAGCGGTTTTCCCGACTCCTGGATCTCCAACCAAGAGAGGATTATTTTTACGGCGGCGACATAAAATCTGAACGCAACGATCAATCTCTGCGTCTCGCCCGACCAGGGGATCAATCTTCCCAGCAAGGGCCCGCTCATTGAGATTTACGGCATACTGAGACAACGGATCTTTGGTTGGTTTCTGTGATTGGCTATCGTCTTCTTGCGTCTCCCCCTGCGACGTCTCATCGTCGGAATCCGAGCGCTGTCCTGTCTGCATGAGCTTGTCATCTTCCATGCCAGACTCCTCCGGCAGTTTTGCGAGACCGTGGGAGACGTAATTTATGATATCAAAGCGCGTGATGTTCTGTTGCTGCAAGATATAAACAGCAAACGAGTCGCGCTCACTGAACATGCTGATCAGAATATTTTCGCCACGAATGCGTTCTTTGCCAGATGCTCGAACGTGCTGCGCCGCGCGCTGAATCACGCGCTGAAATCCAACGGTCGGCTGGGGCATCTGTCCCGCACGAAGCATTCCTGTTGGGATATGCTCTGAGAAAAAATCCTCAAGTTTACCGCGCGAGACCTCGACCGAACCGCCGCAAGCGCGAATAGCTTTAATCGCAGATTCATTTTGCAGTAGCGCGAAGAGAATGTGTTCGATGGTCACATACTCGTGCCCCCGTCGGGCGGCCTCACTGACAGCCAGGTTTAGGCTGATTTCAAGATCTTGACTGATCATAAGGCCTCCTTTGTGTCATTCCCTGGCTCTTACGCCTTCTCCATCGTGCACTGGAGAGGGTGTTCGTTTTCTCTCGCACATTCCATCACCATTGAAACCTTTGTCTCAGCGATCTCAAAGGGATAAACCCCGCAAACACCCACACCTTTGTGATGCACTGCAAGCATCACTTCAGTCGCGGCTGCCCGGTCCTTGCTAAAATAATTTTCCAGAATCATCACAACAAAATCCATAGGCGTGAAATCATCGTTATGTAAAAGCACTTTGTAGAGCGATGGTGGGCGCACAGCAACTTTACGCTCGGTGACAACAGCACCACCGGCACCAGGAACTTGTCCAGTGTCATCAGATGGTCCCAATTTGAAATCATTTGCCATGCGATCAATGTCCTTCATTACGTCCTTACACCTGTTATTAGTATAGTCGGAACTCCGCAAATGATCCTTCTATAGCAAACAAAAGTTGAGTCTTTTACGTCAGTTGTCAAGGGGTGTTGGATGATTCGTGGGCCTTTGCCTTAACCGTCTGATATTCATAGGAAATAAAGAAACCCCCAAAAATGCCTCTGCTAAAGGCTGCCTTTGGGGGTGTTTTACTTGAATCGTTACCGATGGTTAGAGCGTACAAAAGCTCCTTATGCCAAGGTCTGCTGCCGGTCAACGAGACGATCGCATCAAATCTCCAGCAGAACGACGGCGAATTTTTTGCTGTGGAGGTCAACCGTACAGTAGCCTCCGATCACTTGACGTCTCAGGTCATTACGATAGTGATCAATGACCGACAGGCGGCTCGCCTCGCACGCTGGGCTATCCTCATATGTCGTCTCTGGTAGGGTAAGCTTGAGGTTTGTGTCCGCAGGAAGCAGGGCAGCCACTCCAAAGTTTGCCCTCGTGAGCGTGTCTTGGACGCAATAGACTCCGTAATTCGTGACATCAGACCTGCCAAGCGTGCTGGTGATTTCATTGACCATCGCCGGACAGGACTTCTCGTCAGGGAGATTAACGAGCTGAGTCTCCTGAGGATTGATCCTGGTAAGCCCATAGTAACGGGCAGACATGACTGTGTAGGGGAAGTGATTGGTCAGGGAAACGTGGACGACGTCAAGGCCATGTGCCCTAAAAGCATCGCTGACCATGGCCACAAAGGAATCTCTGGTGTGTCCCCGAACCGTATTGAATAGTTCGATGGCAACGTCAAATGGAGATTTGGCGGGGGTGCCAAAGCCAATAATATCCAACTCCCAACTCATGTCGCGGAACATCGGTACCCGGCAATAACTCAAGAAGGGGACGAGGCCGGTGTTTTTGCTATAGGCTGTTTTTTCGAATTCCAGATTGGCCTGACATTCCTCTGAAGTTTTATAACCAGCATGATCAAAGTGGCCGATGTTAATCGTGGAAACTTCGGGAAGTTTCTGGTCGCCTTCGTAATCGATGGCGATCTGCCACATTGGCTGGGTGTTATTATCCCGATCCGGCTTGCAATACGCTTTGATCACCTGAATAGACTGCCCTAAATGGGTTTGCACATGCGCCGTGAGACGTAGCCCTTCGGCGAAAGCAACATCATCACAAAGCTCGCCCGGCCGAACGGGCATGTCTCTGAAGTTTTGGGTGAAGGTGGCAGCCGTTGCAGGGGCTGCGGTCACAAAATGAGTCGCTAAAATCGCGGACA
>JBILMN010000299.1:0-2744 GCA_044375465.1 Oligoflexales bacterium | reverse complement strand
AAGCCAGGTGTTGATTACCAACTTGGTACAGTGGAGGGAGTCGGCCAGATTGTGTGTGTTACCAATTCAAACACCTGTACCGATAATGATGCCAAACCCGGTCAATCCTATTATTATACTCTTTTCGCTAGGGACGATGCTTTGAATTGGTCCGCTAGAAAAGATTGGGACACGGGTACGTCTGGAGGCACCGGGACTCCAACTATTGCGAATAGTCCTAATACCGCTCGGGGAGCTGACTGGGCCTATATCACATGGGATGGTGGTGAAGCACCATTCACCGCGGAATTACACTCCCACAGCGCTTGTTCAACACCAGTCAAGGCATCAACGGTTTATCCGTCAAACAAGATATTCTTCTCTGGACTCAATAACCCACCGACCGATTTATACGTCAAAATTACGGATGCCAATAACGCTCCTTCGTCTTGCGTCAAGTTGACTACCACATCTTTCACATCATTAGAGTTAAGCATCTCAGATACGACAAGCCGTTCGATCACCTTGAGCTTTCCTTCGCAGAGCGGTTCCATGGAATTATGGCAGTACCAGGGGCCAAATTGCGTCACCAATCCAACGTTGGTTGGCGATATTCCACCGAGTACGACAAATTTTACCAGAATTGGTCTAGTCGCTCACGCACCCGACAGCTCTGGTTACAGCTTCAGGATTAAAAATGGCGCCGTTGTTTCAAACTGTGTTTCTGGCGAAGCAAGCAATCTCTCCGCGACGTTTGCCAGCGCCGCGAATTTACTCGTAGGTTCCAGCGCTGCCCCCAATGCGCCTTACGTAGTCAGAATAGGACAAGACTCAGCCTGTCCAGAAACAGTCACGCCGAGTGATTATCTGTCACCAAACCAAATGTCATTGGCAAATAATTTACCACTCGATCTTTTTTCCTACATCCAGATTACAGATAAAGATGACCGGTCCAGTTGCCATAGGCGATGGATCGTGAATGAACCAATCAAACCGGATCCTGTGACTTTAAGTGGATCCTCAAGTAAAACTTTGACTTGGAACGATTTAAGTGGCGCAACATCATACAAAGTCATCCGGTTTTCAAAAGCTTCTTGCGCCGGTCCCGGGACACAGTTGACAGAGCTCCCATACGGGACAACGACCTATACGGACAACAGTCCTCCCTCATCTGCGTCATATATCGTCACGGTCCAGCTTTCAACGGGACATAGATATTTTAGTGCCTGCCGTTAACGATCATGAGCTACATAAACCGATCCGTCGCCGCTGTCAGCGCCCGGGCGTTGCCATCCTCAAATGCTGAGTGGCCGGCGTCTGGGATGACAAACAATTCACTTTTGGGAAGGGCTTTATGCAACTCCCAGGCTGAGACCATGGGGCAGATGACATCGTAGCGGCCTTGGACGATGATGGTGGGGATGTGTTTGATGGCCGCGCAGTGATCGAGTAGCCAGGATTCGCTGTCAAAAAAACCTTTGTTGACGAAGTAGTGACACTCGATGCGAGCGAAGGCTTCGGCAAAGGTCTCTTCGCCAAAGCTGGCCTTGACGTCATCCATGCGGGTGAACATGCCGCTGGTAAAACCCTCCCAGATACTCCAGGCACGGCAGGCGGCAAGGCGAATGTCACGATCAGGGGATGTGAGGCGTTTATGGTAGGCTTTGATCATGTCGCCGCGTTCGGCGGTAGGGATGGGTTTTAGGTACTCCTCCCAGGCATCCGGAAACATCTCGCTGGTGCCACTTTGATAGAACCATTGGAGTTCTTTTTGCCGGACCAGGAAAATCCCTCGGAGGATCAGCTCTGTCACAACGGATGGATGTTTGATGGCGTAGGTCAGGGCCAAAGTACTACCCCAACTGCCACCAAATACCTGCCATTTTTTGATGGCGAGTTTTTCGCGGATTTTTTCCATGTCAGAGACCAGGTGCCACGTG
Organism: Oligoflexales bacterium; assembly: GCA_044375465.1. Taxonomy (GTDB): domain Bacteria; phylum Bdellovibrionota_B; class Oligoflexia; order Oligoflexales; family RGVZ01; genus CAMDKS01. The sequence goes on along the minus strand of JBILMN010000299.1, from coordinate 825 downwards.
GTGTTGTGATCGATCGATGCGTGCGGCGTGCTTTTGCCGCAGCCACGCTGATCAAACAAAATAATGCGGTAGGCAGAGGGGTTAAAGAAACGTCGATGATTGGGATTGGTGCCGCCACCGGGACCACCGTGCACGAAGATCACTGGTTTTCCGGCGGGATTACCGGATTGCTCATAGTAGACCTTATGGCCATCACCCACATCAAGCATGCCGGAATCAAAGGTTTCAGGCACGGGGTAAAGCCAGCTTTTTGCGTCACGGGTCATAACCATAGGTTGAGTTCCTTCGTCCAGGTTTTGGAGGCGTTGCGATCAGGTGTTTTAGTTGAGAGCTTGCGCCAGATCAGCGATCAGATCGGCGCTGTCTTCAATCCCCACCGACAAGCGCAACAGAGTGGGACCAATGCCCAGCTTGCGGCGAAGGTCTTCGGGCACGCTGGCGTGCGTCATTTTTTCGGGGTGATTGACCAGGGACTCGACGCCACCAAGACTTTCAGCCAGGGCGAACACTTTGAGTTTTTTGAGAAACCGCAACACGTCATCATAGGTTCCATTCAGATCAAAACTCACCATGCCTGAGAAGCCTGACATCTGTTCCACCGCAAGAGCGTGTTGGGGGTGGGATTTGAGTCCGGGATAATAGACTCTTTTGATTTTGTTGTGGCCCTCCAGGAACGCCGCGACCGCCATGGCGTTTTTGGCATGTTGTTCCATGCGCACAGCGAGGGTTTTGATACTGCGCAAAAACAAGAAACTTTCAAACGGCGACGGCACCGCGCCTGCCGCAAACTGCACAAACTTCAGCTGCTCATAAATTGCCTTATCG
>JBILMN010000114.1:0-9307 GCA_044375465.1 Oligoflexales bacterium | reverse complement strand
ATCGCGCTAATCTGAATCAAATGCTGAAGAGCCCGTTGCGGGAAATCCGCACGACGGGTTCTGTAAGGGTTCTACCTTTTACTGTTTCCTTGTATCCTTGTTTTGTAAAAGGTAGTTCTACTTAATGGAAAGTATCAGACTCACAAATATCTTCTTATCAAGTCTGCCACGTCATAGCGGCAGACTGATGAGTGCCTTGGTGCTTGTCCGTCTGTTCGCAACGACACCCGCGCATGCTGCGGAACGATCCGCTCCGCGCTTAAATTTGGACCTCATCATTGAACTTAAGGATCAACCTGCGGTTGAGACCGTTGGCAAAAAAACTTTGAAGTTTGAAAGCGTCTGTGGTGTCTTCGGCGCGTTTTTAATCAAAAACCAAGGGCTCTGGGGCTCGGGTCCCTTTCGCTCGTTTAAATGCGTCACATCAGCCGATGCCACATCCGGGGCGAAGCGAGACAATGCCAAAGCCGATTGGCGACTAGAGATCAGCGCAAGCGGTGATAGCAAGATATTTTCCGTATTCGTTCGTGAGTCGGACCGTTCCGAAACCAAAATCACATCCCACAGGGTCGAGGGAAGCGCTGGAGCGATTGCGCTCATGGCCAAGAAAAACCTGAACCAACTACTGGCGTTTCATTTAACCCAGAGCCTGCCTTTTCGTTCAGCCATCCCAGTCACAGGGGCATCACCGGATGGAGCAAAAATCTCTGGTCCATCGGGACCACTGAAACTTTTGACCCCCCCGGAGGAGTTGTCGGTGTTTGAGACCTCGCGGGTTGCCGGAGTGTGGCGCTCGAAACCTGTGGGTACGGCTAAACTCCAGGGGGAATCCGGGGGCAAAGTCACCTGGAAGGTCGAGGGCGCTGGTCAAAGACCATTACCGCCCCCTGGTGGATACTATGTCGTACAACAGATCCAAGGGCGCGAAGAACTGCTGAGGCGTAGCAATCAGATGGTAACCGATGAGGTGGGAAATCTCATCGATGCCATCTTTGGCATTGGTAAAGCAGCCTACATTGGTGGGCGCTATGGAGCGCCCATCGGCGGTCAGGGCGTAATGAAGTCTGCCGCATTGATCGGCCTGTTCGCAGATCTCCGGTCTGGCATCGCCTCTGGTGTCAAACTCAATTACGATCTCATACCGCAGCATCAATATATCGACCAAGATGGGACGGTCGCTTTTCAGTGGTCCAGATTCCAAATCGGCTACTCATTTCTGAAGCCGGTGAATTGGGGTATTCTGAATCAAATCGACGCGACCCCACGCATCGGTGTGACGTCCCTCAAGTACGACTTCGTCCCGGCAGCTGATTCCGAGTTACAGTCATTGAATTTTGAGATGTCACGAGCTCCCACAGTTGGACTTGAATTGGGCGCCGAAAAAAATACATTTTTGGCGCGTTTCCGGCTTTGGGCGTTTGGAAGCTTCTCGGTTGGTGTCTTACCGGTTGATAAAAACCACAGCACAAGCAGCATTCGCGTTGGCATTGATGCTTACCGGGATCTATTCAAATTGGGACGTGTCAGCTTTGCGGTATTGGGATTTTCTGCTTACGAATCCACAAAAATCAAGAAAACAACCGTGAAAAATGATTCTGAATCCTCTGATGTAAGCTTAAATGGTCTAACCTTAACAAATGCCTATGTTGGTGGAGGAGCGACTCTGACATGGTAAGGCAAATCTATCTCACATCATTGCTTTTAGCAGGCGGTCTCATCACGGCTACGGAAAGTCCGTGTGAGGTCGCTCAAAATCTGGATACGACACCTGACGTCTGGGGCCTAAAGTGGGAGGCCGCCCGTGAGCGCGGTCAAACTGAAGACCTCACCATGATCTCTAGACTCGTTCTCGTGCAGAAATCAAAGGATGAATTGAAAATCATTCCGATCGATGCGGCAGACCTCGCTTCGACGACATACATTGATACGCCATCTGAGCAAGCGATCAACCTCGCCCTTGAGGCCAACAAACCATATCCTGTCAGCGACCCACCGGCACCCAACCCTTGTCTGACAAAAATCGAGCGCGCCGCTATTTGCTTTGACTCGGATGGTGTTTTAGATGCCAGTGATAAAGTATGGAAGCTCTACCGAACATCGCCTGTCGACGGGAGCGCCAAACTTGTTGCAAAGGGACCCGCAGGTTCTTTGGGAAACGCTGCGGAGTGGCTGACGTCCTACATGAATCATGACGGTGTTGTCCTCGCGACAAGAGGTAGTTTTATTCTTGTCAGGATCCCTCTTAAAACGTCAGGCGATGAATTACAGGCCCTCACCCTCGAAAACTCAGCGCAAAAATTCGCACTGCCTCAAGAAAGCACCAAAGGCGCAGCGATTTTGGCTTCCGTTGCCATTAAAGGACGCTATGGAATTTTTAAAGTTGTCACGGGAGACGAGAATCCTACTGCTGGCACGAAACTGATTCTTGAAAAAGGTAAAAATAAGACTCGGGCGAAGCCCAAGGATAAAGCCAAGTCTAAACCTAAAGACGATGAAGCTGAGACGGATCGTGAAATACCGAAAGCGGCATCCAAATCCGATGCCGCTGAATCTGAATAACTGCTGACCGAAGCGTGATTTGTGCAAAAATTAAGCAAAAAACCTCGCCCTCTATCGAACAGCGCAAAAAAATATCTAAAAGACGACTTTTTGGGTTGCATTGCTGGTCTTAACTGACTACAAAGCCAGCAACCAAAAAAGTTCCGTGTTTTTGACCTGTATAAGCCATTGATTGGAATGGTGTTTCTACCGGGCGCCGTAAATGCCCGTCTATAGGAGAGACGATGAGACGAATCGGTATTTTGGCCGTGATGGCCATAAGTGTGAGCAGTTTTGTATTCATGGGCTGTGGATCCCGCGACGCTTCCAGTGACTTGTCAGGACATGATCGCCACCAACCACGCCCGAATTCCCCCCAATCCCGCGACGACAACTTGGCAGATCAACCGCAAGGGCGCTCGGACGAACGTTTTCCCACCCATCCGCACACCGACGTGACGCCGGGCTCTCTGTGTGAGCGCGCCTCGGAACTTCGTTACCCCGAGCATATCAAATACTGCAACCGTGATGTCGACGGCGCCCTGAAAGCTCAGCTCTTTGTTATGTATGACCAAAAATTTGGTTATGAAACACGGAGCATGAATCGAGCGGACTTCAAAATTGATCACCTGATCCCCCTTTGCATGGGCGGAAGCAATCAATCAGACAATCTTTGGCCCCAACATGAATCGATTTATCAGCACACCGATCCTCTGGAGCCATTTCTTTGTGAGACCTTGGCTGCCGGTAAAATCAAGCAAGCCGAAGCCGTTCAGATCATTTTGACGATCAAGCAAAGCCCTTTCACTGCGGACGATGAATTACGCAAGCTTGAGGCTCGTTACTGAATCGATTCACGACCCAGCGATTTCTTCACGAAGTCAATTCTTCACGAAGTCCATCACGAAGTCATTTCATAACTGAGCAGAATCATCACAGATGGGCCCCGCAGGTCAGGGGCCTTTCTTCAGAGCTACAAGAAGTTTATGGAGCCGCCCAAAGCCCCGGGACCGCGGATCGGCAAGCTCATGCATAAACACAAATACCGGTGCCACTTTGGGTTCCGCACGAGTGAGCTGGAAATAATAATCGACGATGTCTTCCGCACAATTCTCGTGCCAATCAAACCCGCAAAGATCCACGACACCGAGACTCGGTGACTTGTTACTCCCCCCACCCAGAACCAAATCAATCTTGTACCGAGGATCCCCGACAACAACCCCTGTCTGGGTGTATCCACGGCCAATCGATTCTGATGACTTCGCAAGAACATGGTCCAAAACCGCCTTCATCAGGTGACCGGAAGAGCGACGCCATGGGAAATATTCAGGCCCCGGCACCTTCTTACGTTCCATAAACTCCAGCTTCTTTTCTCCTGCCTCTTGGCGCTTCCACGTACGCCAGAGAAAATCTGAGATACTTGCCTTCTCGTGATCAAGCTCGTCAAATCGCTTGTGCAAGTAATGGAAAGCCTTCTTCTTGGGTCGGCTCATCAAAACGTTCAATTCCCCTTTTCGTTTATCGGGGTCATCGCCCTGCCGAAACGCCATCGCGTTGCCGCGATTCATATCCCAAAGATAAAAAATATAGGGTCTCTCTTTACCTTGAAGCGCAGCTCCCGCTCCGTCAAGCACATCCCGACCTCGACCAAGTTTCTGCAACCAATCTTGCTTTCGCGCCTTGATATACGGCTCGTTTTTCAGAAGAAAATAGACGAGAGCGACATCTGTCTCCGTATTGATGCGACGACCGGTTTCTTTTTCAATGTCTTTAATTTTAGCCGCCACCCAGGCGAGGTAGCGATCCACCATATCCGTCTCAATACCCTTGAACTGGCCACCCTCTTGTCGATCGCTGTCGGGTTGCAGGCGTTCGCTCCAATCGATGGTCATGGCCTGTGACTCTCCGGACCTGCGCCACTGCATCACGCGTAGTTCACTATTATAAACATATCGATTTGAATATTCGATAATGTCTGGTGGGCACCGATAATGCTCGTCAAGCATGACGCTAGCCTCTTTGATGCCTTTGACCAAGCCGAAGATGTGGCTACCGCCTCCTTTGATGCCTCGTGCCTGAGTCGATCTGAGATGTTCGTCCAGATTGAATTCCGCAAACAGGTAATCATCGATCACGCTATCCTTCGCGAGTACCGTTTGTTTATCATCTCCAACCACCATAAATTTTCTGGCACGTAGCATGAGGGGTAGTGCATCATCCACACGGCACTGGGTGGCCTCATCAACGATCACAAGATCAAAAATTCTTGGCTTACAGGGGAAGAGAAAAGAAACGGCCTGCTTGCGCACCATCCAAATTGGAAACGTCTCAAAAAGCTTATCTTGAAGCTCACGCCACACACCCGTAGCCGCCTCCAGATTCTCATGACCTTTCAGGCCGTGGAGCATTCCGGCAATGGCTGTCAGTGCGTTACTATGGCCTTCTTTTGCGGCTTGTGCAGCTGTGACGATTCCAGAAAGTCTTGCGATAAACAAGGCGCGAACCGTCTCCCCACGCTGCTGATCTAGTGCTTTAAGCTCTTCCAGTAGCTCTTGAACACTCGGCATCCGGTCCACAGCATGACCAAATGTAAAGCTTGAAGTGGTGGCGAACCGGCAGACCTCCAGAGATAGTGGCACCACCCCTTTATAATCGGGGGCAAGAGCTTCGTGAATCACCTGCAGCTGTCGCCAGACTCCCTTGGCAAAAGCCTTCTGACTTTTGAGGACCTTAAGCTGGGTTTTAATGATGCTGTGTAACGTCGAAAGATGATGTCTCCCTGGATGTTGAATGAAACTTCTCACCATCCGAAGAGCCTGCTTGAATCCAGTCTCACCAACTGGAAAAATCTTCGACCAGATATCAAAAAGATGCCGATTCACCCGACTATCCCCTGGTGATCCGATCACTCTCCCAAGCTCCTCCATCGACTTTGGGCGCATCTTCATCAGAGACAGAATCGTTTTTTCAGCTTGTTCCAGATAGCGAACCTGATCTATGGTCACCGATTCAGGGATCATGAAAATTTCATAGAGATCCTTGTCGCCAAACTGACCAAGGTACTCCCTGCCGATCACAAACTCCCTTACGAGGGACCTGGCCTCCTTCGACGATTTTGTGGTCTCAGAACGACCACCCATAAACCTTAAAAATTCCACAAACGCGTCAATATCATCCACTGTCGTGGCATGCCCCCGCTTGGGGCTCACACGCTGCCTGATATCTGTGCGCGGGCCAATGCGTGCATCCATCACCTGACCAATCATGCGCTTGATCTTATCAATGCGGGCGTCTATGCGTTCGAGGGATTTAAGATCGGGCGCATGACTTAAGGCTGTGCCGTAAACCTCTCGGGCACTGGTGAGGCCGAGGCACTCCTCGATCGTCCTAGACCACAAAGACAGATCTGTATGGCCACCGTTTAGACGGTCAACAAGCTGCGTTGCCCGTTTCCACAACGCAATGGGATCGATGCCATGGATCTTGCTTGCCGTACGGAGATATTCTTCGATTTTTTCATTCAAAGCGTGCAACGCAGCTTCTTGATCACTTACAATGAGAATCCGTTGCCCGGAGCAAACCGCATGAATAAGAAGGTTCATAATGGTGAATGTCTTACCAGTTCCCGGAGGACCCTCGAGGAGCACCACGTCATGGGCATTCAGCTTATCCATGAGTCGGCGGGTGCTCTGGGGTCTGAAATAGGGGGTCAGAGGACGATCGCAAAAAGGCTTCATACTTTTCGTCACATCCTTGTGACTCGTGCTGAGAAAACGACCTGGCAGCGTTTTCGCGAACTTTTCAGGCGTCCGGTCTGCGAGATCCTGCATCATCTCAAGATCCAATTCCAAAGACTTCTGCAGAGCTCCGACAGTTTTTGAAGATTTATATACTGCAACACTTTCGGTGTCGCACTCAGCTCCGATGATATTCATCACCGCAAACAACCCGCCTTTACCGTTTTCGCCCGGGTGTCCTAAAATAATTTCGCGAGACCTCAGAAATATGTCTTCTGAGACCGGTAACTCGCGGGATAGATAGATCCGTCCGAGGCGGCCATCGTGCTCGATTTTCTGAGCCAACAGGGTTTTAAAAAAATGATCCACGGCAGCTTCCAAATTGGCATCACCGGAAAATGACTCAACCAAAGTGGCAAGTGCGAGATGATTAAGGTAAATCCGGGCACCTTCAGCACCCGCAAGCAGGATTTGACGGCCCGACTCGGTGAGATGAACGGGCGTGTAATACAGCGGAAACCTGAACGTCTTGAGTTGACCGGACGACGCCTTAAAAATCACGTCAATAATCTCGAAACCGAGAAAATACTCTGTCTCGCCGCCACCCAAAAACACATCCCGCATCTGCTGAATATCTTCAGCCGAAAGCTCGCAGCGAAGAGTTTTGCCACGCATATGCTTCACTTCTGTTGCCAACAGCGGGAGTGGCCATACATGCTTAGCACCTGAATCTTTTTTGCCTTGATCACTCACATTGGCTTTGGGTTGGCGATCTGCTGATTTTTGGTCCGAAGCGCCAAATAAAGCCTGATAATCAACAGCCCATGCCTTATCCACACTGCGCTCACCAAGTCGACTTTTAAATGACTTCAGATCAGCCGCGGGTTCGTTTTTGCCGATTCCGCGACGAATTTCCTTTGTAGACTCCTCGTTTCCCTGACTTAATTTGATGGCCTGCCCGGCACGGCGACCCACGGGTGGCACGTAAGATTCCACCTGACTCAAAACATCAGTCCTCAGAGCCAAACCGCTACTGAGACTTTCTGATCCTTCTGCAAATGTGAACTTGAACAATCGATGATAGGCAAGAATGCGTCCGAGAACATCGCTCCCGTGACGCAGCCTGGGATCATGCAAAAATCCATCGAGAGCTCTGGCCGCGTCGATCGTCATCATCAGGAATCCAGATGCACCGTCGTGGCCATCTTCGGCATCAATGCGAAATCCTCCTGGTGACATCTCCATGCGAAACTTTATCTTACCCTTGAACTCAACCGTATCGTCTCCAGCCTCCCTGGAATTCAATAGTGACCGGAATGACGCACGAAAAAGCTCAAAGAGAAATCGGGGAATCCGCAAAGATTCCTTGCGCGCCGAGTTCTCGATCAAATAACTTTGAAAGCCAGTATCATCATGATCGCGACGTATAGAAAATTTAAATCCACGGCCCACCGACAGGGTGAGTCCTGTCTCGATGGACTCCGATTTCATGATTCTCTCAACTCCCATAGCCCATCCTCTTTACCGAATCAAAATCGAGACGCGTCGATTCTCTGAACGCGCCTCCTCTAATCTCACGCCCGTCATCTCACTGATGTTCACCTTTGGACGCGTGGATGCATATCCGACAATACGCAGCCTGGTTTCACTGAACCCAAAGTTAATCAGCCAATTCACAACGCTACTGGCCCGGCGGCCACTGAGTGTCCAGTTCGTCTCAATCTCCTCGCCGTCTTTGACTTTATCTTTACGAAACAGCGGGACATCGTCCGTATGACCCTCAACGTCAAGAGAGTATTTTGTCGACAAAATTCTTTTCAGACTCGGCACCATGGGATCAAGACTACCCACACGTAAGATGGCAGACCCTGTGTCAAATAATGCGGCACTTTCGAAATCAAGATGAACACCGTCCTCAGCAAGGCGCACGGAAACGCCTTTTTGACCAACAGCGATTTTTTCGAGATCTTTGGCTAGCTCAACCAAGGTTCCCTTTGACACACCAGTGACCGACGTCTTCATCCGTTCAAACGAACCGACATCGATGCGACTCATGCCGACGAGCACAGCGAAAAAAACACAAAGAAGCGTCATAAGATCGCTCAAACTTAGATAAAACGCATTAACGGGCGATTCTTTTCCCCGTGAATGGGCGTTCTGTAGATCCCGCAATCTCAAGCCGCAATCTCCTCGCGAATGGTCTCAAGACTCCGATCATCACGCTTCATCAGAATCCCAATTTTTGTCAGCAACTGTTTGTGACACTCCAGGTACACCTGATTATGGTGCTCCAGTCGCCCCGCCAATGGAGTGAAAACAAGGCTTGCGAGTCCGGCTCCATAGGCCGTAGTCATCAGCGCCAACGACATCGCTGGGCCAATCTGCCCTGGTGACGACATGGACTGCATCACCTGCACGAGACCAACGACCGTGCCAAATAGCCCAAAAGACGGTGCCACAATCGAGGCTTTTTGAAGCAATGTCATCGCCATCTCGCGCTCAAAAAACTCATCTTGCACGCGTCCGGTCATGAATGCATCAATCTCATCAAACGTCAAACCTTGCTGATACATATAGACAGCATCCGCAAGCAAATCTCCCGTCAAACCATCAGCGTTGCGAACCTGTGTAAGAGTGTGTCCCTCGATGATCGCTCTGTCCAAGTCTCTCATCGATTTTTGTATGTGTCGGTCCGGAGTTCCGCCAAACGATCTTACAATCGCCATGAGCGATTGCAAAATAACCATCAAATCAAACTGAAAGACCAAACTTGCTAAAGTACCACCAAAAACAATCAGGGCGCCTTTAGCGTCGAGAAGAGCTTTTCCTTTTCCCGTTCCGACTGCGGCCAGCATCACCAGAGCAAATATCGCGATCGCTGAAATAAGACTCAGTGGCGCCGATCTCTTCTTGCTGGTTTGGACGTACTTTCGCTCCTTGAGACCTTCAATCATGATCGCCCCCCTCAGACATTCCCTCAACCATTCCCACAAACAGTTTCTCAATTTGCCGCTTCGTTTGTGCGTCGTAAA
>JBILMN010000022.1:0-30600 GCA_044375465.1 Oligoflexales bacterium | reverse complement strand
ACGCTTCCTCGTAGTACCTCTAAAGCCTATTCTTTAGAGGGTTTACAAGCACCATGCTCGGCAATGATATTGGCCCGCAATGTACTAGGGAATTGTAAGTAACTGAGGAATTCAGCTTCCTTTAATAAATCGATGTAAATGACATTCTTTAACCGTTCGATTCCTTGGCGAATCAATGCCGATTTACCAGAACCACGAGCCCCAAATATAAAACAGGACTCTTTACTCTTTAACATATTGAAAATACTTAGATCTCTTTTAATCATGGTTTCAATATACCGGGTAAATTGAAAGTAATTAAGTTGCTTAGGGAGGGACACCCCATGCTGGCACCGGCCCAGTTAGAAAATATTCCGCGCATCCCTTAAGACCCCAAATTCCTGCACATTCTGAGCCCATAAAAACGGATTCACAAGAAGCTCCTCACCAAGTGTCAAAGGCACTGTTGGCAGTCTTCTGTCTCGCTGCATCTTAACCGTCTGAACACGCTGCCTGATGTGCGTGTTCTCCGGATAGCGTTCCAGCGCAAACGCAACGTTTTTTTCAGTGTATTCGTGGGCGCAGTAGAGCGTAAAATCCGGCGGTAAGGTTTTGAATTTTTGCAGCGTCTGAAACATTTGCTCGTAAGTACCTTCAAAGACGCGCCCACATCCGGAGCCAAATATGACATCGCCAACAAAGGCGCACTTCATCGTGCGACTGACATAGATGATATGACCCCTAGTATGTCCAGGCATATGCCAAACCTGAAATTCCTGCCCAAAGATTTCCACCACGTCACCATCTTGAACCGCCTTGGTCAGTGGTGGCAAACGGTGCTGATCGTACTGAGACCCGATCACCTTGCAGCGTGGAAATGACGCAGCGATGGCTTTAACACCACCAATGTGATCACCGTGATGGTGAGTGATTAAAATGGATTGGGCAGCAAGGTGCTCACGTTCGAGAAACTGCAAAACAGGCGCACTCTCCGACGGATCAACAACCACTGCGCTCTGTGTTGTGGGATCAATAAGAATCGGCGTGTAATTATCTGTTAACGAGGGAATCAGCGCGATCTTGAGCAACGTCATCGTACACCTCCCACGGGGTGATAAGCCTCATTGCGAATGAGCAAAATCCACTGATTATCAAGCAGCACTCGCGAATTTGTGGAGGATCGCCAAGTATTCTCAATTTGATCATAAGCCGTGACCGACAGAGGCCAAGGGTTGCGCATTGCGTATGTCTCTGTCAGAAAATAGCGAAATTGATCCGATTTTGTGGCGCCAATTTGTGCGATTCCAGGCAGGTCAGCAAGTCGTGGCACGAGATTGCCCGCAGCAAGGACGGGTCCGTCATGAAGCGTGCGAATCAAGGTTTCCGCTTCGCTGATGGCCGCCAGGCGCTTGGGGTCCCCTGGACAGTGACGCTTAAGATCTCTTCCGCGGTAAAGACGACTTCCTGTTTCAAGTCCAGGCAATATTAATACCGCCGCCATAAAACTCATTGCAGCCAGCGCTCGCTTGGAAGGGGCATAATCCCTGGCAACGACTATCACAAAGTAGGACATAAAAATGGATAATGGAGCTGATCGGTGGTTCCCCCAATAGCCGCCGAGAAGTCGGACTGCGATCATCACGAAAAACATGGCAGCGATGGCCCCAAAAATTCGAACATCGATGGATCTCGGGCGTTTTCCCTCCCGGGTCATCCACATCAAGAGCCATCCAGCCGGAAGGATCACAAGCAACAACCGTTTGAAGATCACACCTAATCCGTCCCATTCAAACAACAGAGAAAGTCCGCCACCGGATGACACCGCGTCAGTGTACATGGTCGCAGAGTCCATGAATGCGGGCCGTACAAAGAAAACGCCGATCAGCCATAATCCAGACATGACCGCTATCCACACCGCGATACGCGTTTGCCCCTGCCACCAAAGAACCCCGGCGAGGATCATGGTCGCAGCCGGGTACTCTTCCTTGCACAAAAACGCGATCAACATGGCACCAAAAGCCTTGCGCCAATCATGAGCAACCATAAATGCCATCATCCATGACAGCGGTGCCAGCGACCACGTGCCTGGATGGGCTGGAAAAAAAGCAGCATCGAGAGTGAGAGGACCTAGCAAAATCAACGCACCAGACAATAACGAAATCGGCCACGAGATGAGCCTACGCCTGTAAAGCCACAATGGCGAGGCTGCAGCCAACAAAAGACTCAACATCTCGATGCGGATCATCACCAGGCTTGGATGCCAAATCCGTCGCAACGGAGCGGCGAGTATCAGAATCGGATCAAAATGATCGCCAAAAAGAAACACATCGCGGGTCGAAAGCCAGGGATTCAGGTGACTGAAACCAATCAGACTGATGGCCTGACCATAGATCCCAAGATCATAATTGTTAAAGCATGAATTGTGAGCGCCCCATTCCACTGGCACCCAAACGAACACCACAAAAAAAATGATTAACCCTGTAAGCCAGAAGCGCAAAACGTCACTCCGGCTGAAGCGGTATACGTCCGCGCTGGAACGTAAAAAATAGATAAATCAATATACCCAACCACAAGACCACAAAAGACCAAAGCTCACTGACTGACACCACTTCGTCAAACAGCGCGACCGCAATCACAAACTTCCCTGTGGGAGAAATATAATTGAGCATCCCAAGGCTAGTTAGACTGAGGCCCCTCACCGCATGAGCAAACCAGAGCAATGGCAGAGCCGTCATCGTACCGCCTAAAACAAGCAGGCCACTATGTTTTTGCCATGCTAATGACATCTCCGGATCGCTCGCTGTGGTTAACAGATAAAATACCGCAAGCAAAAATAATACCAACGACTCCGTGGTTAGCGCTGCGAGCGGCGGCGCTTTCACGATCTTCCGCACCAAACTGTAACCACTGAACGTCACCGCAAGCCCCACGGCTAGAACCGGTACATGCCCCACATTTGCACCGTAGACAATCACTCCGATAATGACGAGCGTCACACCCAGCCATTGACCGATGGTGAGCCGCTCGCCCAGTAAAATGACACCGAGAGACGCACTTAATAGTGGAGCTAAAAAATAACCCAAACTCATCTCAACCACCTGGTGCTGAGAGACACCGTAAATATAAATCCACCAATTCGCACCAATCAGTAGTCCAGATAAAATCAGCCACGGCAGGCGTCCGCGATCAATCGCCAGCAAATCTCTTGACTGACGATTCCCCACAAAAGAAAGCAACACCAGAAAAGGCAAGCTCCAGACACAGCGATGCAGAAAAACAATAAACGCCGGAGTCCCCTCAAATAGCCGCCAAAAAAGAGGCATGGCGCCCCACATCCCGTAAGCGGCGACACCAGCCATCCATGATCCGCGATCACCTCTTTCATGGGTCATAACAATCCTTTCGATGGCCTTAGCCTTGGGGAATATGGTAGCGATTGAGCAGCAAATCTTTGAGACCACGGGTGAGCAAGACCCGACTTGACTTAACAGTGACATCTGGCATCAGGCGAAAAGCAGCAGTCATCGCGCGACCATTTAAGGTTGGTGTGATCTCATCATTTCCAGACGCCAGAGATTTGAGGATCTCGACCGCGCAATTTCGAGGATTGGCAAGCATCCAAGATAGCCACTCCGGAAAACCGGAAACATGACCACGGTCGATCATCTGAGTATTGACAAATCCAGGGGACGCCACTGCACAACGAATCGGTGACTTCAACAATTTCAGCTCGGCCCTCAGGGCCCGACTAAAACCCAGCACCGCGTGCTTGGACGCAACATAAGCAGACATAAAAGGAGCGGGAACATGAGCAGCAACCGATGCCAGGTTGAGGATCACGCCTTCACCTTGTTCATTCATGCGTCGCAAAACATCTCTTGTAGCATGAACTGCAGCTGCAAAATTAACGGACATCACTTTGTCAAAAATTTCAGAAGGCTGCTCTGAAAAGGCGCCAATTTTTTGAATTCCAGCATTGTTGATCCATACATGGATTTTCTTCGACTGTGCTAGGATCTCATCCATCACTGCGTTCATGGCATCCCGGTCGCAAACGTTAACCGTCCTAAAAAACAGATCCTGTCCTGATCGGGCAGCGTCCTCTGATAAGGCGATCAACCCTTGCTGATCCTGGTCCAATGCCCAGACGACAGCCTGACATCGTAATAACTCCCTTGTCATTTCAAGCCCAAGGCCAGAAGCGGCCCCCGTTACAACCCACACACGGTTCGCCGCAAAATGAGATAATTTTGTCATGATCCATCCCCAAAAACCTTCAGTTGATTGAACCAATATTAGTTGAACGCCGCAGAAACCATCGCGGCTCAGGATTCAGCCACCTTGCCTGGCCGCCTTCAACCACCAAAATTTCTTCAAACTTCATTCCCCAATGACGACCACCAATTTGGGGCTCCACCGCCCAAAGCCCTTCCATGGATCCCGAAAAATCAGCGTTCAAAAGCTGACCAAAAATCCCGCGGCTGGTGATCTCCCAAAAAGACTGCCATCCAAAATTTAAAATCCCAACGTCTCCAACCGACTCCGTCCGGTACACGCGATGCCCCAAAACTCCGAAGGGGTACTTCACATGAATGTTTTCATATCCGGCCAACTTTATTTTATGGTCGACAGCTTTCCAGACACTAGCACCGTGCCCCATCGATGTGACAAGCTTTGGAATCTCCGCACGGAGGTCCGTCAAGAATCTCAACCCCTGATCAAATTCAGGGTTTTCCCCCACAACACCACTCATGCCGATATCCGAAATAAAGCCGCCCACAATGGGGGCGACATCGAGAATAAAAATTTCCCCCTCAAGTAACCGGCGCTCTGTGGCCTGATAGGCACGGTAATTGTGAATACCATCAAAACGACTGCGGGTCCCCCACCAGGCAAACGGCTTGTGAAAATAGCTTTTCACCCCGTGATCACGCAGCCAGATGTCCATCGCAGTAACCGCCTGCCGCTCAGACCAACCGGGTTGAATCAGCCGACCGATTTCCAGAGCACAATCCTGCGCCAATGTCTGACTTCGCAGATAGCCAGCTAATTCTTTCTCGGTCAATGCCCTTGACTGTGAGTCACTCAAGGTTTTGATTCCAGGAAGCGACTCCACTTTCGAAAGGGCCCTCAGGATCGGCTTCATGACCGGGCCGACGAATCTATCCATCATGTCCATCACCGCACTCCCATTTTGAAACTATCGCAGGTAAAACGCACCAACAAATCGTTGACCACATCAGGTTCATCGCGATGGAGCCAGTGTCCGCCCGGGATGATCCGAATGGATGCGCTGAGGGAAACACGGCGCCATTCTTCCTCTGTAGGCGGAAGCAACACACCGTCATCGCGGCCCCACAAAACGAGAACCGGACACTTTAATCGCCCAGAAGCAGAAGCTGAGGCAGAACCAAAAGCAGATCCAAGACGCCCCACTTCACGAGCAAACGCGCGATATTGATTCAATGGAGCGATCGTGCGACGTTCAAACTCAAACGACGCAGGCCCTTGCACTAAGGCACCGCCTGCCATCGTCTCCGCCAGCCAATGCGCCGTTTGCGGCGCCCATTTGGCGACCATCTCCGGTAAAAAAGGTAATTGCATAAACCCCATATACCAGCTTTTGATCATCTGTTCCGGATCACGCAAACGCCGTGCGAACATTTCAAGATCAAGTCCGTTGATACAGGCAAATCCGGCACAGCGAGGCCCGAGTCGGCGCGCCAATGTCATGGCATGGACCACCCCAAGGTCATGCCCGACGCAAATGACGGGCGTCTGATCGGAAGCGCATTCAGACAATATGGAAAGATGATCCAACACCACCGCTTCCCGACCATACCGACGAAGTTCGTTGGCAGCAGCCGACGTCGCACAGCCACGGACGTGGGGAGCAATCACGTGAAATTTATCGGTCAGCGCCTCGATCTGCGGACGCCAGACGGATGCGTCATCCGGAAAACCATGAAGCAACATCACCACCGGCGCCCCGCGCACACCGGCCTCCAGCCATGAGGTGGTTAACCCCCGGATGACCGATGAATTTTCGCGGATGGCCGGATTAATCATGACCGGCCACATTTGGAAACGGCAACAGCCACGCCTTATCCTTTGCGACAAAATCGCGGTGCATGCGGCGATGATTTGGATTTAAGATCCAGCTCACATAGGGCGCGGCAATGAACATGCGTTTGATGCGCTCAGACGTTGGCATGGCTTCATAAAGAGGGATACAACTGGCCAATGTTGCAAAGAAAGGGTGACGATGTTTGAGCTCTCGAACCTTGAAAAACTTATGCAACTCCGTGATCACCCAAGGCGCCGCGATGAGCTGGGCCCATGAGAAATCAGCCTTCCGGTGCCACCAGCCCCACCAGCCTTGGCGCCGCTGATCGATAAGATTCATCATTAAATACGAATAGTTAGCATGACGACTTTCCTCCTCGAGGTGCCGCCGGTGCAGGTGGAAATAGAGAGGGTCGATCTCAGCACGGGCCTTGAAAATCGACGCATAAATGTTGACAGACACCTCTTCCACGTTTGAAACCACCCACCAAAACGCGCGTCCTCCGGACTTTGCATTGCGCAGGATTGCCGACTGAAAATGACTACCAAATGCCTTCGGCAGGAGCTGATCTAAATCATCAGGATCGATACCAGACGCCTGACAGAAAACACTGCCGTAGCGTTTAAATGCGGCTGCGTGCTTGGCCTCTTCCACGAAAAACTGCTCGCCGAGCTCTCGCATTTCAGGTCCGACAGGATACTCACTTAAAACTCGATCCCACGCGAATTTTTTGAGCCGCGGTAGACAGTCTTCCATTTCAGAGATCGTTGAATTGACAATCAGCCCCATCAACTGCGACAGCGCCAACACCTGCTCGGACGATGCCCCGGGAAACGCAATGGCATGATCATCTAACGGGAGCAGAAGCTTTGTCGGATCAACACCCATGGACCAGTCAACGCACGTGTCGATATCCCATGCGGCTTTTTTTTGCTGCCTGAGATATTGCCCGAGTTCTTGGTGTGCGAATGGATCAATCGCCCTCATGTTCACCCGTTCCATGGCTTATAGCGCATATCATCTTTTGTCAGCTCTGACAGAATAACGTTATTATCGGCTAGCCAGGAGATTTCATCAAGGAAAAACCAGGGTCCAAGACCTCAGATGCTATCGTCGTCTTGCATATTGTCTATGATTTGATCCATTTCCACGACCTCGCCGGCTCCCTCATCAACTCCTGCCAACGGACCTTTAGTTTCCGATTCCTCATGAGATTGCTGGTTGAATTGCTGAATGGCATGTCCTTTGGATTTCGACGGATCCAGCGCATCACGGCTCGCAGAACCGCGCACCTGCGCCAAAAGCAAATCGCGGTTATGACTTGCTGCCGCAAATCCCGCGTCCAACTTACAGGCTTCCTCAAAACACCGCACAGCCTGCTCAAGCGCCTTGGTACGGTAATGCAGCAACCCCAGATTAAACCAAACCCTGGCCGCCAATGTGGACTCTGCGTCCAAAAGTACAATGCCTTGGGCGTACATCTGCTTGGCACGATCAACCTGACCTGATCGCGTCGCAATGACTGCGGCGGTATTTAAAACCTTCGCCAGATCCACCGGCGACCCGATCTCGCGAGCCATTTGCAGAGCCTGTTCCATATTTCCCATCAATAGGTCAGACTTTACTAAACCGGATTTTGCGGAGACGGAATCTGGCGCCAAATTCAAGGCCTGATCAAATTTTTGTCGAGCCTCCTTGTAAGACCCCATTTCCAGAAAACATTCTCCCAACGCCACCAAGCGATCAGGATTCAGATTACTGATCTTCTCAGCTTTGACCAAAATATCCGCAGCCGCCTGAAAGTTCTTCTGCTTCATCAACACACGCGCCAATGTGTGGGTGACGCGCAAATTGCTCGGGAAAAGATCTCGTAATGATGCTGCAACGGATCGGGCGCCCTCCAAATCACCGCTCAAAATCAGGGTGTCCACAAAAGCGATTTTGAGCCGTACGTGGTTGTTGTTGAGGTTAGCCGCCGCCTCAATCAACTGCGCGGCGCCATTCCAGTCAGACTTTGCCCACAACTCACGAATCTCAATCATCGTTTGCATAACAGGTTGTTCGACCGCAACTGTTTCCAGCATGAAGTGCAGATCTTCTGACGCAATCACCGGACTCACATTGCCTGGCCGCACTTTGAACACGCCGTACTCCAGAGCGAGATAAAGCAAATTCGTCTCAGCTTCCGAAAGCACCAGATAAATCGGCCGGACTGTGGATTTTTCAGCATTCCTGGCGGCTGCCAGAACCGACGCCGTCACCTCCAAACCAAACGAGGTATCCATGAGCATCCAGGAAGCTGGATGCTCCGATAAGGCACTCAGGCATCCTTCTTGTGAGTCGATCATCTCAGGCGCCGCCACACCCATATTTTTCACCGCATCGCGCAGCGTGGTCCGCAGTCCGGCATTTGCCGTAAAAATAATGACTGAAATATTTTCGGCACCCAAATCGATCTTGTTGTCGTAATCGGTCATCGCACTCGCACCTCTGATGGCCTGTAAGCATTCATGGCATAACGTTCAGAGGCCCACCTCGCCAGCGGGTCAAACTTCCTCGGAAGCCACGTCAGCACCGGCAAGGGCGAGCTCAGCCACTGCTTGGGACGCTGGTAACTCCTCGACCTGCCGAAGTTTTGACTGTATGGTCCGCGATTTTCTCGAAGCATCTTCAATCTTCACCGCGGCCTCACCAAGTTTCTTTTGCACACCGTCAAGTATATCACCAAATTTGCCAAATTCGGTTTTCACGGCACCTAAAATCTTCCAAACTTCGCTAGAACGTTTTTGGATCGCCATGGTGCGAAAGCCCATCTGCAAACTATTGAGCAGAGCCGCTAGGGTCGTAGGACCGGCGATGGTGACGCGCTGCTCGTTCTGAATACGCTCAATGATTCCGGGAATCCTTAACACTTCGGCATAAAGACCTTCAGTCGGAAGAAACATCACAGCAAAATCAGTTGTTTTTGGCGGATGGATGTACTTCTCCTTGATATCTCGGGCCGCTACGCGCACCGCCTGTTCCAACTCCCGACGAGCAACCGCAGCAAGATCTGCCATACCTTGATCCTGGGCATCAAGCAGACGCTGATAGGATTCTTGCGGAAACTTACTGTCGATGGGCAACATCACCTCCGAGTCATCATCGTCGCGACCTGGAAGCCTGATCGCAAACTCCACCACCTCGCTACCACGTCCGACTTTGGCGTTGGCCAGATACTGATCGGCGGTCATGATCTGTTCCAGAAGCATGGACAACTGCACCTCGCCCCAAGTACCCCGGGTCTTTACATTGGTCAGAACACGCTTGAGATCGCCAACCCCGTTTGCCAAAGACTGCATCTCGCCAAGACCTCGCTGCACCTGCTCAAGACGCTCTCCCACCATTTTAAATGAGTCACCCAGCCGACGCTCAAGTGTTCCCTCGAGTTTCTCTTCAACGGTTTTGCGCATCATCTCAAGGCGCTCGCCACTCTGTTTTTCGATATGGAGCAAACGTTCATCCACGGTTTTTTGCAATGCGCGCATCCGTTGCTCGGTCGTCTCTGATGCGACGTTCCATTGCTTTGATATCACCTCAAGCTGCCGCAGCTGACTCTCAGACATCTTCAGGATCTGCCCAGCCATAAGATCGTGGCCACCACGAACTGAGGTCGCAATTTCCTCACGCAACTGACGATTTGACTGTGCCAGATCGGATCGACTGCGAGACGATTCATCAGCCAAAGCCTGTCTGATGAAATCACTCAAAACCGCAGTCTGCTGACCTATGGCAGCCGATAAAGCCTCTGACTGCGTTTGATTTATTTTCGTGCGTAATTCCCTGACCAACCACGCGATCATTGCAAGATTCAGTGCACCCAATGCCACTTCAACCCATATCATCAGGCCCCTCCTGTCGCTCCAAATCACGCAAAACCGGACTGCGCCGACCGATCACACCGCCACAGACCCAACCCAATATCAAGCCGCATAAAAATCCGGTGAAGTGAGCGAGGTAACTAATTTTCGGATCATACGTCTGTGGAAACAAAACCAACAGCGAAAACCCCGCCGATCGCATCACGCGCTTGACCCACCAAACCTGTCGGTCAAAACGCACGTAAAGCGTCAACCATAAAGCCACCATCCCATAAATCATGCCAGACGCCCCCAGCAAACGGATATGATCATCGTAAAAATAAACCGTGAGCCCGTTTGATAATACGCCGATCACTAGCGGCAGCAGCACCGACGCTGTCCAACCAAAGTAGCCCTGAAGAATCCAGGCAAAAAACAAGTAAACGGGAAGATTATGAGCCAGATGCGGAATATCACCATGCCCCAAAATAGCCGTGACCAGTCGCCAATACTGTTGATGCTCCAGGATTTGAGCACGAGTGACTGAGAAGACCGTAGACCACGCATCGATCGACCAACTGCAAAGACTTGCAGCGGTCATGAGCGCGACGAAAATGGAACCCGCCCAGAGGCTTGAAGCCTTGGGCATCACCTCAAAACCACGGGGTTTCTGCCGTGGGGTTGGCAAAAAATCCTCAGGCTTTGGCGGGTCATCCATAGGTTCTTCGACGACCCGCGGGTCAGGATGGTTCATGGATCCTCTATTTTTCCTATGATTTCATTGGCTTAAATTATTATAACGCCAACACATCAATCTGCACCGGCCGCCTCGCTTACAACCTTTAAGCCTCTGATATTATTTATTATATTTTTGAACTCACCAGTACTGGACAGCTACGAGCCTTTTTTGTTATGACGATGGGCTCAGTGAACTGAACCTTCTCCTCGGAATTGCTGGCAAAATATGGATCATTCAAATTCTGGACCTCAGCACACCACATCAATGACCACACCGTCAATGACGAATACGCCAGTGCCTCAGACATCAAGGCTTCCCGGATTCTATGAATTATCCATTGGTGAACGCCTTGCCGTTGTCTCCCGCGCATCCGGACTGAGTGAAGCGGAACGCCACCACATTGGACAGTTTGGCTCCCTGAACGGCGAACTCGCGGACGTCTTTATTGAAAATGCAGTGGGCACATTCGCATTACCCCTTGGCGTCGCCACCAATTTTTTAATCAATGGATCTGACGTCCTCGTGCCCATGGCGGTTGAGGAATCCAGTGTTCTTGCGGCGGCTAGCCACGGCGCTAAACTTATCCGGGCAGGTGGCGGATTCAAGACGGCGGCAACAGCCCCCATAATGACCGGACAGATTCAGCTCTTTCTGACCAAAGCTTGTGACTTTGACTCAATTCTCGCATCGCGCAAAGACGAGCTTATCGCTTTTGCCAACCGTGGCCAAGACAGCTTGATCTCGCGGGGCGGCGGCGCCAGAGATCTTGACTGGCATTTGATTCCTGAAATGGACAGTCTAGTCATTCACCTTTACATTGACACGCGCGATGCCATGGGAGCAAACATCGTCAACACGATGTGTGAACGCGTGTCGGCATTGATGCCTGAGATTTTACCCTGTGATATCGGTTTGCGAATTTTGACCAATCTCACCGAAAAACGCCTTGCAAGCGCCGAATGTTTGATTCCAGCGCATGCCTTTGACTCGCCCGAGTTCCGCGGAGCCGAAGTCGTTGATCGCATCGAGAAGGCTTATTTATTTGCTTATTATGATACCCACCGCGCTGCCACAAACAATAAAGGCATCATGAACGGAATCGATCCGGTCTTGATTGCGACCGGTAATGATTGGCGCGCCATCGAGGCGGGCGCCCATGCCTATGCTTGCCGTGATGGCACCTACCGGCCTCTTGCCGCGTGGCGCAAGACCCTCCATGGAGACCTCCATGGATTTATGGAAATCCCCATGGCCGTCGGCGTCGTTGGAGGAGTCACCAAGCTGCACCCAACGGCCCAAGCCAATCTGAAACTGATGGGTCACCCGGATGCAGCCACACTAGCGCAAATCGTGGTCGCCACGGGACTCGCGCAAAATCTCTCGGCGCTTCGTGCGCTGGCATCGGAAGGAATCCAAAGAGGACACATGAGCCTGCATCAAAAAAATCTCGACCTATTGAGTCGCGCTCCCAACAGGACTGCCCAAAGCACCAACTGACAGACATGAACAGGCAAACACAAACTGGCAAACACAAACTGGCAAACACCGAATGATACCGCTACCGGGGACACCAACCGTTGAAAACCATTGAAATCTACACTCCAGGAAAAGTCATGCTGGCCGGCGAATACGCCGTACTCCGCGGTGGCCACGCGCTGGCGGCCACCCTGGACTGTGGTTTATCGGTGAAAGTGACTTGGGAGCCGCAAGCAGCGCAGTGGGATATTGTCAGTGACCTCTGGGATGCACCTCGTCAAGTGATCGATGACCGTACGCCTCAAACTGACCTCCTCTGCCGCGCCGTCCAGTATGCAGCAAAACGAACAGGTCTGCACGGTGGTCGCGTGGAAATCTCCTCAGGTATCGAAGTCAGGCATGGCATCGGCTCGTCATCGGCCTTAAGACTTGGCGTTTGCGCCGCTTTCATGGCGCTGCGAGACAATCCGCAAGAGGTCACTAAAGTATCGTCAGATGCGGTCTACACAGCGTGGCAGCTTCAATCTGAGGGACAAGGCATCGCCAGTGGCTATGACATTGTCACCCAGTATGCGGGTGGACTGATCGAGTTTAATTTTGAATATGAAGACAATCAATGGAAGCCACACTGGTTTCGTCACGATCTTGGCGTACTCAACCAACTCGTCCATGTTTACGTTGGCGGCTCGGGCGCTCCAACAGCAGAAACCGTGCAAACAATGTCATCTTGGCTTGACGGGGGCAACCGCTTTGACAAACTCGTAGACACCTCCGAAACCCTGGTGGACGCCTTTAACACAGCCCTGCAGTGGCCGGATATCAAGACCATTCGTAAGCTCTGCCAATCGTGTGGAAGCGCTCGGCAGTTGTTTGCGACAAGCCCCCATTTTCCTCAGACCATCGGCACTGGCCTGGCGCAAATCCCAGGCCTTGATCAGCGCTGGAGCTGGAAAACAACAGGCGCTGGTGGCGAGGACGCCATCTTGCTGATTGGCACCAAAGACGACACGCGCCAAGCGGCCGCAAAATTGGCTGAACTTGGGTGGCACCCGTCAGGTCACTCGTTTGTGAATGAGGGCAGTCACATCAGGCAATTCACCAGCACAGAGCATGGGGCGCCAGAGCGCACAAACACGTCGCGCTCATCCAAGTCTGTCATTCGGGAGTTCCTGTCATGACACAGATGACTCGATACACGGCGACTGCTCCAAGCAACATCGCATTGATAAAATACTGGGGCAAGCGCGATCCGAAGCAACAATGGCCTGCCAACGATTCCATCTCTATGACGTTAAGTGCAAGTCGCACCATCACCACCGCACGGCAGAGTCAAAATGCTTATGACTCATTCACGTTTGAAGGGCGCACCATCCAGTCGGATCAACACCCGGATCATAAGATCTTGAAGCACCTTGCGCGCGTTCGCGCGCTCACTGGAATTTCAGCCCATCTTGACATCCAAAGCCACAACACATTTCCCACGGGCTGCGGCATCGCCAGTAGCGCCAGTGGCTTTGCTGCGTTGACCATTGCAGCCGCCGCGGCATTAACTGGAGAAGAAAGTTTTGAGCGCCTCGCGGCACGGGGCCTCAGTCGCGGCACTCTCGCGGATTGCGCTCGTCAGGGTAGTGGCAGCGCTGGTCGCAGCCTCTTTGATGGTTTTGTTCGGTGGTCAGCAGGCCAACACCCCTCAGAGCAATTCATTGCACGCGAGTACCCAGTCAATCATTGGGATCTGGCCGACGTGATTGTGGTCTTATCCGAGTCCGAAAAATCCGTTTCTTCGTCTGAGGCGCATCTTGCGGCATGGGGTAGTCCTCTCTTTTCAGCGCGCCTTGCAGGACTGAACGAGCGTCTGGCGGCACTCACCAGCGCCATCAAAACTAAAGACCTGAAAGCTTTAGGCTGTCTTATTGAAACCGATGCGCTTGAAATGCACGCGGTTGCGATGACAGGAGAGCCCGGCGTCTGTTACCTGTCTGCTGACACACAAAAATTCGTGGCTTGGGTCCGATCAGAGCGACAAGCAGGTCGCTTGAATGCATGGTTCACAATTGATGCTGGGCCCAATGTGCATTTGATCTGCACGTCCGCAGACTCTCCATATGTGATTCAAAGCGTGAAAAACCATTGGACAAACGTCCGAGTCATTGCGGATCAGGTTGGCTCAGGCCCAACCCTTTGCCGTGCCGCAGAGGAGGTTTCCTTTGACTGACATCATCCGTCCCAACGAGCTAAAAAACAATAGTCATACACCGTCCCTGAGCTTTTCGTTCACTCAGACATCCACCCGTCCAGGGATCCCCGTGCGTGGCGAGGCGACAGCACGCGCAGCTGGTAAAGTGATTTTGGTCGGAGAGCATGCGGTGGTGTACGGCGCCAGAGCCATCGCCATTCCTCTTCTGTCAAAGACGATGAATCTACGGATCTATACGGACCGGGTCACGACGGCGTCGCCTCGTGTCAAATTCCAAATCTCAGGAAAGCCGGTCCAAGAGCCGCTGATTGAGATGATTCATGAGGCGTTTGATGTGCTTGGCATTCCAAAATTCAATGTTTCCATTGACGGCCAAAGCTCCCTCATGCTTGGCGCTGGCGTCGGATCATCAGCCAGTTTGTGTGTAAGCGTTTTGCGAGGCTTGGCTCAGGTTTGCGCTTTATCGATACCTCCTGCGGAGCTTGCGCGCCTCGCCAATAAGCTCGAGCGTAGATTTCACGGTAATCCATCGGGTCTTGATACGTCTGTGGTTGCTTTGGAGCAGGCGATTGTCTTTGAACGGGGCCGAGATGCCGAGGCGTTGACCGTCAATAAGCCTCGAGGCTCAAATTTGCCGTGGTGTTTTGCCCTGCTGGACACCGCCGTACGCTCACCCACAATCAATATGGTGCGCAAGGCAGAGCCATGGTTCACACAACAAGGCTCACCGGTCATCGAAATATTTAACGAGATCACCACGTCAGCTGCCAGAGCCTTGCGGGATGGAGATTTTGATCTTCTGTGTGATGCGATGTCGCATTCACACGCGCTCTTGTCAGATGCTGGCGTCGTAACCAGTCCGGTTCAGAACATGGTGGATCTGGCCAAGCACCACGGCGCGGCAACGGCAAAGGTTACAGGTGCGGGCGGTGGTGGATGCGTTCTCGCGCTTTTTGCGGCCAACCAATGTGACCGCGCCATCGCAGGACTGCGCAAATCCATCGGCCATGACCGGATTCACCCCATTTTTATCCCTTGAACGCAGGACAAGACACTATGATCTCTGAATCCCAAAATGCGAGCCAGTTCACATCAAAACAACCGATATCGATCGCCTACAGCCCAGACACGGATGACCAGTTTATGGTGCTCGCTTTACGCGAAAGACGGATTGATTGGGAAGATTTCGATTTTTCGTTCACCATCGGCGACATTCAAGAATTGAATGAAGCGGCCACCCGTGGCGTTTATGATATCACTGCCATCAGTATCGGAGCCTACCCCGGTCTTCGCGATCGGTACCTTTTGATGCCCGTGGGCGCAAGTATTGGTGACGAATTTGGCCCCGCCATCGTCACCAAACCTGACAGTAACGTCTCCTTGCAAGATCTTACTGGCAAACGTGTCGCCATCCCGGGATTGAACACCTCAGCGCACATTGCGGCACAAAGTCTTTTTGGCCCATTCATCCCGGTACCCATGTATTTCATGGACATCAAGGATGCCGTCTTGTCAGGAAGCGTCGATGCCGGCATTCTTATTCACGAGCTTCAACTCGATCCGGCTTCCGAGGGACTGCGCAAAATTACAGATCTCGGCAGGCTTTGGCATGACCGCTTCCGGCTGCCTCTGCCACTGGGAGCCAATGCCATCCGAAGATCTTTACCTGCAGACGTGATTGCCCGGCTCTCAAGCATCTATCGCCGCAGCGTTGAAGCCGGCCTGGCCAATCGGGAATCAACGATTGCCAGCGCTGTAAGCTCTGCTGCGGCGCGCGATCATCTCGACGTCACTAAGGGCGATCGCTACATTTCCATGTACGTGAATCATCGCAGCTTGGAATTTCAGGAGGATGTTCTCGACGGCATTCGCACTTTGTATCACCAGGGATCCCAATTAGGATTATTCGCGCCACTTGATCTTGGCGCAAACCTCAGTGTCTAGATATTTTAAGGAATTTTTAAGGAATTGGAGAACATGATGACCATGCGGCAAATCGTCAGTAAAATTGAGCAAGGAATCCGCATTAACGAGGCAGACGCTCTTTGGCTTTTTCAAAGTGCGGACCTCGGAGAGCTTGGGCAGCTGGCAAATCGCGTCAATCTTCGCAGGAACGGCAAAGCTGTATTCTACAACATCAATCGCCACATCAACCCAACAAACATTTGCGCTTTATCCTGTAAATTTTGCGCCTACAGCAAAAAAATCGGCGAAGAAGGCGGTTACGCTTACGAAATCGACGAGATGATTGCCAAGGCTGGCGAAGCGATCAACCAAGGAGCCACAGAGCTCCACATGGTTGGCGGCCTGCACCCAAGGTGGAATTTTCAACGCTATGTAGACATGATTGCCGCCATGCGCAAAGCCTATCCTGATGTCCATTTGAAAGCCTTCACCGCCGTCGAGCTCGACTGGATGGCGAGAAAATCCCGTAAAACCATTGCCGAGGTTATGACTGAGCTGCGCGATGCCGGCCTGAACTCATTTCCCGGCGGGGGCGCTGAAATTTTCCATCCTGACGTCAGAGACCAAATCTGTGACACCAAAGTCAGTGGCGAGCAGTGGATCGACACACATCGTACCGCTCACAAACTGGGACTGCGCAGCAACTGCACCATGCTTTATGGGCACATCGAATCTTACGAACACCGGGTCGATCACATGCGCCGTCTGCGTGATCTGCAGGACGAGACTGGAGGATTCAACGTCTTCATTCCACTTGCATTCCAGCCATTTCAAAACGAGATGGGTGTTGACCGGTACACGTTCGGCGCAGATGATTTGCGCACCATCGCCGTTGCCCGACTCTACCTTGATAATTTCAAGCACATCAAAAGCTACTGGGTCATGCTGGGACAGGACATCGCGCAGCTTGCACTCCAATTTGGCGCCAACGACCTGGATGGCACCGTCCTTGAGGAAAAAATATCCCGCGCTGCGGGGGGACGTTCTGGAATGATCATGACACGCAGCAATCTAGAAAGTTTGATCCGCCGCAGCGGCAGAATCCCCGTTGAACGCACAACCCTGTATGAACCGGTTCATGAAGCAGACCGGGTACACATGACCCCTGCCTCTGACGATGGCACCCCAGATGATGCGAAGGATCTGCTGCTGAAGCTTGCCTCCGGTGAGACGATCGCTCCGTCTGATCTTTGGAAGATCGCCATGACGGCATCTCTCACTGAAGTCGCAGCATCGCTGCGGACGTCGTCGAACATGCCACGTGGTGGCGTTGGATTCAGCGAAGCCATTCACATTCCGATGAGCCAATCCGTAACGCCGCAAACGCTTCTCACCAACATTCAGCAGGCCCTGGCCGACGCCTCTGCCACGACCCTGACCCCTTCCTCTGAGGACAGCCATCAGAACGCTGATCAAGAGGGTCCAAATATTATTTTAGATTTTAGCTTAAGTGGTATCAAACCTATGGATCCATCCGTGGCGATCAGGACCGCAAAAGGGGTTGCCCCTTCCGCGCGAGTCATTGCACGAGGCCTGTCTTGGATCGACAACGGAGCGACCACGGCGGACTTAAAACCGACCGAGTACCTGGCCAAACTACGCGCTGAGGGCCTTGATATGATCGAGGAGGCTCCCGGAGACCGACAGTTGCCTCTTGATCACAAATGGCTTTTGATTGCCTGCGCCTGCGCTGCAGAAATTGCTGTGGTTCCCGTTTTAACGCTCCGCTCTCTGGCAAATTCAACTGATTGGTCTTCGTGGGCCGAAGATCTCACTGAATTGCGATCGCGTCTTGTTTCGAACCCATTGATCTTCGCCGTCTCGTTGCGCGTCCTTGATGACAGCCTGATGATGCCGAGCGAATATATGATGGCTGTAGCTCTCGGCGCCCTTTATCTACCAAAACCAGTGGGAATCTGGACCCCGATTTGCGGCATGCCGGCTCTATCACCCCAAAAAGGGCTTGGGGCCGCGGCCAACCAACACCCTGTCACGAAGCTTGTCTCGACCGTTCCGATGTTTGGAACATCAAATCTCGGGATGATTCCAGCCAACCGGTTTAACACGAGACATGTGTGGGAGGATCTGCGGGCTTCGGGAGCCGCGCCGCGCGTGTTGACGCCGCGCCAGCACGAACAAGCAAGCAATACGTGGATTTCCAGCCGCGAGCAGTCTTTGCGCCATGTTCCGCAAATGGATTCTTGAGGTTTCGGATATCGGCTAATCAGTGTAGACTGGAATAGACAGCCACTCACAAGGATTAACCAAAGATGCAGCTGGATGACTCCCCGGCAAATCAAGGAGACAAGGTCTCAGGCCTTTCCGGATTTGCTTACAGCATTGGACACCCAAGCCAGTGGTCCACGAGAATGGCCATCGGTGTTATCTTTGTTGGGTCATTTGTGATCGGCGTTCTTTTCACGTCACTGATATTGGCCGGCGTGATTGAGATTCAGCCCCACGCCATAAAGTCATTTTTCAAGGCCCTCATGGGAAAAAGCTGAAGACGACAACACGATCATGAAACTACTGATTGACCTGCTCCATTTCATCCAACCCTACGGCATCTATAGTTATGCCGTGATCCTTGCCGTTCTCCTCGCCTGTGGATTTGGATTACCGTTACCTGAGGACATCACGCTCGTCACCGCTGGCATTCTGGCAGCTCGAGATGTCATAGATTTCAAGATGGCAGTTGTTATTTGTATGATTGGCGTGCTCTTGGGCGACGGAATTATTTTCGTTTTAGGAAGTCGCTACGGGGTCAAATTGCGGGGTTCAAAGTTTTTTAACATGGTTTTGCCCGAAAAACGTGATGCTGCCGTGAAGGCGATCATCCAAAAATATGGTGATAAAGTCATTTTCATGGCCCGATTTATGCCAGGTCTTAGAACCCCGCTTTTTTTTGCCACCGGAAGCTATCATGTTCCATTCTGGAAATTTCTGCTCCTTGACGGTTTTGCGGCGATCATTTCGGTGCCGCTTTGGGTTTACGTTGGGTTTCTGTTTGGCGCGAATCTTGAGGAACTTGAGGTGGTTATCAAAAGAGCCCAAGTCGGCATCTACGTAGCCCTGGCAGCTTTGATTTTGCTGTTTGTGGGCGGATATTTCCTGAAAAAGAGATTTATCAGAGCACAATGATAAAAAAAGAAGGCGGTTTGCCAAGCAAACCGCCTTCGCCAATTGGAGGCTATCTCATGAAGAAGCGTTTTGTTTTTCAATGCGCGACTTCTGAAACGCTGTGCGAAAATTAGTACGGAGTCGCAAAACCAGGCGCATTGCCAAATCCGCTGTAGCCGTTAGCAAACGAACTGTTGTACTGATAGTAGTTATAACCACCGGCATTGTAAGTTTGCGCATAGTTCCAGTTATAATAGTAACCGTAGTTGTAATAAGTGGGGCGATAGAAAGACCAGTTGTAGTTTTGGCCATAGCTATAGTTGTAACCATAGTTGAAGGAACCGCAGTTGTTGAAACAGCGACGGCGCCACAAACGCCATCCGCAGAAGCTTTCTGTCGAGGATGTTTGGTCAAGTTCATCAACAAAAATTTCGGGAGCTTTTGAAGCCGTAAATACGGATTCAACGTTGGACTGGCTGAGGTTCTTTTCGGAAGCCAAACGCATTTCTGCTTTGTCGTGGACTTCTTGACCTGCGGCATCAACGGGAACGCGAACGATGGTCACTGCCGGAAGGGCCTGACTTTGCGCTTTCGCGGCTTCCTCTGTGATAACGGGCTTGGTGACGGATTTTCCTTGATCCTTAGCGCCGCAAGCAGAGACGGCCAGGACCGATACAAAAGTGATCATAAAACGCATAATAAATATCTCCTGTTTCAAAATGGCCAAAAATTGGTCAAGTAGGCCTTCATTTAGTCGCCACATGTGTTGATGTCAACAATTTTCAACCACACTAAGAAATAATTATTTAGGCATAAAAAGATCTATAAATTTAATTAATAACCCGTAACCACTAAAGAAATGGGTCTGCCGGGGGCACCGGATCAAACTGCACGGGTCGTCGCAGGGCCTGAGAAAGAAGGTCTAAATAACGATTTTTACTGACTTCAACCGCACCTAGGGAGGGGGAGCTCATGGTCGCATACGGACTTTCCTCTTCAAAATAGAGGCACCGCAGCCGCTGGAAGCACGAGCTGTTAACACCGCCAACGCCTTTATCAAGTTTACGTGGTTTCACTCATTGCTGGACCTGCCGTCAAACATCAAGGATCTTTCTTCGTATCGATCACTGGGACAAATTTCAGCCTATATGAGACTTTAATCGGGTTATAGGCTGAAATTTGAGGAATAACAAGCCCATGTGGTGAATGAAGCCGATTCTCTGCAAGCAGCACGGAGCACCCGTGCTCGGCACGGATCCCATCGCAGCCGCAAATCACATCATTGACGAAAAGATGTCATGAATCACCCGTAACCACTAAAGAAATGGGTCTGCCGGGGGCACCGGATCAAACTGCACGGGTCGTCGCAGGGCCTGAGAAAGAAGGTCTAAATAACGATTTTTACTGACTTCAACCGCACCGAGGGAGCCTAAATGGGGTGTCATAAACTGGACCTCCAGCAACGTCACACCACAGCGCCTCAATCGATTGACCAACGCCCACAATGCGATTTTTGACGCATCGGTCGCCTTGCTAAACATACTTTCCGCATTAAAAACGCCGGCTTGGGAGACCCCATAAAGGCCACCCACCAGAGATCCCGACTGATCCCACACCTCGACACTGTGGCCAAAACCCAGCGTGAAAAGCTGGGCATAAGCGGCTTTGATCGACTCCGAAATCCACGTGGGCTCACGGCTGGCACAGCCTGCCATGACCCCTTTGAAATCCTGATCAAATGTCACGCTAAAACAGCCTTTGCGCGCCGTTCGCCTGAGGGATTTCGACACATGAAAAAAATCCAAAGGAATGATCGCGCGAGGATCCGGGTTGTACCAAAGAATCTCTCCCGTATCCGGATCAGGCATAGGAAAATAGCCGCCCCGATAGGCGGCTATGATCAATTCCGGAGTCAGCGGATCCTGAAATGGCATCGGGAACTCCCTCTGCCCTATTCCGGCGTTCCAATCCTTGCCAATTCTGCCAGCTCCGGAGAGCTGCGATGGCCAGCCAAAGCAGCAATCATGTCCGGCGTCTGCTGCCAGACCAAAATATTCAACTTATCGCTGCTGTAAACCCGGTATCTGATCCCCCGGTAGTCCGCCTCTTCACCCTTGAAGGGGAGATCGCTCATCCGACCGCCGATCATAAAATGATGCAAGTGCTCCTGACCGCGCTCTGGACTGACGTAATTGACAGCAATAACCTTCATCACATCATAATCAATGATCGACACACCTTCAGGATTCCAGCCACTCAGCGAACGAAGAATGGTCGGGCGAAAACTCAAACCGGGCACCGAGCTGACAAACTGCTTGATTTCCTCAAGATCAGAAGACGGCAAATTCACGCGACCTTCGGGATCTTCCTCAAGCGCGATAGCCTCGTAACCGATGTACTCAATCACATCAAATTTTGCCGCGTTGCGCGGCATAAACACATAGATGGCACCACCGACAATCGCCAGCAGCAAGGCACTGAGAACTGAGCGCCTCAGGATGTTGCTCCACATTTCCGAGCGTTCGACCTCGGCAATTTCACTGGCCTCGATGGTCTCGCGGATCTGATCGTCTTGGGCGAAATTTCTGAGCTTATGCTTCAGCGCTTCGGAACCTCCGATGTCACCGAGAGCTGACTGAAATTTCCCGCGATTCACCTGAAAGGCCTCAAGCGCCTGTTCGCGGCCAGTAAGGTTTTTGGCAAAGGAATCTTGAATGTTCGCAGCCAACTCGCCGTCGAGGTATTCAGCCACGTGCCCGTAAAATAAATCGTCACCCTGCATATTGTTGGTGTTTGCCGTCATGAGTCTCCACCTTCCTTACACGCGTATCGCGGACGTCGCGAGAAATTTATGCGCCTCTGCCAATGACCGACGAACCGTTGACTCATCAATTCCAAAAATCGGGCCAATGTCCCTGATTTCAAGCCCCGCCAGTTCGGACGCGAAGAGGACGGCACGGTGATCGACTGCCAATCCCTTCATACTCTGCAGGATTGGATTGTTCCACTCATGAAACCGCTCAGATTTTACCGTCTTCCAAGCTTTCCATGCTTTAGCCATCAGCACTGAAACTGCCGATTGTCCCTCGTGAATCTTGGCAAAATCTTCGACCAAAAGCCGAAAGGTCTCCTCGGTTAAACGCTCTCCACCCTCGCGGCTGCACGTCAAAAGCGCCCCGAAACGGAACACGAGGTCCGAGCGCTCATAGTATTCATCCGTATAGAGCGCCACCTGCTTTTCGCTGAAAGCGTTTGATGGACCCTTCGTCATGTCTTCCTCCTGCGTGCTGATCTCGCGGATCAAAAAAACCAAAGAAAAAATTAAATATCTTCCATCATACCAATGATTTGCCATTGGAAACAAGCGTCTGTAGCAACGACCTCGCATGTCCTTGCAATGATGGCTGTCAGCGCCTTCTCACTATCTTAGAAATTGAAACTCTAACTCGATGGTAATCACCCAATAAGACACTGTTTTTATTACTCTTGGGACACGGCAAAAGAAATAACCTTGAATCCCTATCCTAGGGCAATGTAATCTTTTTCAATCAGCCCATTGATCATTTGTGAAAGGAATCACCATGCGTTCGGTTATCATTCTAAGTTTTTTGATGAGTGTTTTGACGCTTAACTCCTGTGGCTCTAGCGGCGGCGGTGGCGGCGGTGGATCGCCCAATAACAACAAGCCAGGGGGCGATGGTTCAGGTAACGGCGAAGGCAGTCGCCCCCTGACGGATGCGGAATGCACGGCTGCATGGCAATCCTACGTGCGATCCCATCCTCGTGGTCTGAAGCTGCGCTATGAAAATCGTAGTATGGGTTCGACCACAGTCGACTCCACCGAAGTCACCGAATCTGGTGATAATGCCGTTACAGAGAAGTTCGAATCAGGAGGCCAGACCAATTCCGAAACCACGACGAAAAAAGAGTTTTTGGATGGCTGTAAATCAGTTTCGGGAAACCCCGAGGAGCCTGTGGATGGTTCTGTTGAAGCCCGCCGCAAAGAAACAAAAACCGTTCGGGCCGGGACATTCTCCACCGACTACATCAGAATTCGCGCAACTCAAAGTTCCGATGGCGACTCAATCACGGTTGTGACCGAGAGCTGGACCAATGCCGACCAGTCCGCGCCTTATGTGATCTATTCGAAATCAGTCACCAGCATGGGATCTTATACCATGGAAAGCTCTCGGGAATTGATCGCCATCACCCGACCTTAAGGAAGTTAGAATCTCTGGACCGCGACCAGCTGAGAAAGGCCCACGACCCAGATACAAGGCTGCCCGCAAGGGCGGCCCTTTTTTTTAGTCTTGGCATCCAGGCTGCCACCACTTTTTTTTCAGACATGAATTGATGTTTTTGCACGATTCAATCACTGCGCCGCGGTCCCTTCGGTGAGCCTTCCATCACCTCCTGAACTGGCGACTTTGAAATCTCGCTGCAAAAAAAAGTATCTCAGAATTTTTCCTTCGTTCAGCATGCCAACGGCATGGAATGGACACCACTTGTGTGGCTCACTCTATTGAAAATAGCATATTAATTACATGAAGTTATACAAATCAAAGCGGAGGCGATCGCTGACAGTGGCCTGCGCTTTGGGGGCTTTGACGTCGTTTTAACTCTATCAATCCTTGGACTTGCCTGTATCATGCTCCTCATTCATGCTCCGCATTGAGACGGCGCATGAAGACTTCGAAGAAAGGATCTTGCCCATGGATTTATCGCGCTGGCTGATTGTCATACCGGCCCGCTTGCATTCGGAACGACTGCCGCGCAAACCTCTGGCCGATTTGGCCGGCCGCCCCTTGATCGTGCGCGTCTACGAAAACCTAAAACCCCTCGAAGAGCGGGGAGCTCGTTTGATTGTGGCTGTCGATCATGGCGACACCGCTCGCGCCTGTGAGGCATTCAAGGTCCCCTTTATGATGACGAAAGAGACGCACCAAAGTGGCACCGATCGATGTGCCGAAGTCTCTGACCAATTTCCGGCCCATCCCCTGATCTTGAACGTCCAGGGAGACGAGCCGTTTGTCAATCTTGATGATCTTCTGGCTTTGATGAATGCCATGGGCAATCATCATCACTTGATGGGGACCTTGGGACATGATCGCTCGGATCGCCGCGGTTATGAGGATCCAAACGTCGTTAAGGTGGCGCGGGCTGACGACGGCCATGCTGTATATTTCAGTCGAGCGCCGATCCCTTTTGACCGGGATGCATCTCGCGACAAGAGCCTGCCGATTCGCTACATCCAGCACGTGGGTGTTTATGCCTTCCGTCGCGATGGACTCAAGGCTTTTTGCTCTTTACCGCCCAGCGCTTTGGAGCGGACCGAAAAACTGGAGCAGCTGCGTGCCATAGAGCGCGGCTGGAAGATTCATGTAGCCACGGCCACGACTCCTTCGGTGGGCATTGACACGCCCGAAGATCTCAAAGTAGCCCGGGAGATGTTACGATGAGCAGTTCCATGGGATGCATGTTCCATGTCACAACATTTGGCGAAAGCCATGGTCCCGCCGTCGGCGTCGTGATCGATGGATTACCAGGTAACATGCCCCTGGATACGGCCATCATTCAACAATGGCTCGACCGGCGTAAGCCCGGACAATCCGACCTGACGTCGCCGCGTGCTGAAGCCGACCTAGTGGAAATTCTGAGTGGACTCGAGCAGGGAAGAACACTGGGAGGCCCTGTGGCCTTGATGGTGCGCAATCACAATATCAAGCCCTCTGATTACCAGGACCTCGGCAAGGTATTTCGCCCGGGGCATGGGGATCTCACCATGATGCAAAAATACGGCATTGTGGCCGCCAGCGGCGGCGGTAGAGCGAGCGCCAGAGAGACCATCGGACGTGTTGCAGGTGGCGCCGTTGCTTGGCAAATGCTACGCCGTCTTTACCCTGATTTCGAGGTGATTGCATGGGTGCATTCTGTCTGCGACATCACTGCCAGTGCTCCAGATCTTACCAGCATCTCACGCGCCAGCGTTGATCATTCGTTGGTGCGCTGCCCCGACCCAGAAGCCTCTAGCGCCATGGAGTCTCTGATTCGCTCCCTCAAGCAAACTGGTGATTCGGCGGGCGGCGTCATACGCTGCGTCATCAAAGGTCTTCCCCCAGGACTTGGCGAACCCGTATTCGACAAACTCGAAGCCGATCTTGCCAAAGCGATGCTCAGCCTTCCGGCCACCAAAGGGTTTGAAATCGGCAGCGGATTTGCGGGAACGCACCTTAAGGGCAGCGAGCATAACGACCCATTGATCAAAACGGCAAAAGGGATCGGCACCCGTACCAATCATGCAGGGGGCGTGATGGCTGGGATCAGCAATGGAGAACCCGTGCACTTTAAGGTAGCGTTTAAGCCTGTCTCGACGATTTTTTTGCCTCAGGAGACAGTTGACAGACAAGGAAACCCGATTACATTGACTCCAGCCAGTGGACGTCATGACCCTTGTGTGTTGCCTCGGGCAGTAGCCATGGTGGAGGCTATGGCTGCTCTGGTGATTGCAGATCATGCGCTGCGCCAGAGAGCTCTGATGCCGTTCATCGATCCTTAATTTTAACTGTATTAAGCTCAGACCAGTGGTCTTTTTAGATTTGTTCATTCAGGAGATTGCGCGATGAAATGTCACCTCGGTCAAAAAATTCTACAAACAGCATTGGTGCTTAACTTGATGATCAGCGGTGCAAGCGGGTTTGCTTACAGCCTGCCATCAAGCCAGGAAAAACCTCTCAACGATGAAAACATTCAGGCTCTGCAAAAAATTTCCCGCGGCGTCTCAACGGTCGCCAAACATGCGGAGCGCGCCGTTGTGTTTGTCAGCGTTTACAAAACCTCACGCGGGCTTCCCCCGGGTATGATTGACCCGTTTGAATTTTTCTTCGGCAATCCCGGCGGCGGTGGTCAACGCCGCGGTGAGGGACGTCAACAACCTCAAAAAAGAGAAGAAGGCCTTGGCTCAGGTTTCATTATTGACCTCAATCAAGGC
This sequence comes from Oligoflexales bacterium, assembly GCA_044375465.1. Taxonomy (GTDB): domain Bacteria; phylum Bdellovibrionota_B; class Oligoflexia; order Oligoflexales; family RGVZ01; genus CAMDKS01. The sequence goes on along the minus strand of JBILMN010000022.1, from coordinate 4,230 downwards.
TACATCATGACCAACAATCACGTGGTTCAAGATGCCGATGAGATCCAACTAAAAATGCCCAACGGCGACACCCATGAGGCCAAGATTGTTGGCCGCGACCCCAACACGGACGTGGCCATTGTCCAGATCAAAGAAAAAAACTTCAACAAAAACGGCCTGACCCAGCTCATTCTAGGCAACAGTGATGACGTGAACGTGGGTGATTTCTCGATCGCCGTCGGCGCCCCTTATGGCCTTGAAGCCAGCGTCAGTTTCGGCATCATCTCGGCGATGGGTCGCGGCAGCCTTCAGATCACTCAGATGGGCAACTTCATACAAACAGACGCGGCCATCAACCCCGGTAACTCCGGCGGCCCTCTGCTTAACACCAGTGGCCAGGTCATCGGCATGAACACAGCCATCTATTCTCGCAGCGGCGGTTACAACGGCATCGGATTTGCTGTCCCAAGCAATCTCGGACGCCGCATTGCCGAGCAATTGATTGGTGGCGGCAAGGTCACCCGCGGCTACATTGGCGTAGGCCTGCAACCCATTGACAGTGAACTACAAAAAAGCCTTGGCCTTCCCAAAGACACCGTCGGAACTTTGGTGGCCCGCGTCGTTGAAGGCGGTCCCGCCGATAAAGCAGGCATTGAACCAGGAGACGTGATCACAGCCGTCAACAAACAGCCCGTTCGCAATGAAAGCGACGCCATCAACGCCATCGGCTTGATGACGCCCGGATCCAACGCCAACCTTACGGTTTTCCGCAATGGCAAAAGTAAGGACATTGCGACCAAAATCGGCGAATTCCGCAATGACGATGACGTTGCCTCGAAGGGCAAACGAGCCGCTAAAGAAGACAGTGTCCTCGGACTCGCCGTGCAAAAACTGACACCAGAATCACGCGAAAAACATAATCTTGATAGCAAGCAGGGGCTATTGGTCGTTGCTGTTGCAAGCAGCAGCGAGGCCGAACGCGTTGGTATTCAGGTGGGAGACCTGATCATGGCAGTCAATGGCAAACCTGTGGCCGATAGCGCTGCCCTCAAGACTCTCGTGAAGCAATCAGGCGCAAGGGTTCTCCTGCGCGTGGAACGATCTGGGCAGTATTTCTTTGTGCCGCTGCGCAACAAATGATAGCGCATGCCGTTAGCAGAACTCACGTCAGCCCTCAAACAAGTACGCTGGTCGCCTTCGAGCAAGACCAGCGTGCTCTTTCATTCCCTTAATATCGCGCATGGATTTCACGGCAAATCCGACGCCCATCCACCCACATCGCTGGCACCCCACTATCCCAAGCAAGTCCACGGCACCACGATCCTCGCCATGAACCATGACCAAGACTTTCACGGTCCTTTGCGTCCCGAAGCAGACGGCATCTACACACAAACTTCCGGGAGTGCAGCCATCGCCATCAGAACAGCCGACTGCCTTCCCGTGCTCGCTGCTGCCACCACCAAGAACTTCGCAGCGGCCATACATGCCGGTTGGCGTGGCCTGACCGCTGGAATCTTGCACCATGCGGTGAACCTCAGCTCACAGTCTGGCGCTCTCGAAAACACCCGATTTGTCATTGGTCCTGCGATTTCACGCGAAATGTTTGAAGTGGGACCAGAGGTGGTTGACGCCATGATGGCGCCTGCGTGCGGACTTCCTGAGACGGCTCAGGCCCTCGCTATAGCCAAAGGACGAGGTGATCGCTGGCACGTGGATTTGCAAGTAGCTGCCGCCTGCCAACTTCTTGCCAGTGGCATTCCGCCAACCAACATTGAGGTCATCAGAGCCTGTACGTTTCTTGACACAGACCGTCACGACCAACAAAAAATCTGGAATAGCTACCGCCGCGATGGAGCTGGCTGCGCCAGCAATTGGAGCTGGATCAAGCTTTAGCGCCGATGCACCTTGGAGCTATCCAATCAACAGATGCCATTCAGCCCCATAACCTTGATCGCCCTGCCCTGAAACGCCCTTGGTTGCTTGCTGAGCCACAAATCGATGCTGTCAGAATTCCTCTCGCCAAGACACATCTGAAGCATGAACCTCGACAAACGCCAGACCTCGCAAGCGGGCAGGCTCCCTTAAATGAAGAAATCCGTTCTTTGGAACAATAAATTTCTATATATGATCAATATCAAGGCTGTCCGGCTAATCTCCAAATAATGTCCGCTGGTTATAGATCTTATCCTCCGGACTTTGTGTAGAATTCTTCGCAAACACTGCATTTATAGGGTTTTTCTCGAAAATCATAACGTCCAGAATTTGGAGTATTTCGTAAAGACTTCACTTGACTTGCAACACTTGGCGCACAATGGCTACAGGGACACAAACGGGAATCGCAATACACAGCTGAGTCTTCACAGCATTCTCTGATGTGCCATAAAATGCGTTAATTCGCAGATGTTGCTTGATCCATTTAAAGAAAAGTTCAACTTGCCAACGACATTTGTAAAGTCTTGCGATGGTCTTGGGAGCGGGTTGAGAGTCAATTGTTAGGAATACAAGCTCATTAGTGCGAACCATATCACTGTTTTGATCGTGCATAGCATGGGGCGCCCAGAGCAGTGGGTGATGGCGACGGCGGCCCCCTCGTAGTCTCGTAGCACGATGCCAAAAAAAGCTAGTCTGTGCCGTGATGCCTGTATGGGTTGCTAGAAACGGCTTATTTTAACCCTGTTTTTTTCTGTGAACAGCGATGCTTAGTTGATTCCAAAATCTTATTGATTCCGTTTCTATAATGAACCACCGAGCTATCGTATGACTGAATAGTTTGATTGCAGAAAAACTGATCGTCGACACCGGAGAAAACCTCGCCTGTTAATGATGAGGCTGCGTTAAATACGACATGACCTTGTGGGCGTTTTTCAGCAACAACCATAAATACCCCAGTCCCATTTTTTTGCCCAGGGACCAAGGCAGATCTGAAATCAGCGTCGGCGGCTATGCGCTTTAAGTCCTCAAACGATGCCAAATTTCCATTGTACCTGCAAAATGATAGATGCTTTTCAAGGCTCCAAATTTTATCTTGATCCTCGGCTTTGACGGTGGTTCTCCGATCAACACACCCCGTAATAGTGACGGCATTGGTCGAGAACTGCTCGGTCTCGATCTGCTTATCTGGGTTGCAGGGCGACGCCGATCGTTTGGGCCTTGAATCGTTCGGCTTTCTTGAGAATTTTTTGTCAAAATAGCACAGGAACACCATTTCGACGCTTGCTGATCCCTGGTGAATTCCGACGAGTTTGTTGGCTTTGTCGAATGTAGGCCCTCCGCTGTCGCCGCCACAAATCATGCTTCCCTTCGATGGATTATCGCTCCCTCTTAACACCAGGGACGCTGTTTGCATTTTATCCAAATCGACAGTTGATTGGTCTAGAGCGTCTTTCCGATATTCGTTGCCTTCTTTCATCTTATAGTTTTCAAAAATACCAATACCTTTTTGGACGTCTGGCCCACCAGATAAGCGGCTCATGGTACTTGCGCCAAACAGTGTTAATTGATCACCAGGCTGTAAGGTCGTGCTTTGTGGGATCTCAATCTGAAATTCAGGTGATAATTCGTGTTTTAATCGAATAATCGAGATATCCGTCAGTCTCGTAGCTTGCGCTGACGGACTTTGGTTCAGATTATCAGCAGGCACGACCGAGAACATGTCGTTCTCAATTTCAACCTTAACACCACGATTAGTCCTAAAACCCTCCAAGAAAAGATTCTGTGCGCAGTGAGTGGCTGTTATCAAATTGCACGAATTAATCAAAGCTGCGGTACAGAAATCTTCTCCACTTGCGCTGTAAAGACTACCAACTATGGACGAGAACGAGTCACTTTGCGGCAAGCCTTGTGCTTTACTGAGGTATAACTCAGACTCGGACTTATCTCGAGATTTACATGACAGAGTAGGGATAATTAAAAAAATAATTTGTATGATTAAAGTTCGGTTCATGGTGATCCCTCTACAATGATTACGTAATCTGAACAAGATTGGAGGCAGTGAGCGAGTCACTTGAAAAACACAAACAATTCGCTGGAAACCTTTGAATATTGTAGTCATCAAGAGGGTAGTGTCAAGTTTTCCGTGTCCAGCGTCAATGCAGCTCTGGACGCGTAATTGCGGACTCCTCGCTGTCTAAGAATGGAATACCAAGTCTTTCCGGAGGCATGTCGGCGTAAGAGTCTATTGCACGCCGCCTCCAGGTCATCTCTAATCGCATGGCTGTAAAGGCCAGGAGCGTGGTGAGGGTGTCTTCGCCA
>JBILMN010000297.1:0-2774 GCA_044375465.1 Oligoflexales bacterium | reverse complement strand
CGTCCATTTTAAGAGCTGGGGCTCAGAAGATGTTACAGCAAGCAATAGAAGAGGAAATCAACGCTTACATTTCATCTGTCAACGGCTCTGCGGGCGAAACCACGATCATTCGTAATGGATACTTGCCCGAGAGGACGATCCAGAGTGGCCTTGGTGATGTGAAGGTGCGGCAGCCTCGGTGTCGCAAGAAGACTAGCGACCCGTCAATTGCTAAATTTTCGAGCAAGATTTTGCCGCCTTATCTACGAAGGACTAGAAGCATAGAGCACGTGCTTCCATGGCTTTACCTCAAAGGTGTTTCCACGGGTGACTTCTAGGAGGCTTTGGCAGCGCTTCTAGGCGATGAAGCCTCGGGTTTGTCGTCTACGACGATCACGCGCCTAAAGGGCGTGTGGAAAAATGAATATGATGAATGACAGCGCAGATCTCTGAAGGAGCGACGTTACGTTTATATTAGGGCTGACGGCGTTTATTTTAACGTTCGCCTCGGCGAAGATGATCGCAACTGTATTCTGGTGATTATGGGGACGACGACAGATGGGAAAAAGGAATTCCTAGCCGTGATGGAGGGATACAGCGAGAGCGAGCTGACATGGACGGAAATTCTTCTGGATCTTAAGAGTCGGGGTCTAACGATTGATCCCTCACTTGCCATTGCGGATGGTGCACTTGGCTTCTGGGCCGCACTTCCCAAGGTGTTTCCAAAAACAAAAACACAGCGATGCTGGGTGCATAAAACAGCAAATGTGCTCGATAAGCTCCCAAGATCAACGCAACCCCGCGCCAAGAAAATGCTTCATGAAATTTACAACTCCCCAAGGAAGTCAGAGGCCGAGCGCGTCTTTGATCATTTCATTGAGACATATGAAGCAAAACACCCCAAAGCCGTGAAATGCACTGGTCGAGGACCGCGAAAACTTGCTGACATTTTATGACTTCCCAGCAGAGCATTGGCCACACATCAGAACGACAAACCCAATAGAGTCAACCTTTGCAACGGTCCGGCTCCGCACCAACAAGACGAAGGGCTGCGATTCCGGGACGGCTACATTGCTGATGGTTTTTAAATTGGCTCAAAGTGCCCAAAAGAATTGGAGGAGGCTCCGTGGATATGAGCGACTAGCGGATGTGATCGATATCAGGTGGAAATTTGTGGATGGGGAACGAACGAAAGCTGAGGCCCCTTGATCAGCTCAAACACAACATTTGACAATATCTCGGCGTCCCGCGTCCAGTTTATCTTCAGTTATGCCTTACTTGGAGTTTTGTTGCATATCTCTCGAGAAGAATGTCGGCCCAATTTCGCATAGTTGATGATGGCACATATTGAATACCGACATGTCGGGCGGTTTTTCGTCATCCCAACGCGACGAGGGATCTCAATTACACGAGATGGTTCACTTTGTTCAGCATGACGCGGTATAATGGCATATAGATCCCGTCATTCTGAGCAGCACCGAACTAGTATATTTCCTGTAACTACCGCGCAGGAGTTCGTAATATTAGCTTGGCAATGAGAGAGTGCGTTTTGACTAGCCTCGTTAATCCCACTTGAGAAGAAAATGAGTTACGCTGATAAAATTACTGTCGAAAATTATAATCCAGATTGGGCAAAGCATTTTGCATATTTGAAAGGCAAAATCTGGCCAACCATCAAAGAGTGTGCCGTGTCTGTTGAACACGTCGGCAGCACTTCAGTTCCAGGCCTAGCTGCCAAGCCTATTATTGATATGGATATCATAGTGGAAGATTTGGCTCGACTTCAGGCCGCGATTCGGGCACTCGAAAGCATTGGCTATATTCATCGAGGTAATTTAGGTATTGAGGAACGCGAAGCATTTCGCGTTCCTCAAGATTCTATCAAGCACAATCTCTATGTCTGCACGAAGGATTGTAGTGCACTTAAAAATCATCTTTTTCTAAGAGATCATCTGCGAGCGAATCAGCAATCACGGGATCTGTATGGCAACCTCAAGCAGCAACTTGCATCAACAGCTTTGTCAATCGATGCGTATGTTGAAGGGAAAACTGCGTTTATCGTTGACGTTTTGTCGAAGTCTGATCTTTCATCTCACGACCTGGAGAACATCAGAAAATCTAATGAACAATCCAAAAGGAAAATGATCGTCAGAGCTAAGGAACAAATTGCTGAGCTGTGGGATGAAACTAAAATTCTCAAAATCTATCGCATATCAACGGCCCTTAACGGTTTAAGCTGTGAGGAAGGAAGCTACTGTACTCCAACCGGCAAGCTGAGAGTAGCTTCGAAAATAGGACGGAGTTTACCAATTGGCGGCGTCTTAAGATCAAGAATTCCAACTGGTGAAATCTGGTCAAGTGACCCAGCTAATCCCTTGGCCACCTCTAATGAGGATCTTGTGCTGACTCGATTGCTTTGGTTGGAAGGCGCAGAAGAGCACAACGTAAATACCTTTAAGAGATATGTTTATCTTCACGGAACAAATCAAGAGAATCTCTTAGGTAAACCAGCCTCTCATGGATGCATTCGGTTCAGTAACCTAGACATCATAGAAGTTTTCGATGCCCTACAAGCCGGCAGTGAAGTTGAGGTTTTTTGATGCACATGACCCATTTACAGTTAAATACGGCGATTATCTAAACTTCAAAATCTTGCGGGAAGATACCTAACGCGATTCGCCCTTGATTCTGGATATTGTTAACCACCATCTAAAACTATCGAAAATATGACCATGGCCGACTTCCTTGGAATTGCAAAAATCGCTTGATGCTTGAAGACCGCATGTGATTTTGTT
>JBILMN010000296.1:0-2815 GCA_044375465.1 Oligoflexales bacterium | reverse complement strand
ACATCAGGTGTTGACACCATCGATGTCTCATATGTGCACACAGGTCCTTCGATTGTTGAGGTCGATCTCCCTGAGACAGAAGCCAAGAAAGGCCTTGAATGGACTGTTACTATCAATAAGGATGTTGCCATCCTCGGGGCTGACTATGAAGTGACGGGCACCAAAGTCAAATTTCTAAAACCCCATCCGCAGGCCAGTAAAGTGAAGATTCTTGTCAAATATCTCAAAGACTAGTCGCCACGTGTTAAATAGGGACAGTCGGGTGTCCCCATTTAAACATATAGGTGTCCCCATTTAACCATTTAAACCCCATTTAAAAAAAAGACTCCACGTCGGCGATCAGACGATCGATGCCATCACTGTCTTGGGAGTCATACCAACCAAGCAGCTGTCCTTTACTGTCAATTAGGGCGATGCGTGCGGAATGGCTATCAGGCTCCTCGCCAAGAGGTAATTTCAGGATTTTGACGGCGAAATTTTGCACCTTTTCATCTTCGCCACGCGCAAAATGCCAGCGGCTGAGGTCCGCCTTGAATTTCAACGCGTAGGATTTCATGACTTCGGGCGTGTCTGTTTCAGGGTCCGATGTGATGGACAAGGCATGAAGCGCGGGGAATTTTTGCATCACGAGGGCGATCTTGCTTGTCATGAGGGGGCAAGGTCCTGTGCAGCTTGTAAAGAAAAAATTCACAATCCAAACTTGCCCCCGCAGGCTCTCAGCCGCAAGGGGCCTGCCGTCCTGATCCATGAGTCCTGTGGACGCAAGCTGCTCTGGTGTCACCTGGTCAAATCCTTGCGGCTCCATAGCCGGTTTCGATTTGGCCATATTCCAGATGAGCCACCCCAAGGCCGCCAGGACGATCATGGCAGCACTAACCTTGGCTCTCTGCGTTAGTCTAGTCACGCTCACGCTTTACAGATCTCATGTTTTGTTTGAGGACCTTCTTGCGGATTCTGATATTCTCCGGCGTGACCTCAATCCATTCATCGTCTTCGATCCACTCAATATACTGCTCAAGACTCATTTTGCGCAGGGTGCGCAGGGTGACAAGGATCTCTGCGCCTGACGCACGCACGTTTGTGAGTTTTTTCTCGCGGCAGCAGTTCACGTTAAGGTCATTTTCCTTCGCGTGTTCTCCGATCAGCATACCTTCATAGACTTTAACGCCTGGACCTACAAAGAGAGTGCCACGCTCCTCAATACTGAACAGCGCATATTCCACAGTCTCACCGTCACGATCAGAGATCATCGCGCCGTTGATGCGGTGGATGATTTCTCCCCGGTGTTCCTTGTAGCCAAGTAGCTGGCTCGAAAATAACCCCTCACCGCGGGTGGCAGTCAGATATTTACTGCGCATACCCAATAGGCCGCGCGTTGGGATTTCGATCTCAAGACGGACACGGGACGTGCCGCCCGTCGAGGCAATCGATTGGTTCTCATACTTTTGCAAGATCCCGCGACGCTCCTGGAAGAGTCTTGTCACATCAGAAGAGTATGCCTCGGGTAGATCAAGAACGGCCAATTCGATGGGCTCCATGCGATTGCCATGCTCATCGTTTTTGTAAAGAACACTCGGGCGGCCGACCATGAACTCACTGCCCTCACGGCGCATCTGCTCGATCAATACGGCAAACTGCAGTTCACCACGGCCAAGAACCCGGAATTGGTCGGGTTGATCGGTTTCTTCAAAGCGCAGGGCCACGTTTTGACGGGTTTCTTTGATCAAGCGATCCCGTAACTTTCGCGACTGAATGGCGTCCCCTTCCTGCCCGGAAAGTGGGGACGTATTAATGGAGAAAATCATCGCCAGCGTCGGGGGCTCCACAGTCACGCGTGGGATGATGGCGACATCTTTGGTTGCGGTGAGTGTGTCACCGATCTGATAGTTGGGGCAGCCGGCCACAAGGCCGATATCGCCTGCTTGGAGTTCATCCACTTCAACCTGCTTCAGGCCATCGTAGGTGTAAACCTTGGTGGCGATAAAGTTTTCGTCCAGGGGCTGATCGGCCTCATTGACGCCGCGACGCACGGTAGGTTGGTTTTTCTTGATTCGGCCCGAAAACACGCGGCCGATACCGAGCTGTCCGACGAAATCGTTGTAAGCAAGGTTGGACACCAGCATTCTGAAAGGAGCATCCAGGTCAACCTTAGGGGGTTCCACAGTACTCAAAATAGTGTCAAACATTGGCTTGAGGGACCCCTTTTTCGATCCATTGATCAGTGCAGGGATCTCATCAAGATCGGTGGTACACCAACCGTGGCGGGCACAGGCATAGATAATCGGGAAGTCAGCTTGTTCGTCCGAGGCACCCAGGTCCACAAAAAGGTCAAATGTCTGATTCAGGACCTCTTTAATGCGTTCTCCGCCCTCGCACTCAGGACGGTCGACTTTATTGATGACCAAGATGATGCGGAGGTTTTGTTGCAGGGCTTTTTGCAGAACGAAACGAGTCTGTGGTAGCGGGCCTTCAGCGCCGTCGACGAGCAAAATCGCTCCATTGACCATGCCCATAATCCGTTCGACCTCACCACCAAAGTCGGCGTGACCGGGGGTGTCAACAATATTGATTTTTTTGTCCCCATATTTGACGGCGGTGTTTTTGGCCATAATCGTGATGCCGCGTTCGCGCTCAAGATCCATGGAGTCCATGACCCGCTCAGCCACTTCCTGATTGTCACGGAATGTCCCGCCTTGGCGCAGCAGGTGGTCGACAAGGGTTGTTTTGCCGTGGTCAACGTGGGCGATAATACAAATGTTTCTCAAGTGTTCTGCTGTTTGAATGGCCACGGACTGGGGCTCCTTTGCGGACGGTT
>JBILMN010000295.1:0-2817 GCA_044375465.1 Oligoflexales bacterium | reverse complement strand
CTCGACCAAATGCGAGTTTTTGTGCGAAAGATTGATTCCCAAAACCACTGTTGAGACTGTCTGCACCAGTGGCCCATTTCTGGGCGGAATTGATCATCAAAAAACCTTTAGACAACACCCAAAACACTGTCAGAAAAAAAGACGTTCTGTTGATTCCCATGACCTTGAGATGCCGGAGTTCCCAGATTTCATCGAAGCATTACCGCATGTTATGCCTGGCATTCCGATTGCAGCTGGTGCTTTTGATGGTCTAGATCTGGTAGGCCCTCAAAAGCACCTCATTGCTGTGGAGTCGCCTCGATGTTTCGAACCTTAAAACTGACACTTCTGCTTGGATGCCTCACTGTTTTTGCCACCGTTTCATGCCACAAAGATGGCGGCAGCGACGGCGTGAAGCCACAAAATGATGCCGCATTGGCAGAGATCCGATGGCTTGAGCTTGAGGATCCAGACTGCGTCAATGATAAAGATAAAGCTGGGGCATCAGCGGAATCCGTCACGACCTATCAGTGGAACGGTGAAAAAATAAACGAATCCAAAATCTCTTTGTCCGCGTCGACCGGAAGTGACTCAGAGTTCACGACGTCAAATATTATTGGCACCATCTTGAATTTAAAAAAATCCTATGACTGTAAATTAGACTCCAGTGGAGAGCGAACCTGCACATCGCGGAGCATTCAACAAGATGAGACCAAGGTTCTCAAACTTTGTCGCCCCTCGATGCAGTACGAGCGTGATTCTCTTGAAGCAGTCGCGATCACGTCGCACGCCATTGTCGAAGATGCTTACCGTTTCTATCAGACACTTGCGGATACCGTTGCTGGATTGCCGAAATCAATTATGGTCGTCCAACCGCGGATCGAGCGACAATATTCGAAAAAAAATGGCGATAAGATCAATAAATATGACGCCGACAATGCGGCCTTCACGTCCATAGAACTAGGAAAGCCCGCGAGCAAGTACGGCCTTATGCTGATTTACCCCTCCAAGAAGGATTCGTTTGCGGAGTCTGGTGTGAATCTTTGGGAAGTGCCATTCGTGTTGAAGCACGAGTTTGGGCATCATGTCTTTCATCACTACGTCAAAGACAGTGATAGCAGTGATACGGCCAGTCTTGATGCCATCAGCGACGATCGTCTTAGCAATATTGGCCTGGCTCCGAGGCTTTCCGCAAGCCGTGCCAACGATATCTCGGGTATTTTACCCAGTGAGCGTAGCCGCATCCCTCGTCACGATGGGTTTAACCTGACGTCCAATGCCACGGCTGCGTTGGATGGTATCAATGAAACATTTGCCGATCTATTCGCCTATTTCGCCCAAGAATCGGCCGCGAACCAAGTCAATCTCATCAAGTGCCTCGATAAATCCAGAGATCCAAAGTCTCCGAGAACGCGGTTGGGTCGTCTGAAAGAGCTATCAACTAGCTATGTGGATATGTACGAGGGTCGAAAGTCTGCACTGGATCAGGACGATTGTGGTGAGCCATCTTTTGATGACTCACACGATATCGCGATGATGATGGGTTATCCGCTGGCGAAATTTATTGAAACTGCGACCCCAAACGGTGTCGGCAAGGATCGTGCGAGGCACCTCATCAATTGGGCCAAGGAGATCCAGCGCGTTTCTGATCAGAGCTCGTCTTCCGTGTCTCTCGATACCCTCGTGCGAGCCTTGGTGGTCGCGGTCAAACCAAATGTCACATCAAGCGATTTTGTATCCGCTTGTGGCGAGCTGACCGCAAAAATCACTGGCCTTCCTTTAGCCACGGCATCTTGCAAGTAAGTGGGGCAGATCTCCTAAACATTTTCATTTGCGTCTCGGATCTTACGGCCCTTTTCTGCTGAGGTAATTGATGATCAAAAGTGAGTCCTGGGAGTTTACGGTATGGTCGCCGTTGACATCCAGGTAAACGATGCCAGGCGCAGTCGGTCCAGGTCCGTCAAGATCTCTTGCCCCATTTCGGTTCAAGTCGTTAATGATTCTTAAGGAGTCCACTGCATTGACGATCCCGTCATTGTTGACGTCGTACGGATTGACCGGGTTTTGCCAAAGAGGCCGGGTGCCAACAACCCGGCCGGTCAGATTGATTTTAAAGACTGGCTTGGGCTTGGTGATGGGGCTAGGGAGCGAGAACAAGCCATCGTGGTACCAGGGACTCAACATCAATTGATGATTGAACCTGCCCTTCGTGGAGCCCGCTTTCAATTTGATGGTGTAGGTAACGAGATATTCATGGTCTCCGCCATTGTCGTTTTCCATGGCTGTTTGTTTGATTTCAGGTAAGATGAGGTTTTCCGTTTCAAGTCCAAATTTTTTTCTTACCTCTCCCCAGTGCGAGCCGCACAATTCTGCGGCCGAGTGCGATCCAGTCGGGCACTGCCATGGATATTTCGGGTTGTCCCAGCTAACGGAGACGACGCTGGGGGTGGCATTGGCAACAAGTTTCAGTCCGCCGTACCAGTCGGCGTTATTATGCGCTATCTGCCTCGTAAACCCGAAGGAGTCTTGAGGCACCCTTATCTGAATTGGGATCGGAATCGTTGTCTCCGCCGAAACTTGTAATTGAGGAACCGAAATGCTGCTTGCGACTGACAAAACGGGGTCGTATTCTGACATGCCTGAGGCATATGCAGAGGTCGATACTCGCCAAGGATCTTTCTGAGGACCAAACGCGATGACTACGTTGCGCGATCCGATGCGGTTCCCACACTGGTTTGCGCTAAGATTGAGAGCCGCTTGTTCACAGGCTGCTCGACTCGTTGCCGGGATTTTGAGGGTTTTTTGAGCGAGCTCCGGTTTCAACGTGCAGGTGGTAGC
>JBILMN010000021.1:0-31281 GCA_044375465.1 Oligoflexales bacterium | reverse complement strand
GAGATCGCGATTGAACGCATGCTGCGAGCACTGAGCGAGTTCGAGATTGACGGAGTCCCGACAACTGCGAAATTTCACGAGGCGGTGCTGCGGCATCCGATTTTCCGCGAGGGCACCATGAATACCGGATTTGTGGAACAACAGGCGGCTTATTTTAAAGAGATTTTTGGCCGCGTGACACCCGAACACGCGGACCACGCTGCGATTTTGGCCGCGATTCTTGCGGTGGAGGATCAAAGTAAATCGAACACGACTCGTTTACAGCCCTCGGTTACGACCCAGGCAAGTCTTTGGCATCAGCGGGCGCGCCTTGAATCCGTCCACCGAGGAGGTCTTTAATGCAATGGAAAGTCCAAATCAGCGGCGCAGACCGCTTGATCACATTACCAGATCAAATCCCGGACAACGTCCCATTTGACGTCTCCCTCGACGGCCACGTGGTGAAAGCCCGCTGGCAACGATCGACACGGGCCCTGTTTATACTCGATGACCGGTCGGCAAGCGCCTGGACCAGCATCAACCTGAGAACGAGGTCCGTCACAAAATTTTCTGGTGAAAGCGATCTATCGGTGGGATGTGAATTTGTCCCGGCTGGTGCCAAGGGACCTATTATTATGGACGCCACCGTCGCGCTGCATGTGCCGGGTCAAGAGGCGCGCGAGGCGGCTGCCACAAAAAAACCCAAAGTCGTACGCAGCCAGATCACCGGCAAAGTCCTGAAGGTGCTGATCAAATCTGGCGATAGCGTCAACGTGGGCGACACGCTTTTGATCATTGAAGCCATGAAAATGGAAAATCGCGTCCAGGCCATCGCTGCGGGAACGATCGAATCCGTGAAGGTTTCAGAAGGTGACACCGTCGCCTCTGGCGCTGAACTCGCTCGCTACAAGCAAGGTTAAGTTCATGAAGCACGTTCTGGATAAACTAGCGGTGTTTGTGGCTACGGGATTTGGCAGTGGGTATGCTGCAAAGGCACCTGGCACCGTGGGATCACTGGTCGCCATACCCTTGATTGGCCTCGTCAAACACGCCGACGTTTCCCATCTGTCACAAATATGCATATTTATTTTTTTATGCATCATCGGACTATGGTCCACAGCACGCACTGAATCGGTTTGGAAAACACACGATGACGGTCGGATTGTCATCGATGAGATTGCAGGGATGTTTATCACCCTCATGTGGTTTCCGTTCTCGGCCCAGAATGTTGTCGTAGGCTTTGCTCTGTTTAGATTATTTGATATCTGGAAGCCAGGGCCTATTGGGTATATCGACGAAAATGCTCCCGGAGCATGGGGAACGTTTTTTGATGATATTGTCGCGGGTGCATTTGCGGCTGCTTTTTTGTGGTTGATATCCACAAATTTCTTTTAGGGGTTTTAAGGACAGTGGCTGAGCAAAAAAAAATTGAAAAAAACAATCTTATAACTCCAGCCGGGTATGACCGAATGTACGCTGAATTGCGTAAACTCGCTGACGAAGATCGCCCCACACTGCTTGAAGAAATTGCAGCTGCCGCCGCACAAGGCGATCGCAGCGAGAATGCCGAATACATCTACGGTCGGAAACGTCTGCGGGAAGTGGATAAAAGAATTAATTTTCTCAAAGGACGCCTTGAACGGGCCAAGATCATTGACCCAGCAAAACAATCTGGCGACAAAATCGACTTTGGCGCCACCGTCACGATTGAAGACGAGGATGGTCGCTGCAAAACATGGCATATCGTCGGTGAAGATGAGGCCGATCCGTCCACTGGAATGATTTCATGGCGTTCACCTTTAGGCCGGGCGCTACTCAACAAAAAAGTCGGCGACGTCACCGAAGCAGACACTCCTCGCGGGCCCATCGAGTACGCGATTAAGTCCCTTCGCTATGAATCTCGCTGACTTGACGCCGCCGTTGTCGAGATCCTTTTAAAAAACCTGGGACAGTCTTTGATTTTTTGTCCTGAACACATCTATCAGCCATTGATTTAAATCCCGCTCGCGCGTCGGCACGTCTTTGATGTCGTATCGTTTCGCATGGAGTCGGACCGAGTAACCGCCAATCGTAAAAAAATGTGTCAGGCTTGGTATCGGCCCGTCATATTGGATCGTGACGTCATAGACAGAAACCAAATGCCCATCAAGACCCTGTAAACTTGCGTGGATTCCTTTGCCTCGCGGCAACAGCACATGTTCAAAGACGTCCAGACCCTTTCGTTTCGCGTGCGCCTGACTTGCCGCAAGTTTCGCGGGTTTCATTCTTGTGCCTTCGGGGAAGATCACCAGCCAAGTGGGTAAACTGCCGTTGCGAAGTTTTGCAAACGTCTGACGGATAGAATCAGCATCCTTCGCCCAGTCTCGTTTAACAAAAAGCGTGTTGACAAACATCATTCCCCAGCCCAGCCCTGGCACGTATTTCAGTGAGTCCTTCGCGAACCACTTGATCCACCCGATGGTATGCACAGGCAACGCCCACATCCAAATCAAGATGATATCGATCATCGATTGGTGATTGGCAAAAACAAGAGTGTTCTCGGCGCGCGGCGCGTCTCCGGAAAGTTCCAATTTATTTCCACATAACCAAGCACCGCGTGCCACGGCGCCACAAAATTGCTGTTTGATTTCCATGTTCAATCGCATAAATATCCGGCGACTAAACGGCAGCACCATCAAGCTGAGCATTTGCGATAGATTCACCGGAACGAGCAGGAACAAAAGTCCTACGATCACAATCCAGCCCCTGATGATTTTCAAAATTCTCATTTATGTTTTGACCCGTGCGAGTCCCGGGACGTCTCAGCATGTAACTTACGAAAGTGATCAATGTGGGGCTCAAGGACCCTGACGACGTCATCGACCGTATCCACGATTTTGATCATCTTCAAATCATCACGACTCATAAGATTCAAACTTGCCGGTACGTCTTCCATGTACTTCATCAAGGGGTCAAACATGCTGTGGCCTAGCAGAATAAATGGCCGTGGTTTGATGTGATTCACCTGCATCAACTGCCATGTATAGAAGAGTTCCAGCAACGTCCCGATACCCCCTGGAGTCATCACAACGGCGTGGCTGATCCGCATGAATTCATCCAAACGGGACGAGAAACGCTTGTGATGATGCTTCACGTCAAGGTGAGCGTTGGCATCGGTCTCAAAAGGCAATTCAATGGGAAGCCCGATGGATCGACTTAAATTACTGCCATCTTTGGCACCACGATTGGCAGCCTCCATCAGACCAGGGCCCCCTCCAGTCACGATATCGACGCCGCGACGCGCCAACTCTTTTGCGAGTTCGTAAGCCTGATGATAGAACGGACTGTCAACTCCGATCCTTGCTGAACCAAAGATACAAACACGGTAAAAATCGGTCTCCATTTCCGTCAAAATGCCGTCGATGTCCGCGATCACCTCGTTAAGTTGCTGTACTTTATTGCTGAGCAGTTTCCGTATTTTCTTACGTTCAACCATGCGCTGATCCTCGGTGATGTGTTTTTATCGTCTTCGCATCTTCGCCATTATTTGTTGGAAAGTCAACGAGTTAAGACACTAAATACCAGACTCCGACTCAACTTCGGCGACAGGTCGCCGATGACTCCTAAAAGGTTTGGACTGTTGAAGGGTTACCCTCTGTGAGCACGATCCGCCACAAATCAATGCGCCCCCTAATGATGATGCTCATCAGTCTGATGGCCGGTATTGCCTCCGCACAGGTCATTCTCCAAAAGGCCAAGCCTGTCGATGGTCACACCCTGGGGTTTTTGATCATGGGCACAATCGCCCAAAAAACGCCAGATAACAACGTAGCACTCATTAAAATCACTTCCAGCGGTGTCGTCACAGCCGTCAAAATAGGTCACATCATCGATAACAAATACAAAGTCACCGACGTATCAGAAAAATATATTCGCGTCATCACAAGACAATCTCAGAACTATCTCGTGTTTCTGGATAAATTCGCAGGCGAATTCCGACGATCAGATTCCTCAACGCCGGGCCCCGCAGTCAATCCTGACGGTCATTACCGGGAAGAGGGTTTTGAGCGCACCGATGGCAAAATCGCTATGACCAGCACCTACAGAGACCGCATCGTCAACCAAGACTTATCCAAAATTCTGATGCAGGCAACTGCCGAGCCGGTCATGAGCGGCGGTATCATCGCTGGTTTTAAACTTTATCAAATCGACACCGATAGCATCTTCGCCAAGGGCGGTCTGCGCGACGACGATATCATCACTGCCCTCAACGGCCAAAAATTATCAAGCGTCTCTGGCGCCATCACGACACTCAAAAATCTCAAGGAATCTCCCTCGATTGATATTGAACTGATCCGTAACGGCAGGCCACACTCGATCACCATCAATGTACGGTAGATCCATGCCATCACGGCGTCAGTGACTCCAGGAGGGCCATCAAATTTTGATCATTAAAGTCCCGCACACTTAAAGCGGCGGGTCCCAGCATCGCTGCCGGATACAGCGTTTGAATGGTGATGAGCGAGCAGCCGGCGGACCGGGCACTGGCGACACCAGCCAGGGAATCCTCGAAAGCCAGACACTGGTTTGGCCTCAGCCCCAGACTTTTTGCTGCCTTCTGATAAATTTCTGCATCTGGCTTTGGTCGCGACACGGTTTCCACAGTCCAAAGACGCACAAAACAGTCCAAAATTCCAAGACGCGTCAAAACCGGGATCACCTCCTCCTCCGATGAACTCGTGGCCACCGCCATGGGGATGTCCCTTTCCTTCAATTTTCTGATCGCCGCCTTGACCCCGGGAACCTCTTGGCACTCCTGGGCACAGCGGCGCATATAGTGGGCCCTTTTTCTTGCGAGTAACCCTCCCGCGTCGCCCTCTTGATTCCAAGCTTGCGCCAAGCTCACAATCAGCTGACGATCGGAGAGTCCGACACTGGATTCAAGAAAACCTTCGGGTAACTGCAAACCCTGATCCTCGGCCAAATCTTCCCAAGCTCGCATGTGAATATGCTCAGAAACGATGATGGTTCCGTCAAAATCAAAAACACATCCGTGACAACTTGAAACATCAGGAAGCACGTTGCACCTCTCCAGTCAGCAAATGCCATCGACGAAGAAGCACCTCGGCAGGAATCAACAGAAGCAACATCCAAATCCACGGAAGATCGGCTGGCCAATAAAACTCCCGGGTGGACTTTAGTTTATCGGGTAGTGATTTCCCAATCGCAGTGCCCCAACGTTGCAGCCACGCCTCCACTTTTTGCGCGCGCTCCGGCGAATCGGGGACGTATTGAGCCCCTGTCACTTGTGCTAACTGACGAAGCTTCTGCGGCGACGGACCGATATCGGCATCTGAGAGAGTTTCGGGCACAATGGCCCATCCACTCACACTTAGACTGCCAAACGCCGGATGACTCACGTCGAGTGTAAGACCACAAAGAGAGCCGTCACGGGCGGATACATTGACGTCTCCCTCAATGGTCAGAGCATCGCCTGATAAGCCTCCATAAGACACGGAATCCGCATTAACGACCACTCCACAAACCGCATACCGGGCCGCGGACGCTGCTTTTACATACCGCGTGGCAGATCCGGTTAATGTCGCTCGCCAGCGCAGACGCCCCTCTTCGCTTGAAGACTTGAGAATCGATACATCGCGAACCCGCAAAGTGCCTCGCATATCGTCGCGTGTCAGCCATGACATGGCTCCATCTAAAAACGAATGGTAGTCGGAGCGAGCAGTACGCGGATCTGCTGACATCGCCAATTGCCACAGTGCATCACTAAAGATCCATAGCGCCCGACCTTTCCCGGGATAACTTGCAACCGCCAGCGGAACCACTTTGCCGTCCTTAAGGCGTGCGTGCAAAAGAGGCGTCACCTCCTTCTCGCGGAACCGAAACAAGTCCAATTGTTGCAACCCTTTGAATGAACCAACCGAAGCCAGTCTTGATGCGAGACCCTGCCAATTTTCGTAGACGCTGGCCAATGCACGTCGTTGAGGATCGGGATTCGCCATCTCGATGGTAAAGTTGGCTTCGGGATCAAAGGTCGTGCCCATACCATTCATGGAGTCGTCATAGCGACCCATCGTTCCCATAGGCGGTATTTTTGCGTCATCGCTCCCATTCAGTTCAAATGGAAGTAAACCAGCAAGTGCGGAACTGGACATGTCTGTCTCGGTCAGGGCTCGCGGACCTCCGATGAACAAGAGGCCTCCACCATCCTTGACGAACTTTGCCAGATTCTCCTGAAACTCAGGCTGCAAGAAACGCATCAGCGTGAAATTTTGCATAACGATCACACGAAAATTAACCAACTCTTCCTTAAACAGTCGCTCCACGGGAAACGGAATCAGACTCATCTCCCGCTCGTTCACCTGCTGACTATCCCAGGGGTCCCGCAAGATAAAAAAACTAATCACATCAAACTTTGGTTCCGCCTTAAGAAATCGCCGCATAAAACGACCATCCCATGCGGGCGACCCGAGAAGATGGAGAACGCCAACCGTATTGGGCATGACATCAAGGACACGGGACTGGACGTTATCCCAGACATCCCGTTCACCGTCGACTGGAAGCGACTTAAACGACACAATGTGAGGTCCTCGTTTTGGCGATGCAAAATTGATTGGGACGTCTGCTGTTGCGGCACCCGGTGCAAAAGACGTTTCACTACCCGTCACCACTTTGCCATCGATACTCACCTGTACCTGAATCCTTCTCGCACCATCGCTTTCAGGACTGACACGAGCAACCGTAACCACCGTCTGAACGCTTTTGCCCTCAAACGCCATGGGCGCCATCTGCACAGATTCCACTGAAAATCCAGGCGCTCGGGGCAGCCCAAATGAGACGACAAGGCCAAGAGATGCCTGTGCATTTGCGGTTTCAGCCGCCGGTCTGAACTGACTCTGCGCAGCGCCACGACCTTTGAGACGATCATCCCAAGGGGTGTTCGGGCGAAAATCGCCCCCGTCAGACAAAACCATCCATGGCTCTCCTCCCGTTTTGTAAAGCCATGGCTCGATCACTTGACTGAGCGGTGTGTAGCCTCGCTTTGCCTCCGGAGCCAATTCTGAGAGTTTGGTGATCTTGGGCAAACACCCAAATTCAAGACAACCTGCGTCCACACGCTTCAGGAGATCAAGCATCATGCCACGCGGCTTGCCCCCCCGACTATCTGCAACCGCCATGCTATCTGAGTCATCGACTAAAAGATGAATCGGTTGTAGGGCCACGGTCCCAGGAATTCTCCTCGTCAATGTTTCGGGGAAAAGACTCAAAATAAGTGGCAATGTCCATCCCATCCGACAAAGCCCGGCAAGAGAGGCACGCAACCACCCGGTCTCCCTTGACCAGCCATACACAAGGGCCATACATAAAAGCAGCCAAATCACCATCACGGATAAGATCATGGCACCCTCAATCTTTTGAGAATTTCGGGAAGGTGGATCTGATCACGCTTGTAGTCGGTGGTTAGCGCCATCATCAGTAAATTGACAAAGACTCTGACCTGTTGTTCATAGTTTACGCTACCGTCACAGCTCCAACGCGTCGGAACATCCTGTAGTTGTCCCAACAACGAATACGGTATCGCCATCACTGCAACGCGGCCGTCAAACGTGTAGATTTTCCAATTCTGGCCTCTACAGGTGGGCAGCGCACTCAGAAGATAAAAACTTCTCATAAATTCATGATCCGGCGGTACATTCGTCCATCCAGATGCGCCTGCAGCTGCCACAGAAGATGACACAGAACCCATCAGGCGGTCCATTTGAGACTCAGATTGATCTCCATCCAGAATCAGCAGACCGCCACGTTTAAGCCAAAGGACCGCATCATAACGCAACATCCCGTCCTTATTTATCAGTTTTCCCGGTGATGGAGACCAGATCCACGGTTTTCCTGCGACAGATTGGTCAAATTGAGCAAACACCACCGGTTCACGGGATAATTCAATACTTGTCCTGGACGCCACCTCTCGCGCTAGATTTTGAAAACTGGCTTTTGCTGAAGGACGATCCATCAACCACTCAATCCCAACCTCCGCATAAGCAACATCACTGATGTCCCATAGGAATGTCGCCACCACAAGAACCACAGCGATGGTGTTCGCGGTCGCGCTGATACGCTGACGTCTCGAGCGATGAATACGCCATAAGACTTCGATCAACATGGAACCAACCATCAGCCCTACCAAGAGGCGGACCCAAGGCCACGGGTCATCGCTGTCTCGTTTGTTGGGAGCTCGATCACGACCACTTGCACCAAGTGATGCAAACGATGGTGGCAATTCGCTACTTGGGGTGACCCCGAGCATGCTTTCACCGATCGGTACATTCGTCAGCTGCGCGATGCGTGCAACGTCAATCATGCTAACGATCTGAGACAGGACAGTGATGTCAGCGATGCGCGGCCAGCTGCGTGCGCCCACATCATCACTTCGTCCAGAGGTCTGCACCTCGCCAAATAAAAAACGGCCCAGGTCGCGGATCAATAACGGAAAGGTCCCCCACGACACACCAAGGCGGCTATCTGGTCGCAATGGCACGCTAAAGACGATTAAATCGGCTAAACCTGGGATTTTTGGCATGCGAATGGCCAATGCCCCATTGGATTGTCCGACATCTCCGCCGATTTGCGTGCCGCCTTGCGACACCAAGTTTGCGATCATGGACTCACGGGACAAATTTTCAGGGCAATCCAAATTCGCTTTAGATGTTGTCAATCGCGTGATACAGCGGCAGATCCCAACAAAAGAAGATTCAAGATCGCGCGGCAAGATCCAAACGGCACCCTGCCATGCCGGCTTATCCGCAGGCGATGCTGCCGATTCCCGCACCTCAGGGCACCATGAATCGATGGCCTGAGGATCACCGGCCTGCGCGATGATCAACTTCGGCTGTCCCAAAATCTCAAGACCGGATTTTGCGCTCATCTTCGGCCAACGGTCATATCGTGAGACCGCATACCCTGAAACATCCAAAGCGGCCGTGAGCGGCGACACCGGATCATCCAGCTTCATCTCACCAGATGGTTCCGCGACGATCGCGACCTTGGCTTGTCCGCCACTCAGTGGCGCCAGGAATTTATTATCAATGACCATGGCATCCCCATGGTCAACTTCGATCGTCCACTCCAGATATCGATCGTCATCCTGGCCATGCTGCACAACTTTGGTTGGAGCTGAAATTTTTGTTGCTGGCCAAGATAGGGTCACCGTCGTCGATCTTTGACCCGGCAGAATCTCCCAATGTCCAGTCGTCAGGACATCATCATGGAATCGGGCACTCAATGTCCCCGAAGCCGGCATGGTCAACGCGCCTTCGGAGATCACCACATCCCAGTCCATGGTGAGAGATCCAGGCGCACTGAGATAGGATGCCTCCTGAATAAAAATATTGGATCTGGCACTGCGCTGATTCGCAGAATCCAGATCAACATGCCGGATATCTGCATCCACCAAAAGATACTGCCACTGAAACCCACCCCAACTATGCTGGTCCCGATCGGAAACAATGAAAAGCTGATCAATCTCGCCGATGCGTGCCACCTGAGACCGCACGGCAGCGCCAATTTTGACACCACCACGATGAAATCCCAATCCGGCGATAACATCCGCGGCGGAGGAGGCGGAGGCGACTTCATAAATTTCTGAGCCATGACTTGTCCCCATCGTCACCCGAGACTTAGGTCCAATTTTTTCAAGAACCGCCGTCACGCGACCAGCCAATTCAGAGAGTGTGACTTGAGAGGAGACGGACGGACTCAAATCGACAAAAACATGGATTTGGGACATATCAGGTTCGAAATCAGAAAACACGCGAACACTTGGCCGAAAACTCCAAATCACCAAACAGGCAGCAGCTACAACGAACATCAAAAATGGAACCCATGGGGGCATACGCCATACCAGACGTGGTAAACGACTGGGCGGAAAATCAAAAACACGCACGATGGGTAACCAGAAATCACGCACACGGCGCCTGACAATCCACCATAAAAATACGCTAAGCAAGGCGATCATTCCGGCGATGATGGCAAAGCCGGACGACTGCATGGTTGATTGTAGTGAGGTCCAACCCATCAGCCAGCAGCCTCACTTGTGAGCCAATGAAAAAAATCACCTACGGGCATGCGATCATTGGTTGCAAGATAACGCCCGCCTGCCGACTGCGCTGCTTTTTCCATGCGAGCCTGCCATTGTTTGAGCTGCACGTCCCACAGCTCTCCTTGCTTTAGTTGATCGCCTAGAAAAATCCGAGACCCCATCGGCTCATCACGATAGGACGTCGGACCATCCATCCACGAGGTCGTCAATTCGAGCCAACTGAACACATGAAGGACATTGAGACCCTTTAAATGACCCCACACATCTGATGACAGTGGACGACTTAGAAAATCACTGATCCACCAATGTCTGTCATAACCACGGCGATTCCAATCCACAACCGCCATAAAAGATTCTAAAGCATCCATAAAACCTGAATGTAAACATGCCGCAAAAAGCCCCGCTACGTCCGATGGGCTGCGAGGTACCCAGACGCGACTCACATCACCGCGCGCATCCAACATGCCAAGATGCACAATGTCTCCTGCTGTCAGATGCGCGTGAGCTAAATATAACGCGAGACGAACCGATAACTCGATCTTCGATGTCGCTCGCTCGCTCATGCCATGGCTGGCTAACTCACGAGGTTCCGGCCAACGTATCGTTGGGCCACCGTCAACCACGATGGCAACGCGCGCTGATGCTTCATCGCGATGCTCTCGCATAATCAATTCATCGGTACGAGCGAAAGCCTTCCAGTCAATGAGACTCACAGGGTCACCGTGCGTGTAGATCCTTGAGTTTTCAGGATTACGGGACACCTTCCGCAAAGCCATCATCATGGATCCGTGCGTCCGCGGCGAGGATTTTGTCCGCGCTGTGCCCAGATCCTCGGGCCAACCTGGCTCAAGTTCCGCAAGTGTGTATTTTTTGCTGAGATGATTTTCCACCAGTGTGCCGATCCAGTTGTCTATCTTAAAATCAGTGCGAACAAGCTCCGGCCAACAAATTTCATAAAACATTTCATGAAACAAGATTCACGACCCAGGACTCTTCATCCATGAATCCCCAAAGCTTGATTGCCGCGATCCGCCTGCAAACGCTCCAGCAGCTGTTCAACCACTTGATCCTCGGTGAGTCCATCTCTGGTCGCGTGAGCTGCCAAACGCAAGCGATGCCGCAACACTGGTTTCGCCATGCGGGCAATGTGCTGCCACCGTACACTTTCACTCTTTGTGATGAGCGCATAGGCGCGACTGGCGCTGATCAAGCTAATACCAGCACGAGGGCCCGCGCCATACCAAAGAGCATCACGAATTTGCCGAGGACAAGACGCATCTTCAGGACGCGACGACCGCACTAAATCTCTGACCGCGTCAATCAACGCATCATCCACAGGAATTTGCCGCGCCCGCTCCATGACAGACAGTAACGTGCCTGTAGGAAGTGGGCCCTCAAGATCACTCCACTCAATCTTTTCACCCACCAACTGACCGGCAGCATGGGTCGATAACATTTTTTTCTCGGCCTCCGCCGAGGGGTAACCGACCAAGGAATGCATTAAAAATCGGTCCATTTGGGCCTCCGGCAGCGGAAACGTGCCCTCTGATTCAAATGGGTTTTGCGTCGCAAAAACAAGAAAGGGCTGGGGAAGAATATGTCTTTTTCCGGCTACCGTAATCGCGCGCTCTTGCATCGCTTCAAGCAGCGCGGACTGCGTTCTCGGAGAGGCGCGATTGATCTCGTCGGCGAGCAGCAGGTTGGTAAACACCGGACCTGGCGAAAATTCAAAGGATCGCCGCGATGTTTCGGGATCAATATTTAAAATTTCACTTCCAGTAATATCTGACGGCAAAAGATCGGGCGTAAACTGCACACGACCAAAACCAAGGCCTAAAGCTCGCGCAAAAACGCGCACCAAAGTTGTCTTTGCCAAGCCAGGAGCGCCTGTTAACAAGATATGGCCGCCACCGATGAGACAGGTCAACGCCTCTGAGATCAGATCATCCTGACCGTAGATGACACTGGCAATCGCCTGGTGCAGGCGAGCAGCGATGTCGGTGGCAGCCTCCAGTGACAGGGGCTCCACGGTTGGTGAGGCCCCCTTTGGAGCGGTGAAGGTATTGGTCATTGTGTCACATCCTTTTGAGCAACAAGTCCCTGATTTATATGAAATTAAATTTATTCATTCGCGTTCTGCTTAGTATAACGCCCCAGCCTCAACGCTGCCACTCCTAGTTGGGAGTTTTTTGGCGCTGATTGACCGCCAAAGACAAATTCCTGTCCGCAGTATTTTCTCGCCGCAAATGCATCGCGGAAAACATATGCTTGCGTGGTTGCAAGTCTTTACCATCAACTTGTTGAAGGAGCTCATCATGAAAACAACATCCCCATGGTTACGAGGCCTTATGCCTAAAAATTCAACATCCGGTAGTGCGGCTCTCGAGTACCTCATTGTCAGCGGCTTTGCGCTTGTGATGAGCGTGACAGCTGTGACCTGGCTTGGCGGCATCATCAAAGAAAAAATGAATCAGATCGCCAAGCACATTCATGCGGACACGACAGATGCTGACATCAACTTTGATTTTGGTCTGGAACCCCTGCAGTGAGCATTCTATCGCTGCTAATCCTCAGTGTTTGCGCGGTGGTCGCTATTGACATCCAGGTGACGACCACCGCCATCTTAGCCGAGCAACAGCGCGTCCGCGCCGCCATGATGGCAAGCCAGGATCGCTGCCCAGCACCGGCAATCAGCCAACATTGTGCCTGGCGCGTGGCTGCCCGCAATCACGGAGCTTGGGAGGATTGTGATCGCGACCATCCACCAAGTGGGGCAGACCTCCCCATGCACCGTTGGTTTCGCCTTACCGGCGATTGCACCCTTTCAAATCTGCATCTACCGCGGGTCCATGGCCTGAGGTTACGCACGATGCCTATGAAAATTTTCAGGTAAGCATCACAACATTTCGTGACCCCTCCTCAAGGTGGCTGTACAATATCGAAGAGGAGGGGCTCTATGTTCTTTGCAGTTGTTAAAATCACTTTTGAGCAAGAAGCTGGCGCACCAGCACCAGATCGCAAACAGATGTCGGCCTTCATCGAAAAACTGCGGGCGAGGTTTCGCATCACGGTCATGCCTTACGGCAACATGTCTGATGATGGAGAAACATCCATTGCTTACACGAGCCTCGCCTCGAGCGAAGAATCCCTTAGCAAGCAACTCGATGCCATCGCATCCTTTTGTGAGGAACAAGGATTTGGACGAATCGCCGACGAGGCTGTTTTGATGGATCACATCGATTCAATCGGCGAAGATGACCCGTCATCGCTTTCTTAGACACTTTGATTCAATGCGCCCCAAAGAGAATTAAACACCGCTCCGGTGCAACCATAGTGCGCTCCTGGATAGTCGCCCGACCAGTTCCAAATGGAGTTAAAAATATCGATATGAGTATAAGGACCCTCGGCGAATTCACGCAAAAAATGGGCTGCAACGTTCGATCCACCGCCCATGGACGAATGACTTGGCATACGCCCCATATTCGTTAAATCCGCGGCATTGGTTTTGTTGCCACTTAAGAACGGCAAAAATGGCTCCCAAAATGTAAACGCCTCCCCATAAGCATCGGCAGACTTGTTGACAGCCGCCTTGAACTGCGGATCAGCAAAATGCACCGGCGTAAAAAAATTCGTGAACTGACGCAAGGAAGCAGTCGTCAGCGTCGCAGCAGTGAACATTTTTTTGGGCTTATACCGATCCCACACGTACGACATCGCATCGGCTAGAATCAATCGCCCCTCCGCATCAGTGTGCTCGATGATCACCGACTTGCCTTTGCGAGACTTGATAATCACCCCGGGCTTCATGGACGCGGCATCGATCGCATTCTCACACGCAGGAATCGCTAACAATAAGGGCCGCCTCGATCCCGATCGCACCAGCGCCATGAATAATTGCGCCATGAGCGCGGCCCCACCCATGTCGTTTTTCATGCAGTTCACAAAGGATTCATGAGGCTTAAGATTGATACCTCCCGTGTCAAATGTGATGCCTTTGCCGACTAACGCAAGAGGCATTGAGCCATCATCCATATTTTTGGTCACAATATGGAGTCTGGATGGTGACTTTCGAGCTCCCTGCCCTACCGCCAGGAGCAAGTTCATGCGCTCATCTCGCAGCGCGCTTTCTTCGAGCGTCACGAAGGAACAATCATAGCGATTGGCAAAGTCTCGGAGCCGGTCGCCAATTTCGATTGAGGTTAATACGTCCGGGTTCTCGTTGACCCAGCGCCTGTACTCGAGTTGATGCTCAAATCGCAACTGATAATGCGGATCATCGGCTGTCAATGCTGTCACATCCTTGGCAAAGACTCGAATCGACTCCCATTTTGACCCGGTAAACATTGGATCTGAAAACGTCGTCACAAGATCCTCCGCGCGGACCAAATCCTCAACCGTACACCCTTCATCCAAATAGATGACGACCTTGCGGCATGAAAAATTTGCTTGCAGGGATTTAGCCCAATCATGAAACACCCAACGACGTTCAAGGGCGTGTTGGCCTTCGGCAGCAAACACGGGCGCCAGCCAAATTTTGTCCTTTACGCCCCAAAAACCAGCGTGAATTTTGAGGTAGTGAATGGATCTTTGCATGGGCGCGATCTGCGTCTTCGCGATCATCGCCTTCAACTCATTTGACGGGCCGCTTTTTGGTGATAACAGGACGGTGATCTCGTCAGACGCGATTTTTGAAGGGATCTCAGCAAAACCAAGTTGTTCGAGACAAAAGCTGCTTATCATGCGCACACCTCATAGCAAACGTCACATCCACTACCAGAATTGACGCTCGAAGTGTCGCTTTTTTTCTTCAGAATAGCAACGACTCACCCTCATTGGCATGCTTGGTCTTCTGCGTTTTTTGCGCTTCGTCAAAATTAAAATTAGGATTGATCACGCAGATCATGGTCACTGTGACGGGATGCTCGTCAGCAAACATATGAAATGTCGAAACCATCCGCCGGTCTTGTCCGACCACCTCAAGGGACGTCCCTCGAACGACACTCGGAGCCGACAATGCAAAATTTACTGAGTAATCAATGGTCAAATTCTTGATACGCCCCAGGATCTGATTGGCGACCTCGCCGATCCAATCAACGCGGTCAGCATCATCGACGGGCATTCCCATCGCATTATTTGGATGGGTATGATCGAGCAGGCCTGCCTTACAGGTCACAGAAAATGAGCCGCGGATCAAATCACCCCCAAAACCAATAATTCCGGTCCACTGGTACTCGGAGGGAGACATACCTTTGTCAGCATCCTTCAATTGACTGACCCCATTGGCAAGAAAGAACTCCCGCACACCTTGCAAAACCATGTCTTGAAGTTTCTGTGGTATCTTTTGTGGCATCGTTTCTTTCCTTTCCCCTCAGCCCTGATGTGGGGTCATCGGGCTGATCCCCGAGGACTTTACTTCCGCCCATAAATGATCCAATAGTATATACTAATAACCAGCTGTTATTTAAATATTTTTCTTTAAAATATCGACAACGCGCCCAACCCTGCCAATAGTGGCGCCGTCGCATTTGATGTGTTAAAAGCACACGGGCCACGGCAGCGAATTCATCTGTAATTGGGGTAAATCTCTAATTTGAGGTAAATCTAAAATTTGGGGTAAATCTAAATGTCCTTAACACCCGATCCTGGCGCAGGAAACTCCGGGAAACCGTCAAGACCCGCAAACTCTAGCGACTTTCTTAAAATGAGTACCGTCGCCTACACAGTTATGGGAGCTGTAGGATTCGAAATTTGTTGGTGGTGGCACCAGAATATCGGAGCCCTCTTGGGCCCCGTGCGCTACAGTATCCGCGACAGCCTTGTCATGGTCGTTGCCGGCATTTTATTTTTGCTCATGCTACAAAGAGTTCTTGAGGACTTTTTTCCGTCCTACAAGAAATTCAAATCGACTCTAGCGTCACACATCGGACAGTTTGGATGGTTTGGATCTCTCTGGCTTGCGCTGATTTCCGCCGCGGGTGAAGAGCTGCTTTTTCGTGGTGCTTTGCAGCCTTTTCTTGGAGTCTGGTTGACCAGCATTCTTTTTGGGCTATTGCACCTTGACCCCGATGAAGGTCTGACCGCCTGGACCGCCTGGGCCCTCATTGCCGGATTGATTCTGGGCGCATCCTGCAATGTGACAGGATCCCTTTGGCCGGCGCTGATCATTCATTTCACGATCAATTTTTGGGGTCTCCGATCACTCGCAAAAATCAATGTCCAAAGCACCAAGCAAAAACCTAGTGGCATCGCATGATCAAAGGTCACCCGGAACTCTGTCTTTTCCGCCCAGAGATTCCTCAAAACACAGGAAACATCGGGCGTCTGGCCGCCGCCACTCAATGTCGTCTGCACTTGGTGAGGCCATTCGGATTCTCTGCGCATGATAAGAATCTCCGCCGGGCAGGACTCGACTACTGGCCATTTTTAGATCTCGAGATCCATGACGATCTCGAACAACTCTTAAATCGATTTCAGGGTCGCTTCGCTTTTTTTAGTACCAAAGCGACGACCCTATATACAGAAATGCCTCATGAAACCGATCTTCTTGTTTTCGGGCAGGAGACCAAAGGGCTTCCCCCAAGCATTCTGCAACGCTGGCCCGATAAAGCCTACAAAATTCCCATTTTTCACCCTGGCGTGCGCAGTCTCAATGTGGCGAATGCCGTTAGCATTGTTCTTTATGATCACCTTTTGAAAAAGCGGAGGCACCTATGATGACCGCGAAGGAACCCACCAAGACTTTTCTTGAACAATATTTAACACCTTCTATTTTTACGGCCCGTGGATATCATATCGACACACTGCAAGCTGAAGTAAAGTTAGATCAAAACGAAAGTCCCTGGGACTGGCCAGACAGCGTCAAAGATCGCATCCTTACCAAATTAAAATCACGACCATGGAATCGTTACCCGCCAGCTTTTGGTGATGAGCTTGCGGCAAAAATCGCGGATAAAATTGGGGTGAGCCACCAAAATATTCTATTGGGACCAGGATCCAATTATCTTATCGGATTGGTCCTGCAAACATTTACAAAAAAAATCCGCGGTAAAGTGGTCCTGGCACGCCCCTCTTTTGCTCTTTACGAAAGCCATTGCCAATATGAAGGCATTCCCTATGAAGCCTGGCCTCTGAACGAGCATTTAGAGTATGACCTGACTCTCATGCCGGATTTACCGGCTGGAAGCCTGGTCTTGTTTGCATCTCCCAACAATCCCGTCGGTAATGTCTTGCCGCGCGCAACTCTCAGAGACCTTCTTAAGGCGAGACCGGATGTCTTGTTCATTGGCGATGAGGCCTACTGCGAGTTCGCAGATGAACCTTACACGGAGTTACTGGGGGATTTTCCCAACCTTATTTTGATTCGCACCTTCAGTAAAACCCTTGGAGCCGCAGGCGTCCGATTAGGCTACATTCTCGCGGCTGCAAACGTCATCGATTTGCTCAAAAAGCCACGGGTCCCATTTCTGATCAATCAATTCACACTCGTTGCGGCTGGCGAGGTATTAGAGGATCCAGCCATGGCAAAAATATTCGACGATATCGTCCAAAATGCCATTTCGGAACGCAAGCGAGTTTGTGCGATACTCGAACGTGAGGGTCAGCGTCTTGGATTCAAGATCAAATCAAGCCAGGCCAATTTCTTACTTGCGCGTTGGCCAAATTCCGAGGCATCAAATCGGGCCTATCAGCAACTGATCAAATCGGGAATCCTGGTGCGTAACGTTGGCGCAGCGCCTGGGTTGGCTGGTTGTCTGAGAATTTCAATTGGCACATCTAGCGAAAATGACAAATTATTGAGTGCTTTTTCAATCATGTGACCAACCCTTTAAATCATTACATTGAGTTAAGACATCGCGTCCTTAGCCGATAGAACCCGGGAATAACACCGGGAGAAATGGCCATGGCTGATAACAACCCTATCGATTTCGGTAAGCTTTTTAACATTCCTTTGCCGGAAAAGATCCACAACGAGGCTCCGATTATCGTCATTGATGATCAGCAAGACCTGCGTCTCATCGTCGTCCATCAGCTACAAAAGCTCCAGTTTAATAATGTCAAGCAAGCAGCTAATGGTTATGAAGCGCTCGAGTTGATGCAGGATCATAAGGGTTTATCCGCAGTGATCTGCGATATGGAAATGCCCGTCATGGGGGGTCTTGAAATGCTTTCGGAACTTAGGGAGCGAACGGACCTTGATCGACCGCCATTCTGTCTCATGATGGACAATGTGAGCAAGGAGCGCCTGATGCTTGCGGTGGAAAACGGCGTGGATGAGATTCTGGTGAAGCCTTTTACACTTTCGGACATCTACCCCAAAGTTCAGATGAGCTGGAAAAAATTTCATAACCCGAAAAACCCTGAAAAAGCATACGAATTAGCAAAATTAGCACTGCGGGAAAAAAAATTTGACGAGTCCGACCGCATCTATAAGCTCCTGGCCGAGTCTTCCGAGAAATCAGCACGTCCACACGTCGGCCTAGCCCGTTCAGCCCTTGGCCGCAAAGACCCCCATAAAGCTCTCGAGCATTTGGCAAACGCCGAACAAAGAAATAAAGCCTTTGTCCATATTTTCTCGACTCGCGGCGAAATCTACTCCGAAATGGGCAAATTTGATGACGCCCTGAAAGCTTTTGACCAAGCCATTGCCCTATCGCCACTCAACCCGGTCCGCTACCGCGCAGCTGCGGATATCCTATTTAAGAGAGAACGTTATAAAGAAGCGATTTCGCTACTCGAAAAAGCCGTCAAGGCGGGACTGGAATTCAAGGAACTTTACCAATTTCTGAGCCAGGCTTATTTCGCCACCAAGGATTATCCGAAGGCACAGCGGTACGTTAAAACCGCCCTCTCGTTGGATCCGGAAAATGTAACGTATCTGAATCAGCTAGGTATTTGTCTGAAACAGCAAAATATGCTCGATGATGCGAACAAGGTCTACAATCAGATCATCAAACTTGATCAGGAAAATGTTCCGGCCCTCTACAACAAAGCCATGCTGTGTGAGGCTAAAAACGAGATTGCCGACGCGGTCAAGCTGCTCGAACGCGCGATGAAAAAAGATCCCAATTTTGGCCCCGGCAAAAGCAAACTCGCTGAACTGAAAAGTAAAATGCCTAAGGCTGGTTGAGCCACACCAAAAGGCTGCGCCAAGGCGCCTGAGAACTATTTCATATAGACGAATGCCCCATCTTAGACCAAAATAAGGGGGGGTGCAGACTTTTTTAAACCATTTTTTCAACAAATGATGAGGAGTCAAAAATGACTATCCGAAGCTTCCAATTAATCATGCTGTTTGCGATATTCTTCGTCCAATCCCACTCTCAGGCCGCTGCTGCACAGCCAGTGCCAGCCACCACTCTGAGTGCAAATGAGCACTATCTTGGGGCCATTCCATATCAAGGTGGCCTTTTGGAGCGTGGCCGTTTGGAACTATCCGACGTTGCAGTTTTAAAATACCTTCGCTTCGAAGTCCCATCACATTGCAAAGCCGACATTTTTGAGGCCGGCACCACCACCGAGGGTGTCGATGACCTTGCTGAGCGCACCCGGACGGCGCATGTATTTTCGGTGAACGAAGGCCGAGGCATTCGTGCTCGATCCGTGTTCTTGTCACTGAATGGAGCTGAAGCGCAAAATTGTCACGTTCTGGTCTTTAGTCGTCAGGTACTGGATCTTCCCCCGCCACCAAGTGATCCGTCACCTCCCAACGCCAGTGCGATCACCTGCATCGAAAATTCTTTAAGCTTTCCCATTATCACACAATTGCACGTGGGAACTGATAATCGCCAAGTCTCGCAAGTGCTGTTTCAGCCCCAGCGGACCTCCATATTGAACCACGCGGTGGGTAGTGAGGGTGGTTTACCAAGTATTTCGATGGTATTTGACCGAGATCTTTCGACCAACACCGTGATCGCAAATTACGCACTGGCTGCGACAAGATCGCCATATTTGGACTGCGCTTTTGCGCCGCGCTACCGCTTTGTCAGCATTTTCGGGACGAGTCTTATCGAGCTTGTGAGAGTCTACTAAAGATTCTTCGACCATTCAGAAATCAGGGGGATTTCACAGATCCCCACAAAAACGCCTTGATACTCATTTTTCGCAATGCCAAAGCGGCACTCCAAGCGTGCGACTGAGGATCTGATAAAACAATCACCCGATTCATACTGCGCAAAAATGGCAAGATGTGAGCGGGGCTCTGCGCATGAAACAGTCGTGCGGAGGGATGCAGTGGTTCTGTTTCTATGGATATATCTGGCCTCATATCAACGATAACGGTACCTTCCAGCTGGGCCGCGATCTCTAATTGCTCTGCCTCAAAATAAAGATCCTGGCTAAGCTCCAGACACTCTTCCACAACAGCCACCACCTGTGCGAGATCAAGACCAGACATTGCTGCAATCTCTGCCAAGGTTTCTGGAACGGGCTCACCCATCTTCCGCAGCGCTGCTGGTGGCAATAAAAAACGCTCCGTCAAGACTACATCCACAAATTCCAGACCGGTCTCACTGAGATTCGTATCGGGTCCGAACCTATTATTTTTGATCTTGCCAGACATGGGAGCCTTGATCATGCTAGGAGTTCGTCATGAGTGCCTCATGAGCTTTGTATCATAAAACTGACTCTGCCCTGCTGGCAAGGAGAACGTCCATGCATCGGATGCCAAATGCCCACTTAATTACCTGGCAAGGCCACACACCTAAAACGGGAACAGGAATCTTTTTGGCCAGTGGGTCTGCTGTGATCGGCCAAGTAGAGCTCGGCGATGACGTCAATGTCTGGTTCAATACGGTGATCCGCGGGGATGTTAATACCATCAGAATCGGAGCCCGCACCAACATTCAAGACAATACGACCGTCCACGTCACATCTGGCAGTGGCCCAACCGTCATTGGTGAAGACGTCACGATCGGTCATAACACAGTCATTCACGCATGCACCATTGAAGATCAGTGCCTCATTGGAATGGGGTCAACCATACTGGACGGCGCGGTCATCCGTTCACGATGCTTCGTGGCCGCCGGTAGCGTCGTAACACCTGGCAAAGAAATGCCATCGGGTATGATGGTGATGGGCGCACCCGCAAAAGCCATTAGGCCCCTGACTCCTGCAGAACTCCAATTTCTCGAAAAATCCGCGAAAGATTATGTATCGACCGCTAAATCATACCACTTAAACCCTTGAACTTCTGAGAGTCCTTATCATCTCTTATTCAAGTTACCAATTAAAGTCCAAAGAACAATGTCCCGAAGGCCACCTCGTAAGGCTCACTTAAAGGAGATGACACAATGAGCATGAATCCAAAAGACGAGAAAATCAAAAGCGACAAGTATAAACGCGATGGCGCCAAATACATCTGCACCAAGTGCAAAGCCAAGCATTTTTCCAAGGATGATGTCGAAAAGTGCTACGATAGCCATGGCGCCACTGACGGCAAAACATCCTAAGACTCTGACATCCAGCCAAGCATCCAATGTCTACCGTGACGGTTATGGACTTAGGAAAAAACTAGATCGCATTCAGGACACTGAGTCTGATGGGTCGAGAAGGTCGTTCCACAAGCGGGGCAAACCGCGGTTGGCTTCGATGGATCGAATACCTGATTGACCTGATCGAGGTCCGCTCCCATCTCCTGAAGCACCCGCATATGTCGGTCGACCATGAATTGTTGTATAAACACGACATCGGCAGGGTGGACCCAGATCTCTTTACTCGGCGCGCAACCACCGTTGCAAGACGAATGATTGAACATCGTCGTAATGGCAACGCCTTCTTTCGATAGTTGCGACGCGAGAACATCCGCATCCATTGCGGGCAAGATACCTAGGAGTGTCTTTTGTTCTGTCTTCATAAGCTAAGAATGATAATATATCTCCAGCCCCAGATCAGCAAAAAAAGCGCCATAAAAAATCAGGCGGCAATCTGAATCCCCTTTGCTTTCGCCGATGCTATAAAAGAGTTCTTATCCACAGCTTTAAAGAAGGCATCCTGAGGATCCACAAGCCCGTCTTGAATCAGTTTAAACAAGGCGTCATTGAGCAATTGGTTGCCGTCTGCTTTTTGGGTCATCATATGATTGGCCAGGTGCTGGATTTTACCCTCGCGAATCATTGCCGCAACCGCATCGTTACTGATCAGAATCTCGTGAGCCGCGACGCGACCTCCACCCTTTTTCTTCAGAAGAGTCTGCGCTACGACTCCACGCAATGAGCTCGCCAACATCGTTCGGATCTGCGCCTGTCTATCAGCCGGAAATTGATCAATAATTCGGTCTACGGTCGACATGGCCGTAGTTGTATGCAACGTACCGAACACCAAATGCCCTGTCTCTGCTGTTTCGATCGCAATAGCGATCGTCTCGAGATCTCGCATCTCACCGATCAGAACAATATCTGGATCCTCACGCAAAGCCGCTTTCAGAGCCCGTGCAAATGAGGTGGTATGCTTGTGAACTTCACGCTGATTGACCAGACACTTCTGTTGCGGGTGCACAAATTCAATGGGATCCTCAATGGTCAATATATGTTCCTTGCGGGTTTTATTGATCAGGTCAAGCATTGCAGCTAACGTCGTGGACTTACCGCTACCCGTGGGACCGGTAACCAACACAAGACCTTTATTGAGCGTGCATAATTTGGTGATCGCAGGCGGCAGACCAAGCTGCTCTGCGGTCAAGATCTGTGATGGGATATGCCGCAACACCGCGCCCACACCGTTACGATCCCGAAATACGTTCACACGAAATCGTCCCACACCGCCAAGCTCGTAAGCGAGGTCGGTATCTGAACCCTTGGCAAATTCCTTGCGGTTTCTCGGTGGCATGGTGGGCAGAATCAGCGCCTCCATCATCGAAGATGTCATATGTTCCTCGCCCAAACGAGTGATCTCACCATGCACCCTGAAAATCACCGGCTGACCAACTGTAAGATGCATGTCAGACGCCTTCATCTGTACCATCTCACGCAAAAGCCTATCGATAGGATTATGACCGTCGCTATAACTACCCTCGGATTTCTCCTGACTGCCAAAATTAATGTCTGGAATATCCTCAGCAACAGGTTGAATCACCGCGGGAGCCGCCATCACCAATGCTGGGGTCACGGGCGGAGAAAAACCGGGCACCGGCCCCCCGCTGATCACAGGTGAGGCATCCGAAATAGAGATTTTGGCCTTCGCAGGCGGTGCAGTTCTGAACATTGAATCCTCAGGTGTGCCTGAACCTGCTGCCGACGAGCCTGACGCCGCGACGTCTTTGGGACTCGAAACTGTTTCAGGCGCCGATGTTTTGACGACCAGAGCAATGGCAGGAATGGCAGGAATGGCAGGAATGGAAGGAATGGGAGGAACGGGGGGACTGGGGGCAATTGCCGGCATCGGCGTTTCAATGGGAGGATCGGGTGTGGCTAAATCGCGCGCCAACATGGACTCCCCACCTGCTGAGTAAATATCAAGACGCATGGGGTTTTTTACCGCACGTAATTTAATGATACCCAGAGGTCCCACATTGAGCGAGCCCGTCAGGACACTGGATGTTTCAAAACTTTGGTTTGGCAAAACCGCGCGAAGAATCTCTAGCAAATCAGTTTCCGCCAAAACTCCACCGTGATCTGTCTCATGAATCGCCTCAGAAATCACCCACTCCGCAGCCTTACCCGCAGACAGACGCACTCGCATGGCACCGCGGGTGAGAGCGTGATTCAATATTGATTTAAAGCGTTGCATCGTCATGACATCTCCCAGATACTCCAGAAACGCTATCAAAATAGGTTACCCGCAAAGCCAACGCTTCGCACACTGGGTGATCGGGTTGGCCACAAAAAAACTGAGCTATTCCCAATAAAAAACAATTTTTTCATTTTATTTCAGATATTTGAGCCACACGCCATAGAGTCAAAGAAACCACCTTTTTCAGGAAAACAACGTGGGCTGCCGAATCCTATCCGGCGATTTGATCCGAAGTTTCACGAGGGATATCATGAACAGCTACCGCATTTTGATCATCGGATGGTTGAGCTTTGCATCATTTACGGAAACCGCAATAGCGGACTCCTTAAAACCGGTACTTTCATTAACCCTAACTTTAAAACTACCGGCTGCCACTGGAAATCTAGCCAGCGACCGTGACCTCATGCAATCCAAGGAGGCTCGCAAAAAAGCTCTCACAGACTTCAAAGACGCACTCGCTAAATTGAACAAGCCAAACGGTGAGTCCGCGAAGCACATTGCAACATTGCGACAGTCAGCCAACAAACTCGGCCCGGGAGCCAAGTTATTGGCGGAACTGACGGCAGCCAGGGTTATTGGAGGCATCACGTCAAGCGGCGTAAAATCAGGAAAACCGTCTCCAAATTACCGCCGTTTCCTGCTCGCTGCCGGTAATATCGCCGCCAGAATTGATGAGCCGACTCACGAGCAAACTGCTCTCTATGCACTCGCTCTTTGGCGAAAAATCGAAGGCGCAGAGGCTCCGTGGACATCAGCACCAGTGGACACCAGGGCTCAAAAAAAATTTACGTTCTTCCGCGCTGTCATCGAACGTCAGGCGCTCTATGAATGGCAGAAAGACCAACGAGAACCTGCATTAAAAAAATATCGGGCGCTCGCGGTTGCGTTTAACGCTTCCGCTGATGGCGCGGCGATCGATGTTCGCCTAATCGAACTGGAAAAAATGATCTACAAACAAACAAAGCAGACAAGACGTTGGCAGAGATCCCTGATCGACACCGGCAACAAATACCAAGACCCACAATTCCTCGGCGTTGGCCAGGAGGCAAAGACCCAGCGTGTCACGGCCACAGTTGCGGCGTTGCATCGCGAATTAATCAATAGCCTGATTAAAGACGCGTTACCAAAACAATCTCAACCCGAAGATCGCAAGAAAGCCCTAGACGCGATTGACCTATATCTCACCACAAACATCGACGGCCCAGAAAAAGAACGGGTTCGCGCGTCTCAGGGAGAGATCGAATACAATGCTGGAAATCATAAAGCGGCGGCGGGCGTATTCGCAGCTCTGGCTACAGAGTCCGTCGGTGCTAAATCTATGGGGTATTGGCGTAAAGCCATCCGAAGTCAATTAAACCTGGCAAATTGGCCTGCTGATGCACCTTGGAAAAATCTCCCCAAAGGAGACGCGGAACCACGCGAAGTCCTCATTGACATGTTCCGCAAAGTTGATGGCAAACAGATGAATGACTGGCCAACGACGGCACATATTGGCCTCCTGATGATTGCAAATCACCGGATTGATGAGGCGTACGCACTCTGGACCGAACGATTGAACCTGTTTCCCAAAGGCGTCAATGCTGCAAATGCCGTAGGGTGGATGGTGGCCGCACGGGTGAGTGCAAAACAGTGGACGGAGGTAGAGTCTCTGGGCCGTTTGATGGTCAAAGCGGCGTTGTCAGGACAATATCAAGGAAAGAGTTTCAAACCCAAAGACATCCTTGGCTTGGGACTTCTGGAAGGGGGCCTTGCGTCACTTGCAGCGGGAGATTTTAAAACCTCTATCGCAAAACTCGAAGAATACGTGAAAGGCTGGCGCGGCGATCAGCGCCATGATGAGGGCATGTATCATCTGGCTTTGGCGCATCAAGGTGACAGGCAATTCCGAGCAGCCGTCCAAAGTCTAGAAAACTTCACCAAGGCTTACCCCAAAAGCAAGTGGCGTCATGAAGCGTTAGTGAACGGCGGCGCCTGGACGATCGCACTCACATGGGACGAGCACGTCATTTATTTCCTTGAAACACATGCAAAAGAATTTCCGACTGCAGAGAAGTCAAAGGATTCCTTACTGAACCTTGCGGATTTGTATCTTGGAAGAGAAATCTATGATAGCGCGTTGCGCGTGATGTCGATTCTTCTCACGCGTAGCGATGTCGATACGGGGGTCAAAAATGATATCGCCCGGCGACTGCTCGACACCGCTGAACGGCACGCATCAAGCGAAAAAGCCATGAAAACTGCCGATAAAATCCTGGTTGCATTCAAGGATGATCAGACCCTTAAAGCTTACGCCTACTCGCTAAAAGCAAGACTTCTCGCAGCCAAAGGCAACATCAAAGCAGTATCCGCCCTGGCTAATCAAATGACATCCCTGGATCAATCGTCACCCAATACGATTGACCTCGTCAGTGAGGTCAATTTTCTATTGGCCGAATCCATGTCTAAGAATCAATTCAAGGAGGAGGTTTTCAGTCTGGGCTCAAAAGATCCGAAAGGCGAGCTAGAGTCAGGTTATCAAAAATTCAACACGATTTATCAGGCTTATAAAGCCAGCTGTGCGACGGCGCGAACAAGCTGGTGCGG
Source organism: Oligoflexales bacterium (assembly GCA_044375465.1). Classification (GTDB taxonomy): domain Bacteria; phylum Bdellovibrionota_B; class Oligoflexia; order Oligoflexales; family RGVZ01; genus CAMDKS01. The sequence continues at coordinate 4,901 of JBILMN010000021.1, read as the reverse complement.
CCCGGCGCTCCATAGAGCCGCTCGGGTTGCTGAAGCGTTCGTAAAAGCATATGACGATCTCTCGATAGCCAAAACCCTGGAACCTGCCACGATCAAAGATTTCTATGCCAGGAAGAAAGAAATTCTTGAAAGCGTTGACGCCATCGCGCTCGAATCTGACGAGAAATCAGCCGAACAGGCAAGACTTGGAGCCACGAACCCAGATTGGACAGCAGCGATCATGTGGCAAAATGGCGGCCAGTGGAGTCAGGACAAATTCTCTGGCGAGGATGCTAGCCACTTCATTCAATGGCACACACGCTAAAACTGCGAGGAGATGACACCATGATCGAAAATAAATTTACGGCCTTAATCCTGACCCTCGCAACAACGGCTTGCACCACGCCATCAGCTCAACGAACCGCTAAGGTCAAAGATGAATCCTCCTTGGAAGGACCTGCTTCCGGTGAATTGATCGTCATGCAAACAGGCGCGACAGCTCCGATGATTTCAGGATCTGATATGAACCACTGGATTCAGCTGCGCGACTCTGAAGATTCTCGCCACCGTTTATATGGAATGCTAGCGACAGGCAATTGGGCTTCGGCCACAGAAGAAGCTCGTAAAGAATTGGAAAAATATCCTGGCGACAACTTGTTGCTGATTGCGCTTGCATCAGGTTTTGCGGGGCAGAGAAACTACGATATGGCCGCGTATTACGCCAGTCAGGTCTTAAAGTCATCGCCCTCCAATGCCGACGCCATGAATTACTTGGGTCTTCGCGCAATGGCGCAATCCGGCAATCGACGCGCCGATTATGATGATGCTATCACTTTGTTTCGCAAAGCAGCCGACAGCGACGGCACCCACATTGCAGCATTGCTCAATATGGGACATCTCCAATTGAATCTCGGTGACGCCGGAAGCGCTATCGAGTCTTTCAGCCTCGCTTCCAACCGTTGTGGACAGTGCTTTGCGTCACAGTATGGTTTTGGCATCGCCTCGAGCCGAAACGGTGCATGGAGCCAAGCCAAGACGTCATTTGAGTCCATACTCTCCAGAGACAAGTCAAGAGCAGAGGCTCAATATGAGCTTGCTCTGGTATTCAAAAATGGTCTAAACGACATAAAGCGCTGTGTAGATCTCCTACAGGAAATCGTTAGTGATCCGGATGGTCGATTCAAGCATGCCGGCCGGGTCAAAACGGTCGCAAATATCACGCTAAGACGGATCAAGGCGTCCGATCGATCCGCGCCCCCACCTGAAGAGACCACCGTGCCTCATGGTGACGAAATGCCAGCACGCGCGGAAAAATGAGATTCTTTTACGCAAATCGGACCGAAGTCATGCCGATATTATCAATATAAACTGCGACTTAGAAGGCCATCGCAACACCCCTAAAGAATTCAAAAGCAAGATCCGATATCACCCTGAACTGTGTATTTGGAGGGTTTTTAGATGCGGTTTTCTATGACTTTTCTCATCATGGTCGGTGTGACAGGATTTTATTCATGCTTGCCCGTGGATTCGTCCCGTACAAAATCGCTCGTTGGCCTTGAAGCCGACCTTGACCCGAATATTCTCAAGGGTGCTGCTCCGTCGTTTCAATTGTTGCAAAAATGGTTTCAAAACGACCTTCCCATCAGCAACGAAAAAGCCCATGCAGGGGGTATCAAATACAGTGTCCACAACACTCCAAACGATGGTGTCGTAAAGCTCATGCCCGCTGAGTTCCGTCAGCACATGACTGCTTATCTGCTACAGCAGGCGGAGAGAGTCCGACTATTTCAGGAAAATATCAACCAACCATCAAAACTTAATGCCTTACTGATTCTCGAGGCAAAGGAAATGCAAGACATCTTGATGGCCCTCATCAGCACTGACTATGTTCCCGTGACAAACGATCTGCTCGCAAAAATGATTGCTCACAAACCGCTTCGCAATTTTATCGACCGCTACTCTGTGGAGCTTCTGGAAAAACTCTATCAAAGATCTCTCCGCAACCTGATTGCAAATATGCCCAAAGAGACCGAAAATTTTGCCAAGTTGCTAGCGAAAGCTTATGTTGGGCCCAAAGGCGCCAACGACACTTTCATTAAAAGCCTTGGTGAAAACTGCGCAAAAATTTCCAGAATGATGAAATCAATGGGTGACTCATCGGCTATTTCCTGTCAACCCTCATCTTCTAAGATGTATTTAGGCGACTCGACGTCGGCAACCGCAGCAGCAGAGGATCTAGGAGGTCCCGTCGCCAAAGTTTTAGGTATTTTTGGCGGGGTCGCATCGTCTAATGGCTATCCGGTCTCAGCCGCCAATCCGCAACTTAGGATCTTTGCGGGCAAAGATCCTAATGCGGGGGATCCCTATAAGGACGGCAACACCACGGGCGGCGAAGGCGGTGGAAGTATCGGTTCCACTGGCGGTTCGTTCGGCGGCTCGACAGGCGGCTCGACAGGCGGCTCAACAGGCGGCTCAACAGGCGGCGGAGGCAATCTACTCACTTTGTTAAGTCTGCTGTTTAGCGGCATCGGCATCGAAACTTCTTTTGATCTGACAAACACGACCCAAACAAAAAACCAAGCCATAACGCTGCCCCCAAAGCCGCGCGGATTATGTAAACGAAAATCCGGCATGGAGCTTCTCGTTTGCCAGCGCTACATCGAGACGTTGCCCACTTCGATCCAAATGTCGCGCGGTCGAAGCAGCAAGTCGACAACACCCTCCAACAACCAGTTCAATTTGGAAGGCCGCTACAATCTCTATCTGCTTTCCAAATATGCAACAAAGGTCCAAAATCAGGGCCAGGAGGGCGCGTGCACCGCATTTGGTAATGCCCACGTGATTGGGGTCCTTGCACGTATAAAAGGTAAATCTGGCGAATACAACGCTTGGGACATCTGGTCCGCACAGGGACAACAACCGAACATGGAAGCGTCTCTTGATGCAGCGCAGCGCATGGACTTTGATGGACTTAAGCTAGCTGATGCCCGAGAGATTGAAGTATCCGTCAGCAGTCTCAAAGCACAGCTCGATGCCGGGCGCCCCGTCTATTATGGATCAGATGTTGACGGCACCTGGAACGGCGCCGGAACCGGTCAAATCGGTTGTGGCGGCGCAGCTACGGGAGCCCACGCATACTCCATCATGGGTTATGATGATGACTCCCAGCAGTTCGTGATCAAGAATTCCTGGGGAGATTCTTGGGGAGATCAGGGGTATGCCTACTTGAAGTACGATTGCATTGGACGGCAAGGATGGACCAGTGCCTATGACATTCAGTTAAAATAACCAGCTAATTCTACGAAACAATACATGAATCCTTGGCTTTCATAAAAGCCGTCCATGCCCCCTTTAATCAAGAATTCCTGCGTCGTTCCGATGCACCTTTGTCAGGTCCATGTCACAGACGTTGCAGACTCTAAATCGGCGTGGATCTCTTGAGGGAATTGGGAGGGCAACATGACAAAAAAGATATTGTTCGGGAACCTCAGCGTCGAGATGACTGAATCACCTGATCTGGTCACCTACCGCTTCAAAGGTGACGTTGCCGACTCATTTAAACACCGAGACGTCCCGCGCATGAAAAGCAAGATCATTATGCTGGACCTCGGAGGCATCACAAATTTCAACTCTTGCGGTGTGCGCGAATGGGTCTATCTGATTCGAGATCTCGGTAACCTAGGCTCACTGGTTTTCGTCAACTGTTCCATCGCAATGGTCGATCAATTTAACATGGTTCCCGAATCTGTCGGACGCGCCCATGTGCAATCGTTCTACGCCCCATATGTCTGTGAGACCCATGGCGATCTTGAACAACTCATCGACGCAGAGTCCGAGCGAAACACCATTGAAAATGACCAGATTCCTGAGCGTCTGTGTGATGCGTGCCGAAAGCCACTCATATTTGATGCCATGCCTGATAGCTACTTCCTGTTTTTGGCACCAACAAAAGGAAAACTAAACAAGGCGTCTTGAATCAGCGATAAAGGAACACGGAGAAGAGTTATGAGCATGGACGCTCTCACCAATGTAGCCCTAGACAACCTCAATCGCATCGCGCTGCCAAAATTGGTGCAGATTTTAACGAGTTTGCAAAACAGGCCGGCTCAGGAACGCATTCTCACGCCCGGTGACAAAGCATCCTTAAAAGAAACTTTGGATCTGATGCACCTACTTCTGCGTTGGGCCGAAGAAACAGACGCGTTGTCCAGGAATTCTCCCCTTTCATCTGATGATGCCGCAATGATCGCTGACCTGCAATCGTTTGAAAATTTATCCTCACAATCCACGACTGAAACCATATACCATGTTGACATGACACCGGAAGATGCTGCCATGATCGCAGCCGTCGATGGACAGACAAATCAAGAATCACCATTGAGCATGGACCAAACGACCGAACACGATATCGACATTCCAGGGCTTGACACCCCCGCAAACAGTGATACCGAGATCGGCAGTGCTGCAGACCACCAGTCATCAGAAGACATGAGCGACGATGAGGCGCGAAGACTTCTTGCTGATATGGATGCACCGTCAACGTCGCAAAATCAAGGCTCATCAGAAAACGGCATGAGTGACGACGAGGCCCGCCGATTACTTGCGGACATGGACGCACCGTCAAGTGGTGCGCCCGCTGCTTCCAATGAGATGAGTGACGAAGAGGCTCGCCGTCTTCTTGCAGATATGGATACACCTGAGCCGGTATCAGCGCCGGAGCCAGTCAAGCCCACTGCACTGAAAAACCCTCAACCCAAAGGCGCGGCGTCCGCAGACGACGAGGCGTTAGCGCTATTGGCTGCTATGGGCGGACTCGATGAATCAGAGCCAACACCAGCGGTGCAGCCGAAAACCAACCCTGCCCCAGCTGTGGCAACACGACACGAACACGAAACACCCATACATGACGATATCGGAGAAAT
>JBILMN010000294.1:0-2837 GCA_044375465.1 Oligoflexales bacterium | reverse complement strand
ATTCTCATCGTGGTGCCAATTGCCGATATCAATGACGGAACTCGCCGCAAAAAACTTTTCGTTCCTATTCCTCATCCCGATAGCGATAGCGATACGGGTCTGACGAAAGAATCTTGCATCGATTGTTTTCAGATTCGATGCCTTGCCGAAGGCAGATCATTGGCCAGCAGATTGGACGCATGTCGACTGTCCACAAGCCGTTAGCCGCGATGGATGAGCCATCCCGTCTTTGATCTCGATAATCTGATCGCAGTCTGCAACCGTCTCCAGTCGATGGGCGATGATGAGCCTTGGCAGCAATGTCTACAAATTGGCCGCAACCACAGGGCAGGCACAAGAACATGGTAGAATCAACTACGTCAACCAAGACTGGGTCCGTGGCCCCTACCTCAATTACATTTCTGATCGACCGCACCCCGGTTTTGCCATCTCGCCACTGGGCCAATCCTATGTAACTTACGCACCGCAAGATCCAAATAAGCCTTTTGATTGCCCAGGCATGCAAGTCAACAGAATGACCTCAGAATAACGCCAGATTGTCGTCACTCGCCACGTCGTCAGCGCGTTGAATGGATCGATTCAAGAATTTGCACCGCGTTTGTAGCGGCTCCTTTCTTGAGATTATCTGCGACGATCCAAAACTGGGCCCAATGGCTACGTTCCTTGTCGATCGGAGTGCGAATTCGTGCCACATGCACACCCCGGTCTCCTGTGACTGAGCGCGGCGTGGGAAATTCAGCATGATCATCCGACAAATGGACTGTTAAACCTGAAAAACCAGACATCTTAGCCAGCAAATCCGCCCTAGTCACATCTCGCGTGAGGCGAACCGCAACAGACTCGCAATGACAATGGTAAACAGGTACCCGGACGGTCGTCGCCAGAATATCAAGATCTGAGCGACCAAAAATCTTGCGGGTCTCTCGGACCATTTTTTCTTCTTCAAAACAATGACCCGCTCCATCGAGCACATCGATGGCTGGAAGAACGTTAAAAGCGATGGGCTGCGCATATACCTGAGGTTTTTGCTCGCCAAATTTCAGAGCGGCCTCCACCTGCGCAGACAATTCCCGAATCCCTTTTTGCCCGGTCCCAGACACCGATTGATATGTGGAAACTTGGATCTGTTCGATTCCAAATGCATCGTATAAAGGCTTTAGCGCCACGACCATTTGGATGGTCGAACAGTTTGGATTTGCGACGATCGATCCCCGAGGCAATCCCTTGAGCAAATGACCATTGACCTCTGGAACCACGAGAAGAACACCATCGACCATGCGCCAAGCCGAGCTATTGTCGATGACCGTAACGCCCATATCGGCAATGGCTCGGGCATTTTGCCGCGAAAAGGCCCCGCCGGCACTCATCAGACAATAATCAAAGCCGCGGAGAGCATTCACATCAAAAGCTCTCACTTCATGAGCTTTACCCCGGAATGAAATCATCTCGCCTGCGCTTCGCTGCGAGGCAAACAATCCCAGCGTCAGATTCTGAATGTCCGAATCTTCGAGATCAGCAACCATCTCTCGACCAACAGCACCAGTGGCTCCAATGATTGCAATCTTCATTATGGTTCATCCTCCGGCGACGATTCAGAAAAAATATCATCGTCATCTGTAAGCTTAGTCCACCCGATCGCCCAGGCAACGGGGCCTGTCAGAACATAGAGGAAAATCAACGTAAATCCGACCATCTCAGGCGCATACGCCACGAGCGAAATCACCATCACAAGCAACACTAACAGCTGGAATGGACGAATCGCCCTGAATTTCAATGCTTTATGTGACTTGTAGATAATGTTGCTCACCATTAAAAGCGCCAAAATTGGACTAAAAAACAACAGGAAATAGCGACGAAATCCAGGATCCATGATCCACTGTAAAGCCGTGATATCCGGAAGACCTCCCAATGCATGACGTTGATCCAAATCAACCATCAACGAAATAAAACTCGCCACCGTGATCGCAGCCATCGGTATCGGTAGTCCCGTAAAATCACCGGACGCCTTGCCGATCGAACTGAGAACATTGAATCTCGCGAGTCTTAAAGCTCCACAGGCCATAAACATAAAGCAAGCGACCCAACCCATCCGACCGAGTTCAAGGAGTCCATACTGATGCATCAAAAATGCTGGCGCCACCCCAAAGGAAACACAATCACAAAGTGAGTCATACTGCACACCAAACTCACTCGTGCCTTTGGTCAATCGGGCAACACGACCATCCAGAACATCAAAAATAGCCGCTAGAAAAATTGCCGCTGCAGCCCAACCAAACTGTCCATTCATACTCTTGATGATGGAGTAGAAGCCAAAAAACAGATTACCCGTGGTGATGAGATTCGGAAGAATATACACAGCTCCACCCAAGCGGCGTGGACGAGTTTCTTGTGTCGTTGACTGTTCCATAAACTTAAGGCCCCTCCTACTTTGGCACGTATAGGTCGAATCATATCACCGACGTGTACCAACACCCAACAGCGCTTTTTCTTCCACAGAAGATCGCCTCAAATACAGCGGGGATGTATCACGCATTTGCCAGTCCGTCTCATTCCATCCCGCCGCAGAATGCCACATCGCTTTGAGCCCGACAGCCGCAGCAACCCTTGGTTCCCAAGTTTCCACCGGACGACCGGAATCGACGAACTTTGAGGATAACAAACACTCCCAGGCACCAATCGATATTTGCAAAGCGTTCTGGATCCTATGGCCCAAGTCCAAGTCAGACCTTGACGTGTCCTGTGTGTCAACCGCCAAAATATCTGACCCTTGCTCATCGGCAAGGGCAAGGTAGCCGGTGGTCTTGGTCGACGGCAAAAAAATCGCGACTGCGTTGGAC
>JBILMN010000020.1:0-31325 GCA_044375465.1 Oligoflexales bacterium | reverse complement strand
CTTGGCAGAATTTGGCAAATACATCAGCGACCTGGGCTTCCGTGGTCGGTTGTCCCCACAGTTTCAGGCGATTTTGCCGCACGGTCTGGTCTTTGCTTCGGCGGAAAATATAGTAATCATTAAGAGATCCAAACGTGGGGGAGAAGCTGTCTCCCCAGCGTCCGTTTGGAAAATCATCCCAACTCATGGTGCGTGCGAGATAACTCTTTGGCCTGTTGCTCCAAAAAATCGGTCGCACATCCTCGTTCCTGCGATGGTCGACCGTGGACGCTCGCCAGGGCATGGGGCGTCTTGTACGGCAGTCATTAAGAAGTTCGAGTTTTTCCAGAACTTCTGTGACGGAGGATTCCAGGTTCAGAGTATAAAAATGGAGTCCAGGTGCGCCCATTTTAAAGAGTTCCGAACACATTTCCGCGCAGAGCTCGACACCGAAGGATCGAACCTTCTCGTCATCAGACTTTATGGGCTCGAGAGCGCTACGGACCTTTGCCGGAACCTTGATGCCCGTAAAGTCTGTGAACTTTTGGAATCGCTCAAAGGATATGATGGGAAGGATACCCGGGATGATCGGGCACTTGATGCCTTGTTTTGCGCAGCGTTCCAAAAAAAGTCGGTATTCATCAAGGTCAAAAAACAATTGTGTGACCACGAAATCAGCGCCTGCATCCACCTTGCGTTTTAGAAAAGCGACGCAGTCGTCCTTCGAGCGTGCTTCGGGGTGCCCCTCAGGGTAACCGCCGACGCCGATACAGAATGTGTCGCCGTAATTCGCTTTGATCCAGCGAATCATTTCGATGCTTGATTGGAGAAAACCGGGCTCATGCTCCAATGTCCCAGCGGGCGGGTCGCCGCGTAGGGCCATGATATTTTTGATGCCACTATCACGAGCTTGATCCAAGGCGGCACGAAGCTTGGCCTCGCTCATGTTGGCGCAGGTGATGTGCATCATCACATCAAGACCAAAATAGGTTTGGGCGTCTTTGCTGAGTGTCAATGTGGTTTCGGAGGTGCTGCCGCCGGCGCCCCATGTGATGTCTATAAAGCAAGGTTCCAGTGCAGCCATCCGGTCCAGTCGTGCGTATAGATTATGGAGTCCGGACTCGGTTTTTGGTGGAAAATACTCAAAAGAAAAAAAAGGTTTTCCTCGAACTGCGTATTCTTTGATTTTATCGGCGATTTTCAATCTTCAGGTTCCTTTGATACTTTTACATGTGTGCGGCAGGCATGCCCGCAGCAGCCTAGTAAAGGGGCGTGATTATTGCAGAAAAAATCTCACTGCGCAAAACCTAATTTTCGTTTGTGATGGCGTCCGCTTATCCAAAGATTTTCCAATGATTTTCCAATGATTTTCCAATGATTGTTCGAAAGCTTTTCATTCCCATCCATGGGGATTTTGCGAGATTGGCGGGCTTGACAAGCAAAATATCGGACACAAGCTGTTACTTGGTTGGAGATGCGAATACCCCAAACACGAAAGGTGGTTGTTGCTATGGAACTTGTCACGGAGAAAAGTTTACCCGGCCTTGCTTTGCCGGTCATTGTCACAAGAAATTTTGTACTGTTTGAAGGTCGAACCGTTCCGCTGGTCATCAATCGTCCGCAGAGTGTTGCAGCCGCCGAGGCCGCGGTCCATAACCATGACAGTCGGGTCATTATTGTGGCGCAGCGTCGCGAGACGGGGGATGGTGTTCGTGTCGGCAGGGACGATGCTTACACTGTCGGGACCCTGGCTCGTATCGATCGGAAAACCGGGGATCGTAAGCGCGGTTTTCAATTGGTTGTCACTGGCCTTGAGCGCGTGCATGTTTCGGATCTTAGTGACGCCCAGGATTATCTGACAGCCCATCACCGGGAGTTCCCCGATACGTTGCTCTGTGACGAGGCAACCAAGAAAGCATTGCTTGCGAACGCCAGGATTTTGTCAAAAGAGATTTTGGCGTTGATCCCGGGCGACACTTCCCAGATTGAGGCTTTACTCGACGCTGTGGAAGATCTTAGTGGCTTTTTGCCCATCGTCGTTGAAAATTTGGATATTCCTTTGGAGCAGAAGCAAGCCATCCTTGCCATGGATGGTGAGCGCAGTCGCGTGCTGCGAGTGCTTGAGTTGATGGCCGAGCAGAAAAGGTCTCTTGAAATTCAGGCAGATGTACGCAGTAAGCTCAACGAAAAGCTTGGAAAACATCAGCGCGAAGCGATTTTGCGTGAGCAAATCAAGACCATACGTGATGAATTGGGAGAGACAAAGTCTGAAGCGGACGAAGATTATATTCGTCGGGTTCAAGACGCCAATCTGCCTGAGGCCGTCAGGTCGGTGGCGCTCGATGAGGCGAAGCGTCTGGAGTCCATCGGATCTAACAGTCCAGAGGCGCATGTTGTGCGCAATTATCTTGATTTGATTTTAGCGCTGCCTTGGCACGTATCGACGGATGATTCACTTGATCTGGACCATGCCCGTTCAGTATTGAACACCGACCACTTTGGCCTCGATAAGATCAAAAAACGTATCATTCAGCATCTAGCCGTCATGAAACTCAAGAAAGACAGACGGGGATCCATCCTCTTGTTTGTCGGCCCTCCTGGAGTTGGTAAGACCAGTCTTGGGGAGAGTATTGCAAGGGCGCTTGGTCGCAAATTTGTCCGCGCCGCCTTGGGTGGTGTTCGCGATGATGCGGAGATCCGTGGGCATCGCAAGACATACGTTGGAGCCATGCCTGGCCGGGTCATCCAGTCGATCAAACGGGTCGGTGTCAATAATCCCGTGTTTCTATTGGATGAGATTGACAAACTTGGGCGGGGCTATTCCGGCGATCCGGCTTCAGCGTTGCTTGAAGTTCTGGATCCGGAGCAGAACAAGGAGTTTGTGGATCATTATTTAGATGTGCCATTTGATCTAAGTCAGGTGTTTTTTATTGCGACGGCCAATTCTCTGGATACGATACCGGGCCCTTTGCTGGACCGTATGGAGGTGATCGATCTCTCAGGGTATGTCACAGCTGAAAAGCTTGCGATCGCAAAAACGTATCTCGTTCCAAAGCAGATCAAAGAGCACGGCCTGTCGACAGATCAGTTGACCGTAACGGATTCGGCTCTTTTAAAGGTGATTCATGGATACACGCGCGAGGCGGGGGTTCGTGGATTGCAGCGCCAGATTCAGACGTTGTGTCGCTATGCGGCCGAAAAGATCGCAGACGAGACGTTCTTGGCTCTGACGATTGCGACAGATCAAGTGACCGATGCTCTGGGCCCGGAGAAATATTCCTTCGAGGAAACCAACCGCATGGTGCCTCCTGGGGTTGTCACCGGTTTGGCGTGGACTCCAGTGGGTGGTGATATTTTGTTTGTGGAAGCGGCACAGATGCCGGGGACCGGTCGGTTGATTCTTACCGGGCAGCTTGGTGATGTTATGAAGGAATCGGCGCAAATCGCTTTAAGTTTAGTGCGCAGTCACTTGGCCGTATTCCTGAAGGTGTCTGATTTTGACAAACGCGATATTCATATTCACGTGCCGTCTGGCGCGATCCCCAAGGATGGGCCTAGTGCCGGTGTTACAATGTTAACTACCATGGCGTCTCTGCTGACGGGGTTCCGAGTGAGTCCAAAACTAGCGATGACTGGTGAAATCACCCTTCGTGGTCAAGTCACTCCGGTCGGGGGTATCAAGGAGAAACTTTTAGCAGCACATCGCTCCGGTGTCGAACATGTGTTGATCCCAAAGAAAAATCAAAAAGACCTGGTCGACGTTCCAGGCGAGGTGCTATCTGAGATGAAAGTGACCTTGGTTGAGCACGTCAACGAAGTTCTGGAGATCGCTTTGGGTATCCACGACGCGTTTTTGCCGACGATGGCGACCGGGCAGTTGCCTGCGGCAGCAGCGTCAGTCATTCATGGATGATGTGATTGGGTTTTTATTGAAAATGGCAGCGTACCAATGCTTGCTGCGGTGAAACATGAAGATCCGGGGTCTGTGCGGTGCAGGACGTGGTGTCCTCTCCGCGCAGATCTTTGGCTGCTTTGAGCGGGCATCGTGGATGAAAGCTGCATCCGCGAGGAGGATTGACGGACGAAGGTACATCGCCTTGCAAAGGTTCAGGTAGGGTGGCTCCTGGTAAGATCGAAGGTACGCTTGCAATGAGCTTTTGCGTATAGGGGTGTCTTGGTGTCGATAAAATGGCTTCAGTTGGCCCATATTCGACAATTTTTCCCAGATACATGACTGCCACGTGATCAGCGGTATAGCGCACCACCCCAAGATTGTGGGTGATAAAAATGTAGGTCATGTTGTAACGGCGTTGAAGATCCAATAGAAGATTGAGCACCTGGGCTTGAATGGATACATCAAGTGCACTGGTGGCCTCATCCAGTACCAGGATCTTTGGCCTAAGAACCAAAGCCCGGGCAATGGCGATCCGTTGCCTTTGGCCGCCACTGAATTCATGAGGGTAACGAAACCTTATGTCCCTGGAAAGTCCTACTTCCTCCAGAATGTCTGCGATCTTTTGATCGCGCTCCTCGAAAGATAGCGAGGGTTCATGAATCCGCAGTCCCTCGTTGATAATTTCGCGAACGGAAAATCTTGGGTTTAGAGACGCAAACGGATCCTGAAATATGATCTGTGCCTGTTTGCGCAACGCCATAAGCGCTGTTTTATCAGCTGATATAACGTCGACAGATTGCTGCTTTGTATTGAGGATCACCCTTCCGGACGTTGACTCGATGAGTCGCAAGATGGTTAGTCCTAAAGACGACTTTCCACAGCCCGACTCGCCGACAATCGCCAGAGTTTTGCCGGGTGCCACTTCAACGGAAACATCATCTACGGCTTTGACGTGACCCACGACAGAGCGGAAAATTCCAGCCTGAACGGGAAACCAGGTTTTCAGATTTTCAATCCTTAAAACCGGTTTTTGGTCCACGGTTTCAGTGTACATCATGTGGCCTGCGGTGGAGCCTATTGTTGTGTCTGAAGTCACCTGGTGCCCATGGGTCTTTTTAGGTTTGATCTGGAGTGGGTGGACGCTGTCATAGATAAAGCACGCGACTTTTTGTGGCGACACATCGTAAAGCACAGGAGGCGTATCTTCGAAACAACGAGCCTCTGCGTTTGTACACCGTTCTGCAAAACGGCATCCTTCGACAAATGCTGTTGCCGGACGTACTTGCCCCTCGATCGCAGCTAGACCGACTTTGGGGCCGTCAAGCTTCGGCACGGCAGCAAGTAGTTGCTTGGTATAGGGATGCTTTGGTTGAAGTAGCACAGAGCTAGCAACACCTTGTTCAATGATCCGACCAGAGTACATGACGATGACGTCGTCGGCGATTTCATTCACGACCCCCAAATCATGAGTGATTAGTATTGTGGACATGCCCATCTGCTTTTGGAGGTCTTTGATCAAACGCAAGATTTGCGCCTGTACGGTAACATCTAATGCTGTCGTGGGTTCATCTGCGATAAGGATATCTGGTTTACAAGCGAGAGCCATGGCTATGGCGATGCGCTGGCGCATACCACCGGAAAGTGTGTGGGGCCAAGTGTTCATCACCCGGTCTGGCGATGGCACTCCAAGTTGCTCCAGGAGCTCTAGGGCTCGTTTGTAAGCGGCGGTCTTGTCCGTTTTGAGATGTCTGGTGATAGGCTCTGCAATCTGATCTTTGATGGTCCAGACGGGGTTCAATGCCGCCATGGGTTCCTGAAAAATCATGGCGACATGACGCCCTCTGATGGCTTCCATTTCAGATGGCGAAAGTGTCAGGAGATCCACCCCATTAAACAGGATTTGCCCTGTAGGGTGGCTCACGCCAGGACGTCTGAAAAGTCTCATGATGGAGTTGGCGAGAACGGTTTTGCCACATCCAGACTCACCGACAATCGCGAGAGTTTTGCCTTTGTGGATGCCAAAAGATACGCCATCGACAGCCCTTGCGATGCCGGCGGAAGTGGTAAACCATGTTTTTAAATCACGGATGTCAAGGATCTGCATGGTGTGATCACCCATTTCTTCGCGGATCAAGAGTGTCAAGAATAGTGAAGCCGATATTCGTGACCAAAAGGGTCAGTAGCAATAACGTCCCGCCTGTGAACGCGAGGAGCCACCAGGCATCAAGATGTGACTGTGCTTGTTTAAATAACTCGCCGAGGCTTGGGGTGGGTGATTGCACTCCAAATCCAAGATAATCCAGAGATACCAAGGCTTCGATGGTTCCTATCACGGCAAATGGTAATCGAATGATGATATTGGTCAGGGCATTGGGAAGAATGTGTCTAAACATGATGCCACTATCAGAGACACCCAGGGCCTTGGCCGCTTTCACGTAATCCAGGTTTCTTGCTTTAAAAAAATCGACGCGCACGTATTCCTGGACCCGCGTCCAGTTAAACAGTGCCAAAAGCAAGAGTAAAATACCTAAGCCAGGTTCAAATAGGGATGCGAGAATGATCAGCATGTACAAATAGGGAAGTGCGTCCCAAATTTCGATTATTCTTTGAAATAGCATATCCACCCAGCCACCAAAGTACCCTTGAATGCCCCCAATCATGATGCCAATCAATGTATAGATCATGACGCCTGCGACGCCAAATCCGACAGAGACGCGTACGCCATAGAGTAGTCGTGCCAATAAATCACGCCCACGATCATCGGTGCCGAGATAATTATCGGCGGATGGGGGGCTTGGATGCTGCAAGTTTGGGTTCGGATTGATGGATTTATAATCCCAGCGATTGAGCGGCCAAAGTGTCCAGTTGTCGCCTGATGAAAGTTCTTTTTGAGTGTCTGGGTCATGATAGTCAGCCGCAGTATCAAAGATGCCGCCAAATGTTTTGTCTGAATAGGAATAGAGAATCGGCGCGTACCATTGTCCCTGGTAACGGATCAAGATTGGCTTGCTGTTGGAGATGAACTCGGAAAGCAGGGACGCGATCACCAAAATCGCAAGCATGATCGCACTGTAAAATCCTATCTTATGGCGCTTAAATGCGAGGAGCTTTCGCCGCGTCTCAGGAGATAGTCTTGGATGTTTTTCCGTCTTGGTCATTGCCATCTCAGTATCTGTGCTGTCAAATGTTTGATGTTTCAAGACTGATGCGCGGATCGACAAATACCAGGATTAAATCCGACAGTATTTTCAGTAGAAGTCCAAGTAGAGATGTGATGAATAGCATGCCCATCACGACCGGATAATCGCGTCTTGTGGTGGATTCCCAAGTGAGGAGTCCGATCCCATCAAGAGAAAAAATTTGTTCCACAAAAATGCTGCCAGCGAAAAATACGCTGAAGCAGGCCGCGGGAAGTCCAGAGATCACCAAGATCATGGCGTTGCGAAAAACATGCTGATAAAGGATCTCTGGCTCGCTCGCGCCTTTAGCCATGGCTGTTTGGACGTAAAGCTGTTGGAGTTCATCCAAAAACCAGTTGCGCGTTAGCAGTGTTAGACCCGCGAAACCAGCAAAAGTATAGGTAAAAACAGGCAAAGTCATATGCCATAGATAATCCCCAATTTTTTGGATGGTGGTAAGAGACTCGAAGTTGTCGCTGGTGAGTCCACGCATGGGAAACCAACTCCAAAAGGAGCCTCCACCAAACAACACCAGCAGCAAAATTCCCATCACAAAACTTGGAATACTGCTAGACACCATGAGCGCAATGGTTGTTGACGTGTCAAATCGACTCCAAGGTTTTCGTGCCTTCGCAATTCCCAGCGGGATGCAGATCAAGTAGGTGAGGCATAAACTTGGAATGCCCAGAGTTAATGACACCGGGAGTCGATCCTGGATCAGTTCAAGGACGTTTTGGTGGTAATTGAATGACTCGCCAAATTGGAATGTGAATAAACTTTTCGTGGTTTCCATGAGGCGTTCTGCCCAGGGTTTGTCAAACCCGTAAAGTTTTTTAAGGTCTTCGATTTGCTCGGGCCGTATGACATTTCGTGCGCTGCCGCCGCCGCCGGCTTCTGTTGCATGGGGGCCTCGCAGTGCTTGGACTGCCAGCTCGACGGGACCTCCAGGGACTGCTTGCATGACCCCGAAACACACCAATACGATGCCTAAAATAGTCGGTATGAGCAATATAAGCCGTCGAATGATGTAGGAAAGCATGATATTCCCCCGTGGCTTGCTCGTGTGCTAAAGAGGCTTGTTATCTTTCATGGCGGCTCGTAAAGCACTTTCAAGTTTTTGATCGATCCATTCGTAACGGACCATGAAATCCACCGGTGAATATTGGAGTGGCTTCTCGGTTGGTTGTCCAAATTTGTTCCACCATGACACCCGGTGAGCCGCCATATACCAGTTTGGTACTATGAAATGCTGAAACCATAAGACACGGTCCAGGGCTTTCGTGGCAGTGACGAGATCCTCGCGTGTTTTTGCCGCTATCACCGCATCAACCAATGTGTCCACCGCAGGATCCTTTAGTCCCATGTAATTGCGGCTTTCGGACTGAGAGGCGGACGCGCTATGCCAAAAATCTCGCTGCTCGTTACCAGGAGATTCGCTTTGTCCAAAAACAACGCTAATCATGTCAAAATCCCATGACTCCACACGTTTTACATAATTGGCTTGATCTTCAAGCTTTAGCTTGCCCTTAATACCAATTTTCTCAAGCTGTGCTAGGTACGGTTCCACAACACGGCCCATCATGGGTGAATCAAGCAAGACCGTAAATTCGATTTTTTCGCCTTTTTTGTTGGTTTGCACCCCGTCTCGCAAATCCCATCCGGCTTCTTTCAGGAGTCGAAGCGATTCTCCGAGACGTTTCTTACCAGAAAGTCCAGCGCCCAAGGCGTCTTTTTTGTCGGTGAAGACTTCCGGAGGAAGTTTGTCTTTTAAGGGGGTCAAAAGAGCGAGTTCTTTGGCATCGGGGACGCCTTTTGCATTAAATTCACTATTATTGAAAAACGATGAGGAGACCGTGTACTGCTTATAAAATAGTGTGTCATTGGCCCACTCAAAATCAAATGCCATGGCGATGGCTTTACGGGTGAGTCGGTCTTGAAATAATGGCTTTCGGAGGTTGAACACAAATCCTTGGCCGCCTTGGTTTTGTGTGTGGGTCCAAAGTTCTTTTCTAATCCATCGCTTGTCCCATTTTGGTCCAGCGTGTTCCACGGCCCAAGACCGCGAGGAGTTTTCTGCTCGGACGTCAAAATCGCCTGCTTTAAAGGCTTCGATCAAGGCGTTTTCATCCTTGTAGTATTTGACATAGATCGTATCGAAGTTCCATGAACCGCGCGCAAAGGGTTTCGAAGCGCCCCAATAGTTTGGATTTCTCTGATATTCAATATACTTACCAAACTCAAAGCTCTTAACTACATACGGTCCAGATCCGACGGCAGGGTGTTTTACAAATGATTTGATGAAGTCCTTGCCGGGAGCCCCGTAAATATGTTTGGGCATCACTGACAGTTCGCCCATAATCAGTGGCAGCTCGCGGTTTAGCTTTTTGAACGTGAATTTGATCGTGTTTTTGTCGATGATTTGGCTACCGGAAACATCCGCGTAATAAAGTCGAAATAGTGGCGGTGCTTTTGCGCTCGTTAACGTCTTGAAAGAAAAAGCAACGTCATCGGCAGTGAGTGGTTTCCCGTCAGACCACTTGGCATCGGGGTCCAGGTGATAGGTGATCGAAAGTCCGTCCTTGGCGACGTCGATGCTCTTGGCGATCGTACCATAAGTGGTAAACGGCTCGCCTAAGGATCGCATCGTCAAGGTTTCAAACACCAAACCATTGCCGGCAATATCGGTCATCAGAGAGTCTGCCGTGCTTTTGACCGCAAAGGGATTTAATGAGTCATAGGTTCCCCGTGATCCGAGGACGATGCGTCCACCTTTTTGGGATTGGTCACTGGCCCACGGGAACTTCAGGTCTTGGCCGAAGCGGGGCTTGGCGCCGAGGGCTAGACCGTGGACGTTGGTCTCGCCAGCTTGAGCGAGCAGGAGAGAGCTCATGCATGCAAAAATCGCTAGGACTGAGAATTTGATGAATTTTTGGATTGATGGAGTCATGTCGGCTTTCTTCATTCAAGGTTAGATGGAATTAATTTTTTTCCCATTTGTATTTGTCATAAATATCGCCCCCGGTTTCGAGATCTTCAAGCGTTGGTTTATGTGGTTCACTGACAACGGATGGAGCCGTGACAAAGATTTTTTTAACTGTTTCAGCTTGGACATGGTCCGCGTCAACGGGGTGGGTCCCTTTTTTAGCCTCTTCTTTAATCTTGGCATAGAGCTCTGGATCGTATCTCTTCACATCTTTGAGAGTCGTATCAACCGAGGTGGCCTCAAGCTTTGCGATTTCTTTGACGATCGGATCTGCAGACTTGGCAATCTCATCGACCTTGGGTTTTGCTACTTTGGAATCGGCCTGAATCACAACTAACTCCTGTTTCGATGTGCGTTCAACGGCGACAATCGGTGCATCGATGAGCGCTGTGTTTCCAGTAAGCGCGAGGTTTTCTGCCGGAATGACCGGCTTCTGCGTCACTGTTCCGCTGGAACCAGCGCTAACGATCACCTCCTGAATACGAGGCGCCGTGGGCGGCTTTGGAGCATTGGCTTTTTGAGAGTTAGGGTCCTTTGTCGGCGCTGGAACAGTATTTTGATCTGGACCGGGCGCGGTGACAATCTTCGGAGCGAGGGCAACGGCGCCGCGCATGACGGCAACCTTGCTTCCGGCTTCCTTGGACCAAGATGACACATAAAAATCAGTACCCCGGACTCCGAGAACGGCCGTTTTTGTGTTTACTTTCATGCCAGACCTCGGGCCTTCGGGTTGAATGACGGCCCGGATATCGCCATAAACCAGTTCAGCGACGGCATTGCGCTCAGTTTTGGGATTCCATGTAAATTTAAAAGCCGTTCCTGGGGTCACGGTCACTTGATCTCCATTACGGAAAATGAGCCTGACTTTCCCATCCTTGCCGGTGGTCACCACGTCGCCGTTGGCCGGGCGATCGCCGTTTTTTACTGGCCGCATCAGGTATGACTCTTTTTCGAAGATCACAGATTTGAGTCCAGCCTGCGGTTGGCCCGTCGCATTCGATTGCTTGATCATGAGCTGGGCTTCTCCCTCAGTCCGTGTGACGACGGCGCCCTGCACACCGGCTCCCAGGGCCGGGCTAGATGCAAGCGTGAACGCCACGGCCCAAAGGCAACACCAAGTTCCGTATCCTTGTTTCATCTGGCCAGTCTCCCCGTAGATCGACAAATGTCCATGGATTCAAATAATAGCCACCACACCTCGACGGCAAGGTTGTGCATCGTGATAAAACATTTTAACATGTTAGTACCCTGACGGAAATTGTCTCAAAAGTTTTTTTGCCGCTTGGAGAGATCTATGTATTTGAAACAAAGAATGACTGGTTTTTTGGCGACAACTTTTTTTGCGGGCTCGTTGTTTGCGGCCGAAAGTAAGGATTTTGAATATCCCGAATTATTGGTAAGTCCCAGCGCCAGTGAGCGCCTTGCGGGTGAAGCTAAAACAGAAAATCGCAACCGATGGAGCGCTCACTGGGCCATCCAGGCATCTGCCCTGGCGACCCTGATGGCTGGAAGCATGTCCAATGGTGATCCAGGCAAGAACGCCACAGAGGCTGCAAAAAAAGGCGAAGATCCCGGCAGTAAGTCTGCCGCCAAAGCTGCCACCTATGTTGGCGGGTTTTGGTTGCTCACGAGCACTGCGATGAGTGTCGCTTATACTCCCTATCAGACAGGTCTGGCAAGGCTCCAAGGGATGCCGCAAAGTAACAGGAAAGACAAACTTGCCTACGAACGCTATGCTGAAGAGGCTTTGGATGCGCCCAGTCGAGTGGCCTCGGTGATGAAATGGACAGCATTTGCTTCGAATGCGGGCGCCAATGCGATGGTGGTCCAAAATGCTGCGAATGCAACGACAAAGACTTTTGGCGGGCTTGCGATTGTCGCCAGTACGTTGCCATTACTTTTTGAACATCAATGGAATGCGG
Organism: Oligoflexales bacterium; assembly: GCA_044375465.1. Classification (GTDB taxonomy): domain Bacteria; phylum Bdellovibrionota_B; class Oligoflexia; order Oligoflexales; family RGVZ01; genus CAMDKS01. Next base: position 19,367 of record JBILMN010000020.1, on the reverse strand, counting down.
TGAACCGATTTCAGGGCGAGTACAAGAAAAGAATCTATGGCCCTCTTTCGAGTCTCAATCTTTCTTTGATGCCTAAGGGCGATGCTATGGCTGCTGTTTCTACAGTATCTTTTGAGTTTTGACCTAAAGAACTTGACGTGGTTGTTGTTCCCTAAGTTCCGTCATGAAGGAGTCCCGCCAGATTCTCTGGCGGGACTCCTTCATGACGTTTCATTAAGACAAAGAAATCTTCAGAGAGATTTTTTCTGTTTTGTGCCCTCAGCAACAGTTTTTGCAAATTGGATGGCCTCAGCTCGGGGCATATCCAGGCCGTTTTTATTGGATGCATACTCATAGGCGTTTTTAAATCGTTCAACGGACTCAGGACTCACAGCAACAAGTGCTTCAGCGATGGGGAGTGCATCGCGCAGTGCCAGGTTGACGTCTTTTTGCTCGGTCAAATAAGTCAGTGCGACTTTAAACGCTTTGGCCACAGGTAGCTTACTATCGGCGCTGTAAGCCGCAACGCGAGCGGCCATGGTTGCGCACTGCGGGCGTGGGACGTCCAGGCCTTTGGTCTCGACACAAAATTTCACCAGTTCTAGATAATCATTGGCGGCAATATCGGCATCACCCTTGAATTCGATGGTCAATCTTCTGGCGATCCTCAACGAGGATCCGCTATCCATATCCAAATACTCCTTGGCAAACGAGCCGCGATATATGGCGGTGAAAGACTTGGCAAATTTGGGGCCTTTTGTGGCAAGATCGCGTGATTGTATGATCGCTGTCCTGCCATCAAGACCGGTTTTGAGTAAAAGTTCCGTAGATTCGATAAATGACGCTGCTGCTCCCGTGCAGCCCTTGGTGACGTCCAAGGCGATCCTGCGCTGATCTTCGGGTTTTAGGCCAAATTCCTTTTTACGCTTCAGGTATTCATGAGTTGTGATGAACTCTCGATCTGAACGGCAATCATAGACAAATTCAGGTTCATCAGCTGTTTTGCTTGGTTCAGCGCTTAACGCAGGCGAAGCTGAAGACAAAGCCAAAAAGGCTGTGGCAAATAAAGGGCGCATGGTTCACTCCAAGTGTTTAAGACCACCTTCGACAGTTTAACATGACCCGATCTGTGGACAAAGAATGAGTCTCAACAAATGAGAATTCTACAATAGCAGAGACGATTTTAGAGATCCTTAAAAGCCTCTGTTCAGTGTTTCAGGGGACGATGATGGAGATGGTTCCCCCGCGAGAGGTGACATAAAGGTTGTTGACATAAGACATGGCGCCTGTGCCGCTAATGGCGGCAGGTTTTCCAAGGCTCAGGATTCCTCCTGAAGCCAGTCCTGCTCCTGAGATCGCATCAGAAATTTTATAAACGTTGCCAATCGTTTTGCCACCGCAGAATCCGCCTGCATCTGAAATGTCGTTACAGAGGATTCGGGTGGTTCCGGTGTCAGTTTCATAAATAATATTATTTGTCGGGTCGACAGCGATATTCCGACCGCGACCAAATGTCACCGCTAGCGCGGCTCCATCAGCCCCATCTGTAAGAGATCCGTTGCCGGCGATTCGATAGTAATTCCCCGCTGTTTTTCCTGCGCAGACACCCTGATTTGGCTGGCTGAAACTGCAGATGACATCGATACCTGATTGCGGGTAGTAAGAGGCCAACAGCATGTTTTCATATTGATCAAAAATTGCGCCGTAGTTTTTGCAAGTGCCTGATGTGGAGGCGATAACGCCCGCCGTGGTGGCCGACTGTGCACAAGAGGCGGTACTGTTTCCCAGGAAATTATAAAGATTGCCTAGAGTTTTGCCCTGGCAGAAGCCTGTGGCCGTGACGTCATAGCAAATCACCGCGATACGGGTATAGGTCTGATAATTCATGATGTAGACATTATCCGCAGAATCGATGAGAACATTTTGCGGAAATGAGGTTCCCTGGGTTGCCGGGGCGACATTGTTACCTGCATAAACAGACGCTGGCGTTGAAGTGTCGGACCCCGTACCTGCCAGATGATAGAGAAATCCAGAGGATTTCCCAGCGCATGGTCCCTTGGTTCCTGTGACATTGAAGCAGATAACGTCAAGATAGTGTGACCTGTATTCGGCTAGATAAATGTTACCGAGACTGTCCGTTGCAACGCCGCGGACTTCCTGAATCGGAGATGATAGTGCGTCCACACCATCCAATGAGGGTAGAGTGGTGGCGCCGTTGCCAGCAAAAACATATGCGTATCCGACTGCTTTTCCCGCGCAGAATCCAAAGCTCGCATCAACGCACAAAATCCGCATCTTGTATTCAATCCAGGAAAAGAAAATCATATTCCCTTTTTTATCTGTACCCAGAGCTGACACACCACCTTCCAAATCTGATGCTATGATGGGCGTGCCATCATAGCGACTACTTGGCTCAAATAGTCGAAAGATATTTGCCAAAGTTTTAGAACTACAGATGGGCGATGCATTGGTGAAACAAGAGTACCTGACCCTTGAAAAACTGGTGTCGGTCGCCATAAGGACGCCTTGACTCACGCGCAGACGAAAAATTGAACCCAGTCCTGAGCTTGAAAGGGATATGTTTGAGGCGCCGTCCACAGATGTGCCGGTACCGGACATCGCAAAGAGCTGGTTAGCAGTTTTTCCCGAGCACATTCCATTGGTGTTTTGGCAAGCAATTCTCATGCGAAAATGGGTGTTATCAGACATCAAAAGGTTATCGGCTCCATCAAATGAGATTCCTGACAACGAACCGATGTTACTGATGAATGCTGATCCGTCTGCGGGATCTCCTGAAGTGCCGGTGCCCACAAAAACATACTGATTATTTGCTGTCTTTCCAGAACAGTACCCGGCTGTCGTATTGAAACAGATGGCCCTGATTTTGCGGTACTGCGAGTCGGAAAAGAAAAGATTACCAGACATATCCAAAGCGAGGGACGCGATCGCACCAGATGCCACAGAGCCTAGAGTGCCAGAAGATCCATCGCCCGCGACGCCAGTGCCTGCAAGGCGGTAGTGCTTGCCTGTGGTTTTACCGGAACAAACGCCCACTGCGTCGAAACATAAAACTCTCAATCGGAAGTAGGTGTTATCGCCAAAGATGACATTATGACCGTCCAGAACCAAGCCCGATGGACTCCCAGTCCCAGCCCCGAATGCTGTGACGGCATCAGCAGTGTCGGCACCTGCAGCGGCGCCGATGAGCGTGTAAAGATGAGCAGACTGCCGGCCTTGGCAGGCTCCGCCACTTGAAACACTGAAACACAGCACTCTGATTTTGTTAAAAGGCCCGTCGGTCATGAATATGTTGCCACTGGAGTCAACGGCGAGGTCGTTGATCATCCCGATCGTAGAATTTGCCGCTAGTTGGTCGTCAGAACCATTGTCATTAGCGTCTGAACCAGCGATGGTGAAGACCTGTCCTACTGCTTTTCCCAAACAGTAGCTCGCCTGAGTCGTTTCGTAGCAGACGACATTGATGACTCCATAGTAGTCACCCAATATAAGGTTTCCGTAGGGGTCTTGAGCGATATCACGGACGTTCATGAACATCCCTTCAGACAAGCTTTCGCCGTGAAAAATGCGCATGCTGCCGATCCTGAATACAGATTTTTTTTGAGGTACTAGTGAAACTGTCTTTGTGGACGTGACGTAGGACGACCCGTCCACGACGGCCCTCATTCGGAAGACAGCATTCGTTGTGGATTTGGCGATAGACACAACGGCGTGAGACTGTGAGCCTACCGCTGTCCCTAAGGGCGAACCAGAAAAGTCGGGTGTGTTTCCTGCTGTATTGGCGTAAATCTGGTATTGCACACGGGTCAAGTCAGTGAGCCCGGTGATTTTAGGCCAATGAACGATCAGGATATATTGCGATGCGCTCGCGCCAGCCATTGAAACTTGGGCGATGCCGTCAAACTTCAAAATGTCATAGGTTGCTGACGCGATGGCCGAATCATTATATTGACTCTTAACAGCGACCGCTTTCACTGTCTGGGAGAAAGATACCGTGATAGCTCCTGAATAGACGGGGGAGGCGCTTGTGGGTGTTGATCCATCGACAGTGTAGCGGATGGTTGCTCCAGGTGTTGAGGATGTGATGATCACGTTTTGGGATGACGCGTAGGCCCCCGCTGCGATAGAGAACACGGGTGTCGATACAGCACCGCTAATGGTGTAAGTAAAGATCGAAACTTCTGAGTGACGTCCATTTGCTTTGCAACTGATAGCCTTGATGGACATGGATGCTGCAACGGGGATTGCGCCATTGCTGCTGGGGCTATTGCAGTCTGGGGTAGAGCCGTCAGTCGTATAGTGGATGACGGTCCCCGAAGTGGATGAGCTTAATGTCACAGCTTGCGGAATTGTGTATTCACCTGGCGTTACGTCAGAGTCAGGTTGAGTGATTGGCGCAGTATTGACGATTTCGATGCCTTTTTTCGTTGTGCCTTTGATTTTTTTGCCGTTGTCATCCACCGCCTCGATGCAGACAAATACGCTATCTCCGGCGCCGACGTCGACTCTCAAGGAGGCGTTTGTGCTTGTCGCTAGGCTTATAACTGCAGAGCAATCAGCATTTGAAGCGATCGTGATCCGATAGGCGACCGCATTGGAAACTTCAGGCCAAGAGAGCGAGACGTTTGAACCACTTGTTGTTTCCGATTGCACCTCGATCGGAGTGCTTTTATCAGCTTTTCTTACGTGTTCAACTTCAACGGCGGATCGACATGCAGACAACGGTCCAACAATCAAAACGAATAGCATGGACAGCATTCGGAGATGACGTGCGGACAAGAAGGCCCGCTCCGAGACGGTCGATGAGCTGTCTTGTGGCGTAAACCCCATGCTTCACTCTCCTTTGTAGGGATTCGGGAGGTTTTTGGGGTTTATTTAGTTTTTATTCCCAAGTTCGACCGGGTATCATTTAATGCGTTGTTTATATTGATGAAATTCAGTTTCTTGAAGCTGGCTTTTGGGTGCTTTACAGAAGTCATCCGCTGAGACTGGGCGTTAGACGGATCATGCCCGCCCCAAGACAGGTATCTTCGTAATAGAAAACCGCAAATTGTCCATTGGCAAGGCCTGCGTCTGCCGTCTCGAGACGAACAAGGTAGTTGCCGTAAGCATCTGGCTCCAGCTTGCAGTTTGTCATGCGAGGACCATGGCGGAGTTTGACCTTGAGATTGAAGTCTTTAGGTTCTCCCGAGAGCCAGTTGACATCAGTGACAAAAAACTCACGACGCGCGATCTCTTCGAGAAGATCGCGGTGTGACACATAAATCACGTTGTTTGTCATATCCTTGTCGACCACAAACCATGGCCCACCGTGAAGCTTAAGCCCCTTGCGCTGGCCGTAGGTGTGGAACCATAGGCCGCGATGTTGTCCGAGAACACGCTCGGATTCCCATTCGCGGATGTCACCAGGCTGCTCGCCGAGGTGAAATTTCACGAAGTCATTGTATTTGATCTTTCCGAGGAAACAGATGCCTTGGCTATCAGGGCGATCTTTTGTGGGAAGATTCATTTCATGGGCAAGTTGACGCACCTCGGGCTTCGGTAGCGGCCCTAGAGGAAACAGGCAGCGTCGCAGCTGGTCTTGAGACAGGTGCGATAGAAAATAAGACTGATCCTTTACTGGATCCACGGCTTGTCTGAGAAAAACTTTGCCGGCATCTTCATAGGTGGAGGCGTAGTGTCCAGTGGCTACACGATCAAAAGAATGATCAATGTGATCAAGGAATGCCCCGAACTTGACGCGTTGATTACAGAAAATATCGGGGCTTGGCGTACGACCGGCTTTAAGTTCAGCAATGGTATAACGGACCACGCGGTCGTTATACTCTTGTTGCAAGGGAATCACCTTTAAGGGAACGCCAAGTTGATCGCAAACGGCCCGCACATAGCGAAGATCCTCTTCCCATGGGCACTCACCAAGAAACTGCAGCTCATCTTCAAGCCAGATCTTGAGGTAGAACGCAGTGACATCGTGCCGGCCCTCGCGAGCCAGCAGACTGAGCACCACAGAACTATCGACTCCGCCTGAGACTAGGGCCGCAATTTTCATAAATGAACCTGAAGGTCTTCTGTATAATTAATAAACAGGAGGGTTTTTTAAGCGATTTTAAGGACGGATTCAATAAAAAACCTGGTTAGATGTCCGATTTTGGGTCGAGGCTGCGGATGTGCCGTCTAACCTCCTCTAAGTCCAAGGCTTTTGTCCGTTCTTCGAGGGCTCCCGAGAATACCTGCATGACTTTCATATAGGCCACGCGGTTACGATTGGCGGGCATGTTCCGTAGAATCTCGGGAAGTGGTTTGGCGTCTTGTGGCATGTCTTCGGGGTGGACCAGGGAGCGGGCTGCGTAGACCGTCGCCTTGCCGCCATCAGGCATGGTGATGGTGTCCTGGAACTCCTGCCAAATGGAGATTTCAAGTCTAGGAATTCCCGTGCGCTCAAAAGCCATGTCTTGAAGTTGGGGATTGATCGGAAGCGCTGTGTGTACGCGACGCACGATGCCCGGAATGGGCCCTTCGTCGGTTGGAATGAGAAGCAGACCATCGTCACGCTTGAGTGCCAGCAAAAGCACAGCGACATCAGTAGGGCAATGAATCAGTGTGGCCACGTGGTGCTCCTGGTAGGTTCATTTGATCCTGGCCCTTCTCAAGGCGCTCAAACACCTGTCGTATGATCGCTTCGAGAGACTCGATGGTGCCCAGTCCGCGGATGGCAGACGCCTCAACTTCAGGATGGCCGGCACCATTGAGTTCTTGACGCAGAATGTCAACAGGCATGATGCCCGACATGTCCCGCTTATTGTATTGAATGACAAAGGGAATGTCGGCCACGTTATACCCTTCGTCCTGCAGAGTCTTGCGGCACTGGGATAGTGCTTTGATGTTGTCGACCAAACACTCCGCTCTTGAATCTGCGATGAACACCACGCCATCCACGCCGCGCAGGATGACGGATGACGTGCTCTCGTAGAGGGTGCTCACGGGAAGTGTAAATAGATGCAGCTTCACATGAAATGCACCAAGCTCCCCGACACTGAGCGGCAGGAAATCAAAATAACGAGTTGAGCCGTCATCTTGGTGAAGTTCCAATAGACCAGATTTAATTTCCGCTGACGTCTGATTGAATATGGATTTTAAATTCTCGGTTTTACCGGCAGCGGTTGGTCCGAAATAGATCACCTTGCAGTGAATATCTTTGGTCTCAAAATTAGTAAAAGCCACGAATTAAATCCCAAGTGTTCAGGAGTTCATCTCAATGGACTCAATTGTAGCATTAAATAGCTTCATCGTGTCCTGTGTGATCGGGTGATTTTGCGCATCCTGAATTAAGGCGTCACGTCGTTGCTCGATTTCTCTTTTTTGGATGGAGGCCACGGTATCAGGTAGGGATGATGCCGTGTCATGATGGGGCTCAGCGCTGTTGTCTAGTTTCTTGGCGGAGACCACGATTTGTCCGTCGAATCCAAACATGTCCTGAAAAGCGTCTTTGAGCTTTTTTTGCTCCTCGGGCTTCAGCAGCATGGCTGATAAAAAACTATCGGTGGGCACGACAAGCTCAATGAGTTTACTGGAATAATTGATGGGATGGGCATCTTCCAGGCGTTTTGCTTGAAGGGGCTTGAGTTTTTTCCAGGCCTCTACACATTCACGCCATGTGGGTGGAAGGTTTTTGGTTGTCGTTGGGGGGACGTTGATGGGGCCCGTAGATGGCGTTGCAGTCACTGGTGACATCGTCTGGACATTCGGAGTGGGCGGCACAGTCGATGCCACAGTCGATGCCACAGTTGATGCCACAGTTGATATCGCATTGGAAGATAGAGCGGGTTGAGTGAGCTGTTCTTTGATGTTGGCCATGCTTTTGGCTGCTGGTCTTGGCATGGAAGGTGTTACGGTTTGGTTTGCCCCAATGCGGGGTGCGGCAAATTGAAAAGAGATGCCTGGATCAAAGCACCACTCCAGACAGTAGTTTTCCAGGACGTAGCGATCAAGCGCTGATCCATCAAGCTCCGTGCGTGCTTTGGTGATGGTTCTAAAGATCCGATTAAGGTCTGCAGGGCCTGCATTACGGCCAATGGTGTCCAACTGTCTGATTTCCTCATCGTCAAATCCGAGGGATTTGAAGTCTAAGGAATCGGTGCCAACGTCCCGAAGAATGAATGCGTGGCGAGCCAAAGCGGCGAGTTTCTCGGCGGTGTCCCGCATGTCAATACCCGACTCCTCTAACGCGTCAAAGGTCTGGATCAGGACGGAAGCCTTCCTCTGGGCGAGAGCCTCTAATAAGGTTAAAAAATGAGTCGAGGAGACGTGAGAAACGATTTTACCAAGAGCTTCAACGCTCACCCGTCCTGCGCCGATGGCAATCACATGATCAAGGAGGGTTAAAGCATCCCGCATGGATCCGTGACCTTCCCTCGCAATACTGGCAATGGCTTTGTCCTCAAAGGGGATATTCTCCGTCTTGAGGATGTGAATCATGCGTTCGCGGATCGTTGTCAGGCCAAGGCGCTGCAAGTGAAAGAGCTGGCAGCGGCTCATGATGGTTTGTGGGATTTTTTGCAATTCTGTGGTCGCAAAAATAAAGACAACGTGGGCGGGTGGTTCCTCAAGGGTTTTCAGTAGGGCGTTGAAAGCACTTTGCGAGAGCATGTGGACTTCGTCAATGATGTAGACCTTAAAGCGCGATCTCTGAGTGACATAGGCAACGGTCTCGCGCAATGCGCGGACATCGTCAACACTTGTATTGGATGCGCCGTCAATCTCCATCACATCTTCGTGAGTGCCACGTGAGATGGCGAGACAGCTTTCGCATTGATTGCATGGCTCGGGGGACAGGGCAACGTCGCAATTGAGTGCTTTGGCATAGAGCCGGGCTGAGGTGGTTTTGCCAATGCCACGGACACCACTAAAAATCACAGCATGGGGCTCGCGGCCCAATTTGATCGCATTTGCCAAGGCAGCTGCGGTGGCATCCTGGCCTGCGAGTTCAGAGAAGGTGGCCGGACGATATTTCCGGGCCAACGGCACATAACTGTTACTGGAATGAATCATGATGTTTTGCCTCAAAAGCAAAGAGCCCAAGGTGATAGCCAGATGCACCGAACACCTACCAGATCCTGGTACCGTTGCTACCTTCCGGTCCTGGCGGGGTTCGCAGGCGGGCACCATCCGGGATCTGGCTATCACTTTAGGCTCTTACCGTGGTCCGGGATTGTGGGCCGGAGACCATCAGTAGGGACCTTATGGCATAAAATGCCGGAGACCTCGACAAAAAAACGATTTCAATCGATGATCATCTTCTGTCCGGACTATATAGAGAGCCGAAGGGGGTTGTCCAGTGAAGGCATTAATCCAGCGCGTTACGTCGGCGAGTGTCGCTGTAAACTCCGAAATTATTGGAGAAATTTCTAAAGGTTGGCTCCTCTTTTTGGGGGTCGGACGTCATGATAACGGTTCCGAGATCCAGAAACTTGCTGAGAAGGTCATCGGACTTCGCCTATTTTCTGATCAGGAGGGAAAGTTCAACCATTCAGTGCAGGATGTTGGTGGGTCGATTCTGGTTGTCAGTCAATTTACGCTTTATGCTGATGTATCACGTGGTCGGCGGCCCGGTTTTTCTGACGCGGCCCCTCCTGCTCTGGCGAAAGAATTTTATGAGCGTTTTATCGACGTTCTGAAAAGCGCAGGGATTCATGTTGCGACAGGAGCGTTTGGCGCAGACATGCAGGTTTCTTTGGTCAATGATGGCCCAGTGACAGTGATGCTCGATTCATCAGATCTCTAGAATGGGGATGGCAAAATCAAGTGACAGCACCGCAAACACCTCATGTTCAGGAAGATCCAAGACTTTCGCATATGATGGCGCACCTTGTAGAAATGTGTTCAAGGGAAACATTATCACTTGGTGAGCTGCTTCATGAGTTGAGTTTGTTTGGCCATATGCTGGTGTGCCTTGTTTTTGCGGTGCCGTTTCTGATGCCAGTCCCACTGCCCGGTCTATCGACCGCTTTCGGATTTGTCATCGGCTTTGTAGCTCTGCAAATTATTTTGAACAAGGATCCTTGGGTACCGTTATCGTGGCGCAAAAAATCTGTGTCTCCGCTGCTGTTGCGTAAACTATTTACCGCGTTATCCAAAATTCTTGTGGTTACCGAGCGATTTATCAAGCCGAGATTCAATATTTTTGCGCGACATCCGGGATTAGTCCGGGTCAATGGCGTGGTGATTTTAATTCTGGCGTTGTTGCTCGCTCTTCCCATGCCACCAGGTTTTAACGCCCCACCGGCATTGGCCATCATCGCATTGACGATTGGAAGTCTAGAACGTGATGGCCTGGTGGTGTTGCTAGGATATGTTTTAGGTGTCTTGAACGTATTATTTTTTGGCGCCTTCTTCACGCTCGGATATGACGGCATCGCCCTGCTGCTTCAGAATTTCAAATGATAGAGTGATCGTCACACTGATTTTTTAACTGGTAGACCAGCGGCCTCCCAAGCCAAGATACCGCCCTCAACATTCGCTAAATTTGTATACCCCATATCTGAGAGCACCATCGCGACCCGCATGCTGCGATTACCACTGCGGCAGAATAAATAAATGGGCTGTTCCTTGGTAATTTTATTGGCCGTATGAAACGTCAGGGGATTGATGGTGCTCATCGGACAAACCTTGGCCACGGTTGTGGCCACAGCCTGAATTTCATCCAGTTCCCTGACATCAATCATGACGGCGTTCTTATCTTGCGAGATGGCCGTCATGGCCTCCTGAACCGTCACGCGTTTAATTTGATCTGACATGGGTCATCCTTTTGCACAGTGTTTGCATAGTGGTAGATGAATGGCTACAAGGTTATGGCAAAATCTTGTGTGATGCAATCGACGAACTTACGAAAGTCCTCAGCGCGGCATTTGACACACCTTACGCCCGAAGCCTGATGGCCCGATGCGTGCTAAAAGAGTTTTCTTTAAACAGCCACTGAATCGGCGTATGATGACCAATGAGGTGCTTTGGATGGTGCCGGATGTGGATAAGGAGTCTTATGGAACAGTCTTGGTTGAACGCACTGAGCGGCGGTTTTTTGATTGGTTTGGCGGCTAGTCTACTGCTTTTGACGTACGGACGTATTCTCGGGGTCAGTGGAATTGTGGGGCGTATTTATGAGTTGAATACCAAGGATACGTTTTGGCGTGTGATGTTTTTTGCCGGGACAGTCGCAGGTGGTTGGTGCGCCTCAAAAATTTGGCCGGAGAACTTCGCGACAATTCTGGCGACTGATATGTTGCCTGATCTGGCGGTTAGCCAGTATGTCAAGTTTTGTATTGCAGGACTTATTGTGGGTTTTGGTACCAAGATGGCAAATGGGTGCACCAGTGGTCATGGGGTCTGCGGCATCGGTCGTTTATCGCCTCGTGGCTTAGCAGCAACCTGCATTTTTATGCTTTTTGGCGCTTTGACGGTTGCAGTTTTGGGGAGGTTGTGACGTATGAGTCAACCGATGAAACATCAAGGGTCCAGGATGCTTCCCGTCGTGGCGTTTGGTATCGGGGTTCTATTCAGTTTGGGGCTGGGTCTCAGTGGTATGACAGATCCGCAACGCGTTAAGGGTTTTCTGGATGTTTTGGGTCAGTGGGATCCCAGTTTGATCTTTGTGATGGGTGCAGCCATACCCATTTATTTTGCAGCGTGGCAGGTATTTAATAAACGCGGACAACCTTTCTTGGATGCAAAATCCCACGTGCCGAGTCGTAAAGACATCGACCGTAAATTGATCATTGGATCTGCCATTTTTGGTCTGGGTTGGGGTCTGGCTGGCATTTGTCCAGGACCAGGTATCGCGGCTCTCGGTTCTGGGTCGCTGGGCGCGTTCGTTTTCGTGCTCGGATTTTTGCTCGGATCTCGCCTAGAGTCAGCTGTCGACCATAAATTTTGAGTGAAAATGATCATATGGAAGGCGAGGAACGCAGATGAAAATACAAGCGTGGTTTGACGCCCCGACATCGACTTTGACGTACTGTGTCTATGACGAAACCAGTAAAGACGCAGTGCTGATTGATCCGGTGTGGGACTATGACGCAGCTTCCGGTACGCTCACCGAGAAGTCCCTTGCTGTGGTTCGGGATTTTATCAAGACTCATAGCCTGAAATTGCACCTGATTCTGGAGACCCACGCCCATGCTGATCATGTGACCGGAGCGCAGGTGTTGAAGCGTGACTTTCCGCAAGCAAAGGTTGCAATCGGAGCGCGTATCACCGAAGTGCAGTCAGCCTTCAAGTCTATCTTTAATCTCGGCGATGATTTTGCAACAGATGGTCGGCAATTTGACATCCTTTTAAAAGACGGCAGCGTCACATCTGCGGGTACTCTGTCCATCAAAACCATATTTACCCCAGGCCACACGCCAGCCTGCGTGAGTTATCTGATCGGCGATGCGGTGTTTACCGGTGATGCCCTGTTCCTGCCGGACTCTGGAACAGGACGCTGTGACTTCCCAGCTGGCAGCGCCAAGGAACTTTACGACAGTGTCAAAAGTCTCTATGCACTACCGGAAAATACTCGCGTTTTTGTCGGTCATGATTATCAGCCTGGAGGCCGTGCGGTGCTTTGGGAGTCAAAGATTGCCGATCAGAAGACAACGAACATTCAGCTGCGAGATAACACATCGGAACATGATTTTGTGACGGCTCGTAATGCTCGCGATAAAACTCTGACAGCTCCTAAATTGCTTTTCCCCAGCATTCAAATCAATGCGGCTGGCGGGCAACTGCCACCAGCCGAGGAAAACGGGCAGAGTTATCTTAAAATACCAATTAAAATCAGGTGAATGTTGATCCTGTTTGGGATCCCGATTAAGTCCGGTACCAGCGACTACGATCTATCTGCGTCAAAGCTTCTTGATCGGGTCAAACCATTGGGTGATGAATTTATCCTTGTCAAACACAATGCCGCCACGAATGTTGGTGAGTGTTAATTTAGCCACGCGCTGGATATCTGCTGCCGTGACCGCATTTAGCTTTGCGGGGATCTCGTAAAGACGTAAAGCATCGTTAAAGTATGTCTGAGAATTTGACAGTGCACCCGCCAGGCTATCGTGGGTTTCCATGGTGAGATAATAGGTCGTTGTGAACGTATTACGGTACTCGTTGAGTTCTTCTGGTGTGACGCCTTTATCGCGAAGATCACGGATCACATTGGCTATGGCCTCCAACGTCTCACGCGGCTTGGATGTCGATGCGGCAATCATGCCGATGCCCTGACTGTATTGAATCGATCCGGCATGGATGGCATACGAGAGACTTCGTTTGGTTCGGATGTCCTCTTGCAGTTTTTCGCTGAGAATTTCAAACATGACGTCCGCTGCTTCGGCATCTGGGGATGTGGCAGAGGGGGCGTTGAATTTAAGACGAATATAGGCCGTTGGGATGGCGCGATGCTCAAAAGCAAATGAGTTGTTTGGGTCAAACGTGGGTGTTGGTACCCGTTTTTCGGGACGTTGGATGCGCCCAATCGATCCAAATGTTTTTTCGAGGGCCTGCAGTGTGGATTTTGTCAGTTTAGGTCCGGCATAGACGATGGACATTGATGATGCGTCGAGTATGGTCTGATGATAATTCCTGAGGTCCTCGGCCGATAATGCTTGTGTTTGTGTGATGCCATCTTCGGGTAGTAGTCGGAAGGGATGGTTGCGGTCATAGAAAATACTATTGACCACGGCATTCACTCTGGATTCCGGATTTTCTGTCTCACGCTGAAAATCGGCGACGCGGCGTTGCTTGGCGAGATCGACGTCTTCCTGATTAAAACTTGGATTGATGACGACCTGGGTCAATAAATCCAGCGCCTGTGGCAAATAATCACGAATGGTTTCGACCTGGCAGTGGCTGCTTTCGACGCCGCCCTTACACTCGACGCCAAAGGAGAATTTCTCGCTGATCGCAAAGATTTTGTCCTTTGGAAATTTCTTGGTCGCAAACGGCATGGTCTCTAGAGCTAAAAGATTGAGTGCCCGCCGGTCCGCAGGTAGCTTCGATGTGCCTGTGGAAAAATTGATCTCAAGATGCACGATATCGCTGCCGGGTGTCTCTCGGGCGATGACCGGGATGCCATTTTTCAGATTCGTAATATTGGTCAAGGCTCGGTCTCCGGAGGTGGAGATGGTTTGGCCGTGTGCCATGGTTGAAAGTGCCACGAGGATTGATGATAGAATTTTTGGACTGAGCATGGACATTGAGTCTCCGTTTTGACGTATCACTAAACAGCCGTGGTTGAGGATGGTTCAATAGTTTTTGAGAAATTTTTCAGCCATTGGGCCTGAATTATCCTGAATTTTCGCAATCTCCGCGTCTTTGGGGCTGAGGAGCATAATGCCCACATGTGGTTTTCCAATCAGGTATTTTTTGACAAAGTTTTGAACATCGGCAAGGGTGACCTTGTCCATGCCCTTTAAATATTGGTCATAGTAGTCCAGTCCCGTGACGGCCCACCAAAACGCCAGGGTTTTGCCAAAATCGCTCGGTTTATTAAGCTCCATCTTGCGGGAGATTTTGATGCGACGCTTGACGTCATCAAGCTGAGCGTTACTGAAATAATTTGGCTTGATCCATTCGCCCACCTCGGCAAGCAGGGCGGTCTTGGCCTTTGTGGCATTGTCCGCGGTCGTCATGGCGTAGAGTGTGACCTCGCCGGTTTGGCTTTGTGTCTGGTACCCCAGACCAGAGTTGAGCGTCATGCCGCTATCGATATATTTTTTGAAAAATTTCCCCGAACGGTGTTCGAGTAGCTGGATGAGCGTGTCCACAGCCCAGGTGTCCTTCGGTTCAGCGGTTACGGTGGGGCCCTTCCAGGTGAGCTGCATGTTAACATTTTGAGTCAGTGGGTGTGTTTTGACGATGTCGGTGGTGTCTGGAAATGCAGGAAATGGCCCTCGATTTATGGGCTTCCACTGAGCGGGGGTTTTCCAGCCTGCAAAATGCTGATTCACCAGTTTTATGAGATCCTTTGGCTCAACATCGCCTGATACGATCAATGCTGAGTTTGCTGGAACGAAGACCTCATCCTTGATTTTCAGGAGTTGTTCGCGTGTTGTGGTCTCGATCAGACGCCGACGACCCAGAGGATTGCGAAGATATTCCTTTGGTCCGTAAATGAGCATTCGCTCAATATTATTGAGCTCAAAGAATGGTTGGCTTGCATTGCGGTCATATTCATTCAAGACAACCTTACGCTCTCTCTCAAGTTCCGTTGGTTCAAGCAACGGCGTGGCAATTGCATCCGCCATGAATTGTAAGCCATCGGCCAGATTTTTTGAGGGTAGGGTAAAATAATACCGGACCATCTCCGCGCTGGTATCGCCATTATAGGTAATCCCTAGTTGACGGATGCGCTTATTGAATGCTTCCTGGTTTGGTAGGCGTTGATTGCCCTTAAAGAACATGTGCTCCCAAACATGAGTCAGCCCGTTCGTCTCAGGTGTCTCTGTCATGGCACCCGCCTTTGCAACCAAAACAATGGTGGCAAGAGGGACTTTTTTCATGGGGGCCGCCAAAACCGTCAGGCCATTGGTGGCCTGGAGCACTTCATAGGGTTTTTGTGCCGAGACGCCCGCCGTTGCATGCCGAGATATGGATAACCCGAGCCATAAAGCTATCGATACAGCACTCTTGAATTTCATAAGACGAACTCCTCGGTGGTTTAACCTGGTAATGACTCGGCCACAATTTCCGCGATGTCTTTGACTGCGACTTGGTCCCCTTTGCCCTCTCCTTTGATGCCGTCGGTCATCATGGTCATACAGAAAGGACAGGCAGTGGCCACCGTGGACGCGCCTGTTTTCAGGGCTTCCTGTGCACGCTCAACATTGACACGTTTGCCGATGTGTTCTTCCATCCACATCCGACCACCGCCGGCTCCGCAGCAAAAGCCTTTTTCCTTGTTGCGTTCCATTTCCTTGATCGGAGCTTTGGTAAAGGTTGTGATCGCCTTGCGTGGCTCCTCATAAACATCATTGTGACGTCCGAGGTAGCAACTATCGTGATAGGTGACGGATTTTGCTTCTGCAGGTACCTGAGCGGCGCTGAGTTTTCCGGTATTTACGAGATCTGAAATCAGCTCGCTATGATGAATGACCTCTGTTTTGTAACCAAATTCAGGGTATTCATTTTTGATGGTGTTAAAGCAGTGAGGGCAGCCGGTAACGACTTTTTTGACATTGTATTTTTTGAAAGTTTCGACATTTTCCTGAATGGCCATATTCGCAAGGTATTCGTTGCCGAGGCGGCGTGCGGTATCGCCATTGCATTTTTCTTCGGTGCCAAGAATTGAGAAGCTGATATTGGCTGTCTGCATGATTTTCGCGATGGAGCGGCTGACTTTCTTGTACCGGTCGTCGTAACTTCCCGCACAGCCAACCCAGAACAGGTATTCAACGTCGCTGCGTTGAGACATGGTGGAGACGTTGAGTCCCTCGGCCCATTTTGCGCGGTCGCTGTGTGGCATGGCCCATGGAGAGAAGTTGTTCTCCAGATTTTTAAATGTGTTCCCCAACTCCGCTGGAAAGTTTCCTTCAGTAAGGGACATGTATCGCCGCATATCAACAATGGCCGGAATGTGCTCGATATAAAGTGGGCAGGCCTCCATACAAGCACCGCAAGTGGTACAGCTCCATAGTTCGTCGCGGTGGACGATGCCAGGCGCGGCATCATCGCCAATCAGTGGTTTGCGACCCGCAGGATCTGGATTGGCGACGGCGTCATTGAGTGCGTCTTTGAGATGATGAATGATTTTGCGTGGATCCAGGGGCTTGCCCGTGTAATTAGCGGGACATTGCTCCGTGCAACGTCCGCATTCCACACAGGTCATGCCGTCGAGCAGTTGCTTCCAGGAGAAGTCTTCCATCTTACCGGCGCCGAATGTTTCGGCGTCTTCTTTGAACTCCATGGGACGAAGTCGACCGCGGCCTTTGTGACTTCGAAAGAAAATATTTGGCCAGACCCAAATCAAATGCTGGTGTTTGGAAAAGGGTAGAAATGTCGTGAAACCAAACAGGACGAGACAGTGAATAAACCACCAAGCGTTGTAAAACGGCTCATAACCCTCAGGAGTTTCGATGCCAAAGATCCATGCGATTTTGCTCGATACGCTCCAAGACAGCGGCAGATAGTCGCGGGACACAGCGTGCTCATTAGCAAGACCGGCTTTGGCCCCCATATAGATCATTGTCGTGACAACGAGTGCCAAAATCGCACTTAAAACGATATAGGCGTCGACACGACTGGCTTTTGATAGACCCTGGAATCGTCTCGGAGGGAAGAATAGACGCCTGGCGATGGCGAAGGAGATGGCGAGTGCTACCGCTGTGTTGCCAAAATCTTGGGATAGCAGATAAAGGTTATAAAAGTGACCATCACCGAGCAACCACTTATATGAAAATCCAGGGATGATTCCCGACAGCAGGGTCTCTCCTGTGCCAATGGTGACAGTGACGAACCCCCAGAAGATCAGAGCGTGCATCACACCCGCGGTGAGATCTTTGAACATCTTGGCTTGAACGAGGCCGAACAGCAGAGTTTCACGAATACGCTCGGGGATGTTGTCAATACGCACATCTTCTGCACCCTTGCCGAGCTGAATCTTGGCCCACGTGCGGCTTAAATTGTATCCGAAGTAACCAAAGACTCCGCCTGCCAAAAGCGCGAACGCGACATTGAAAATTCCCATGTCAGATGCCTCCCGAAGACTCAACCAATAAAAACATAAATAGTGCAAATGATTTTAGACGATTACCTTGAAATAATCTATGCCTCTTCGAAGCCGCTCGGGCATGCCGAGAAAAGGATCACAGATCCGTGCTCTCGACTTGCGCATTTGCGCAGCGACAGCCATATTAACAGGCTCAATGCTGTGACACGACGCATGGTCACGGTTCACAAGGGTCTGAGGTAATGACATGACAGCACAAGGCAAAAAAATTGAGCCTCGACGGCTAAAAGGCTTCCGGGACTACATGCCGGATCTGATGGAGACGCGGTCGCGATTTCAGGCCGTGATTCGCGAACATGCACGCTTGGCCGGATTTAGGGAAATCGGGACGCCGGTGCTCGAATATGCTGAGACGCTTCTGGGGCAGGGCAGTGACGAGACGGACAAGCAGGTGTACAGGTTTGAAGATCATGGCGAGCGCAAAGTGGCAATGCGGTTTGATCTGACGGTGCCATTTGCCCGTTTCGTCGCCGAGCATCAGGGGACATTGGTATTTCCATTCAAGCGTCTGCAGATTGGTGATGTTTGGCGGGGCGAAAATACGCAAAAAGGCCGGTACAGAGAGTTTTGTCAGTGTGATCTGGATATCATTGGTGTCGATAGTGTGGCTGCAGATATTGAGATTCTTGCCTGTTTTTACCGCATATTGTGCGGATTTGACCTGGGCGGATTTACCATGCGACTTGGCAATCGTGTCCTTCTTTCGGCGATGCTTGCCAAAGTGTTCCCGGGGATCGCGGCCAAAGGGGAGGCAGAGGCGCTGATTGCCTTGGATAAGCTTGATAAAATCGGCCAGGAGGGTGTGGTTGGTCTTCTGTCTAAAATTGAATCAGCGTCTGAAGCTGGTGCTCAAAAATTAATTCAAGTGCTGCTTGCTAAGGGTGATGATGGAGGAACAGATCGGGACGCTGTGCGCGGGTTATTAACCGGTCACGATGTTGGACTTGCAGAGCTTCAGCGTTTGGAGACGATTTTAGCGGCTCTTCAGGCAGCGGTGGCTGTCAATGTTGGGGGCGCCGTCCGGATCGATCTCTCCATTGCCCGCGGTCTTGGCTATTACACGGGAGTCGTATTCGAGACAACTCTGGACGCTTTACCGGGATTTGGCAGCGTCAGTAGTGGTGGCCGTTACAATAATCTTGCCGAGCGTTTTACCAATCGATCATTGCCCGGCGTTGGTGGATCCATAGGGCTCGACCGATTGTTGGCCGGACTCGAGGAGATGGGTAAAATTAAAAACCAGTTTCCAACCCCAGTCTTCATTGCTGTAGCAACGGAAGATGCATTGATATCAGCGTCACTTCTTGTCGCCGAATTACGACGCAACCACGTGGCCTGTGACATCGGTCTGACGACCGGAAAACTCGGCCATCAGTTTAAGCATGCGGATCGTTTGGGATGTCGCTACGTCATCACGCTGGGCACCAGTGAGGTGGAGGCGGGAACCTATAATTTAAAAGACATGGCTGACGGAATTGAACAAAAATCGTTGCCGCGTCAAGACATCTTGGTGCATCTCGGGCGGTTGCTGCGTCAGTCTTGAAATGATGTGGATGGATTTATTGACGATCCTAATTTAAAGGGAATGTTTGCATGCGGCGTTATATCATTGGTGGCT
>JBILMN010000113.1:0-9618 GCA_044375465.1 Oligoflexales bacterium | reverse complement strand
CGTTTTCACAAGAGCTCCTGGCCGCGCCTGTGATCCAAAGCATCAGTGAGCAGCTCGGCAAGGAACTTAGGTTCCACCCTGCCATAAACTCTTTTGCCGCCATCAAGTCCCGAGGCGAGATGCTCCGGGATGTTGGAGAGGCCATACGGACCTATGACCGGATGTGGACCGAGGTCAAGGTCTCAGACCTCGCCAGCGCCGATGCGCCCTAAGATCCGACAAAAGATCTGACAATAGATCTGACAATAGATCTGACAATAGATCTGACAATAGATCCGTCAAAAGATCTGTTTGATTGTCGGCGGATCAATCCATCGTGAGAGCAAGCTATCGTGAGAGCAAGCTATCGCCACCAACCGCGCCCCACAATCACTCGACGATCGCGATGGCCTTCAATTTCAAATTCTTTTTGATCTGTGATGGCTGTAATCTCTGGCCATCCATCCGTGCGCCAATGATCCGCCTCAGCGATCATCAGCACGGGACAACCGGATAGGGCCTCGCGCCCACGAAAATGATAATAAGACAGGTGATCTGGATCGATATTTTGTACCACGGGATGTCCAGGCAGATTTGCAGCCGTTTGCGCTGCTGTAAACCAACGGGGGGCTGCGTAGGTTACGCGCTGCTGACATGGTGCCGGTTTTGGACCGCCTCCGCGCCACCAACTCTGATCGGAAAGATAGGCCATAAAATTGCGGTCCTTCGCCGCCGCATCCCAAAGCGTCAACTCACCAAGCCCCGCAGGCCGATCACCAAGCCAACGCAGGGTCGCCCGGCGTGATTGCGGCAGAGCCAGAATCATTGGGATCATGATACAGAGCAGGAATCCGTAAATACGTCCCAACCAACGAATGCCACTTGATGCGGCAATGACCGGCACAATCAAAACACACAAAAGCCAAAACGATGGCATCGACCAGTGTGGCAACGTCTGTGTCGTAAATGAAAAGCATTTCAACACCACCAACATGGGCAATGATGCCCAGAGAATCACTGCCGCGTCATGCTCCCAGGGTCTGGTTTTAAGGCGTATGAATCGCAAAAAACCACCAACAACTAAAGGCCCCAAAAATACCATTTCTCCTAATAGTGCCCGGGCGGCGCGGGCCACTTCAAATCCACCACCCGAAACCCCGCGGCTGCCTTGATAGCGAAAACTCACCCATTCGTGCGCAGCGTTCCATGCAATGACCGGCGATATCATGCATAAGCCAGCGGTCATTAAACAAATCCAAAAAGGATACTCTTCATCCAAAGTCTCCTGCCTTGTCCAAAATAACCATCCCAGGAGTCCTCCGCCGATCAATGCCGCATGGTATTTACTTAAGCCCGCAAGCCCCAGCACGGCACCCAGCAAGAGTCCGTTCCACCATCGCAGTTTGGCACGTCGTGATAACGCTAACGCAAGCCACACTGCAAAAGTGGAGAAGAGAATCAGTCCAACATCTGGCATCAACATGATGCCGCCGAGAGAAAATGCTGGTACGAGTTGCGTGATCAGCAGCACGGCACGGGACTCGAGATTGGTCAAGACGCGTCGCATCAAACGAACGACCAATGCGCCAAACATCAAGGTCGTCAGCAAATGGATCCAAGGAACCAGAAATCGCCCCTGCAGAGGGCCTTCGGTCCAAGAGAACACCAATAAGCGAGACAGCATCGCAATCCACGAAACAAATGGTGGATGATCAAAGTAGCTGAGCATCGGGTTGCGTCCCCAATCCCAGTAATAGGCCTCGTCATTGCCGAACGGTACGGAACTGGAGAGCCAAAGTCTCCACAGCAAGCCAATGATCAGGACGGGCCACCACAGTCTTGATGTGGTGGCGGCATAAACATCGCCCTTTAGCGCCTGCCAAAGCTTAATGTCGCCCTTTAAATTACTCCAGGTTGGGCGCCAACCTCTGGACACACAGAGCGCTCTTAGATTTTGATCGGAAAACGGCAGAACCCAGTGCCCCGCCACAGCCGCCGCTGGTCGTAGCATAAAATCGCGCTCCAAAAGCCTTGGATGCGGCGCCGTGAGAAGTGCGGATTGACACTCGATAGACTCGCCGTTTTCGTTGCGTACCAATAAAATATCGAGATCGATGACGCGATTTCCCCAACGCACATCGCGGACCCGCCCCATGCGATCCTCGACATCAAGTAAAAGCCGCATAAAATCGTCAGGATCGATATCACCCCGACAGATGAATGCGCCGTTGAGAAACACCTGGTCGGCAGCCCCGATCGGCGCAGTTTCGACGAGCTCTGATTCGGCCTCAATGGTCATACCGCGTTCGCTGATCAACTGTAGAGCCTGTTTGACCGCCTCGCGTCGATCTCCGAGATTACTGCCGACTGCCACTAAATAGCTGTGAATGGCCATGGTGTTTGCTCACAATCCGTTGGGGTGAGTCTTGTAATCCAAAACTCCAGAATCGCGGACCATTTTCAGTGCCTTGCCGTATTCGCGCAAAACCCGCAAACAATAATCCAGTCTTGATCTCGTAAACGCATCCTCTTCAGTGAACCCCTGCGGCGAACCGGCAGAACCGGCAGAACCGGCAGAATCATTGAGAACCTGCTCAGCATTGCGGACGATCATGTGTTCGGGAATCCAGTTAATGCGCGTATTTTTGTAGGAACTCATTCTTAACTCCGCCACCGGATAGCTTCCGCCTCGTCCACTGGACACCGCAATGATGAGGCCGGGCTTATGTCCGATCTCGTCCTTGGAGGCGAGTAAGAAGAAATTCTTAAGTGCCGCCGGAACCATGCCACTGTATTCGGGCGCCAACACGACAAACGCATCGCACGAACGCAGCTCACGCGCGATGGGGTCCCAGACCTGAGCCCAGGAAGGAGTCTTGTTCCATACACCTTCATCCCACAGGGGCAGTGGCTTCGTTGACAAATCAAGCGTGTATACGCTGGTGGTTGCATCCATGGAGACCAACATCTGACTGGCAAATTCAGCGATTTTCGCGCTCTGACTTTTGTTTCGATGGCTTCCAACAATGAATCCGAATTTCATAAAGCTTGTAGCTCCCGAGTGATCATGACTTCAAGTCAAAATAGTTTCGTACAAAGGTCGTCGCAAAACGTGCGCCGAATCCAGTCTCATCCGTCGGCACATGCCCGAGTCCGCCCGTGTGTTCAATGGCGGAGAGATCCACATGCACCCAAGGTGTATCGTCGCCGGCAAAGTGCATCAGAAACTGCGCGGCTTCAATGTGATCGACGCCACCTTTTTCGCGGCACTGTTTGAGATCTGCAACGGTACTCTCAAGGCATTCGGCAAAATCCTTGTCCATGGGAAATGGCCACACGCGTTCGCCACTCTGAACGCCTGCTTTGATGAGATCTTGATGCAGCTCCGATCGATTCGTAAATACCCCTGCATAGGTGGTGCCGATCGCCCTGATACAAGCTCCGGTTAACGTGGCAAAATCCATGATCAGTGTCGGCTTTGACCGTGATGCCAGGTGCAGCGTATCAGCCAAGACCATGCGTCCCTCGGCATCGGTATCAATAATCTCGATGGTGGTGCCCTTCATCGATGCCACAACATCATTAGGTTTGTAGGCTAGTGGGCTAATCATATTGTCTGCGATGGCAAGGTAGGCGGTGACTTTCACCGGCCATTTTTCGAGAGAAGCGATATTTAGCACAGCCAACGCCACAGCACTTCCAGCCATATCACCATGCATTCCGAGCATATAGGCTGAAGGTTTTAGGCTATGCCCCCCGGTGTCGAACACCATGCCTTTACCCACTAAAGCCAGGTGCTTGGTCGTTTTTGCTCGTGGCGTGTAACTTAACTCAATGATCCCATAATCTTTGTGAGGCGATCCCTTGACCACCGCAAGAAACGCTCCGGCTTTCATCTTGGTCAGGGCATCGTGACCATGGTGCTTAAATGTCCAGGAACGTTCGCGAGCCATGGATTTAAGCTCATCCACATAGGTTTTGCAGGTTAGGTCATTTCCAGCTCGTTTCGCCAGCCATCGCACCAGATTTGTACCGGAGGTTGTCACCTGGAGCGCTTTGGCAGTGGCATCTTCTGCAGCTTTGACCTGCCGTCGATCCACTACAAGCCCAATCTTGAGATCATCGATGTCCTCGGATGGGCGCTTGTGATCTTTGTCTGACTTTGCATTGGCTTGAGCTTTGGCTTTGTATTTTGGAAATTTGTAAAGCTTTGCGGCCGCGGCAGAGACCACTGCATCGGCAATGGCGACACCTTGGGCGCCGCAGTGTGACAGATCAACAACCAGCCGCCTGATCTTTGGATCAAAAACGGCGGGATCCATCACTTTGCGTAAACATACCAATATCTCAAACGTTTGCAGTTTTGGATCCAGGAACAGCAGAGTCTTGCGCACTCCATCGGACCCATCTATAGCAAGGCTGCTACCTGATTTAGGTTCAAGTTTGCGCTTGCGCGCGATGGGCGCCAAATCTTCTTTTAACCAAGCAGGCAGCAGCCCAAGAACAGACTCAAGCCGCGCCGGTTCTTTGGCCGCCGCCGGCATGACCAGGATCAACCCGTCGGGATTCATCTCATTGATGGAGGTTAAAATCTCAACTTCTAAAGACATGGGTTTCATCACTGGGCACCTCGGGCAATGATCGAAATTTAAGCATTTTTAGTGGGTAAACCACCGATATTTTTGAATAAAAATAAGCCCCTCAGCATAGCCTCGAACGAGGTATTGCTCAAGCCAGGATGCAGTGCTCCTGGCGATCGGGTCCTTGCGATCGGGTCCTGGAGTGTAAAACACCCCGGCTTTGATGTTTATTTTTCCTTTAAAATCAATGTGTTGGCGTATGATGATCAAGTTTTCTCAATCTGCCTCCTGATGATGCCGATGGTCTTTTCATTGAAATCGGTATCGAAAAGCATTTGGAGGGCCTCACGTGAGACAGCATTGCTCAGTCAGTTTATTTCTGCTTGGAACCCTTGTTCTCCAAGCTTGCGGCGGAACTTCTTTAAGTGGTGGCATGGCACCCCAGAGTAAAAAGAAACAAGAACCTGCGAACGCTGACGGCGATCAGACGGTCTCCGACCCACAAGTCGTGACAGGAGCCTATCTTGCCTGTGAGGTGTCATCGAAAGAATCTTCAGGAGACAAAACCGCTGTTGGTTGCAGTATCATGGCCAATAATCGCAAAATTATTGCCGCAGCTCCCAGTCGTGTGGATTTCTTTTCGGTATACCAGGACGCAAACAAAAAGCCTGATAAAGAGCGCACAGCAACGGGTTATCAATCTTTGTTCATGACGCCCCATTTTGCTCTGCCGCAAACCCAATTCGCAGCGCAGATTTTCAAGGATTCCAGCATGGTTCACGAGGTCCGCTGTGACGGATCAAAACTGCCATGCAAAATCCCATTGGCCCCGCAAGATTTATTACTGATCAAGGCAGATGGCCGCTGGAGCGCTGATACAACTTTTTCGACAGCCTCAAAACAAGCTTTCCGCCCGCAATGTCCAAATAATCCGGATCTATACTGCAGTAAAGATGGTGTGTTGTATAGCGATGCGCCGTCAAGAAGAGCCGATCAAGATACGACCAGCAACTGTTTGGAAGATTGGCAGAGCGGCCTTGGTTCTATCATTCAGGGGACCATGGGGTTTGACCCAAAGCTCCTCTTTGATCGCAAGGCTGAGAGCATTACCGCCTATGAATTAAAATCTGGAGAATCCTGTGTCGTACCAAAGCGCATCAGAACGGGGACGCCACTGATCTTGCTTAATGAGGGACAAGGTTGTTATATGTTTATGGTTAACAAGAACGGCCAAGCTCATAATGTGATCATCAAAAAAAGCAAGCTCGCTGATCCCAAGACACTCAGCCAACAATTAGCGGCATTTGAGTGCAAATATTAAGGCTGTTTGTGGAAATCTTGAATCGAAACGGTCTTTAATCTGGTAAACTAAGTCCTCCACCTCATGGGAGGACTTTTTTATGTCCATGAAGCAAATTCTCGAGCACCTGATCAAACGGCAACAAGGTTATGTTGAGCTGCGCTGGCACAAGCGCGTCAGCAATTCATTTCTCGCAACCAAAGGGCGTGTTGATGTCGCCAATCACTCCGTGACTGAAGGTGTCGGCGTCCGCGCACTCGTGGACGGCGCCTGGGGGTTTGCGGCGACCGCGGATATCAGTGAGCCCGCGATTTTGCGCGCCATTGAGCAGGCGAAAGCCAATGCGTCGTTACTGGCCAAAGCCCGCGGAAGCTCCCACAAAATCACCATGCGCCCCGGCAAACTTTGCGTCAGAGACTTTACGGGCGAGGGATTCGCCGAACTGCGTGACATGCCTATTGCCGACAAACTTGGCAAGGTGATTGAACTTGAGCATCAACTCGCCAAATCCTCAACCAGGATGCACACAGCCAGAGCCCGCTATACGGAGTATCTGGAGGAAAAAGCCATCGTTACAAGCGACGGGGCGCATTGCTCCCTGCAGATCGCGCAGCCAGAACTATCCCTTTCGGCTATCGCAGAGAAAGACGGCCAAAGGTCGACTGGCGGTAAAGGCGCTGGCGTCAGTGGGGGTTGGAGCTGCCTGTTCCGCCACCCCACCTTGGATCATGTGGTGGATGATGTCGCTAAAACCACCGTGGACCTTCTGGATGCCAAATATCCGGAGGGTGGACGCAAAAAGGTGATCCTCGCTCCCGCAGTGGTGGGGCTATTGTGTCATGAGGCCATCGGTCATACGGTGGAAGCGGATTTTGTCAAAGCAGGAAGCGTCGCCGCCGGAAAAATCGGGCAGCTGGTCGCCAGTCCTTTGGTCACGATGGCAGACAGTGGTAACGAACACATTGCCGGATATGCCGTCGGCAATCTGCCATTTGATGACGAGGGTATCGAGACTGAAAATACCATCATCATCAAAGACGGGAAACTGGCAAGCTACTTGCACAATCGCGAAACGGCGTCAGAGTTTGGCGTGAATCCCACGGGAAATGCGCGGGCATGGTTATTCTCCGATGAGCCGCTGATCCGGATGCGAAACACCTATATCGTCCCAGGTCAAAGCAAATTGGCTGACATGATTGCGACCATGGATGATGGCTACTTGGTGGAAGGGGCTGGAAGCGGCCAAGCCGATAGTAATGGAGAGTTTATGTTTGGCTGTGGTCACGTTTGGGAGATCAAAGGCGGCAAAAAAACCAACCTACTCCGCGAAGCAACCCTTTCGGGAATTGCCTTTGACGTACTCAAAACCGTGGACGCCGTGAGCACTGAGTTTCAGTGGGATCTTGGAACGGGACATTGCGGTAAAGGCCAACCTGCCAAAGTTGACGCGGGTGGGCCCTACATTCGCTGCGAGATCAATGTAGGAGGACGCCAGTCGTGAGCCAAACAAAAGACACCATCAACGGACTCAGCCAAAAACTCGCTTCTGCGGCTCAGGAAACCCTGAGATATGCACAGCAACAGGGGGCCGACCGCGCCAAGATCTCCGCAAGCTGCGCCATCGAAAAACGTCTTGTTGTTGAGAATAAGCAGTTCACTCTCGCCAATACACTAGAAACACAGAAAGTGGCCGTAGGCGTTCACAAAGACCAGAAAAAAGGCTCTGCAAGTCTGAACAACTACGACCCCGTAGCCCTTCGTTCCAGTGTGGACGACGCGCTTGCTCTGGCCAAGTTTTCGGTTGCTGATGAATTCCTCATCATGCCAGATAAATCCGCGGCCCCGAAGGCGAACCCGCTACCATTTATGTGGAATGATCGCACCAGTGCCGTGTCCTTGGGGGATTTACAGGAATTCACTCAAGCCATGCTGGCGCGTCTGACAAAAGACAAACGCATCGCACTCGATCGCCTGGAAGTGTCCACATCATCGATGTGGCACGGCCTCTATAACTCCCTGGGGGTCAGTCAATCGGAGACGCAAACATCGCTGAGCTGGAGCTTCATGGGGATGGCCGTCGATGGCAACGACGTCAGTGGTTTCGACTATGATGGACGCAGTGTTTACGCTTGGGACGGTGGTCTGGATGTTGCTCTCAGACAGTGTGACGCTTTCGTCGAAAAAATCATCAAGAACCTGCGCCCTGTCAAGGCACCAACCTACAAGGGCCCCATTCTCATGACACCGCGTGCCGTCGAGGAGATCCTGCTTGGCACGATCCTCTATCATATGTCGGGTGCCAGCGTGATGGACGGCAAAAGCCAGTGGCACGATAAGATCGGCCATACTGTCATCTCAAAACTGATCAATCTCAGTGATGCGCCGCATCATTCAGATTTTTCTGGTGCCACGTCCTTTGATGGTGATGGACTGCCAACGGCACCTCGAGAGCTCCTTAAGAATGGCGTGCTGATGACGCATTTACATGATTGCTACACGGCGAACCGCTGCAAAACCAAATCGACCCATACATCAGGCGGTCCTTTTGCCCTCATGTGTTCCCCCGGTCAAGGGGACTTGAAACAGATGATGCAGGCGCGGCAAGATCTCCTGGTCGTTGACAGGTTCTCCGGCAATATCGATCCGATTAAAGGTGATTTTTCGGGCGTTGCAAAATCAAGTCGCAGCTTTAAGAATGGTGAGGATCAAGGTGCCGTCGGCGAGACGATGATTGCGGGCAATCTTTTTGAATGTCTCAACAATATTCTAGCCATTTCAAGCGTCACCGAAGATGTCTCGGGCAGTATGCGTATGCCTTGGATGGTGGTGGATGCCGTCAGCGTCACAGGTCAGGGAGGTTGATTGTGGCTTTATCCAAACCAGCCAAACCAGCCAAACCAGCCAAAAAAACTGCAAAAACAGCGATGTCAAAATCAATGAACAAATCACAGCATGTTTTGATCATCGGTATCGGCAACATGGGAGCCTCTCTTGCCCGAGGCCTGCTCCATGCGAAAATCTCAGAAACCATGACTTTCAGCCTCTATGATCACAAGCCCGAACTGCTGGATCCATTCCGAGATCAACCGCGTGTCTCCACACTTGAGACACTCAGCAAAGCCGATGCTCTGGCTGCTGACGTGGTCATTCTTTGTACGAAGCCACAAGATATTGAGTCCGTGGCTCGGATCATTGGTGGTCATCTAAAATCCGGCGCCTTGGTGATTTCCATCCTCGCCGCTGTCACTACAGATGATCTGGCCAGGCGCCTTAAATTTCGTGGCGCCATTGTTCGCAGCATGCCCAACATTGCCGCGACCGTCAGTGAGGCCGCAACAGCGCTATGCCACAATCTCCAGTGCAGCACGACCCATATGGATATGGCGCATCAGATTTTCACCTCCGTGGGAACAGCCAGTTGGACCAAGGAATCCCTTATGGATGCAGTGACAGGCTTATCAGGATCTGGTCCGGCATATATCTACATGGTGATAGAGGCCCTCACGGATGGCGGCGTGAAAATGGGGATGCCGCGACCTTTGGCGCTCGAACTTGCGACTCAGACCGTGCTTGGCAGCGCGGCCCTGGTGCAGTCGACGGGGTTGCACCCGGCCATTCTTCGTGACCAGGTGACCACCCCTGGAGGAACGACGATTGCTGCGATCCATGAGCTGGAAGAGCGCGGACTTCGAGCCATGCTGATCAGCGCTGTGGCGACAGCGACGGAGCGTTCAAAGATGCTTCGACAGAGCTCGTCGC
>JBILMN010000293.1:0-2874 GCA_044375465.1 Oligoflexales bacterium | reverse complement strand
CCCATCGAGATTGGACGGCGCGGCCGCTACGAATTTGAGGTGAAGACCAATCTTGATCCATCAGTCGTTGTTCAGTCAAAACTGTGGTGATGTCTCTGTCCACCCAGGATCTTCTTCGGATTCTTAAATGAACTCTAGGTGCCATGCAACGGCGACGGATCGCGCTCGAGATATAAAATTTTGGTTGAGTAAGATCAAATCCGAGGAGGCCAATGGACTCCCCACAGTGTGCGGTAAACGCTAATGAATTGATTAGTGAATGATCAGGATGATCGCACGAGTAGATGGTCTCCATCCTCAAACTTCAAACAAATCCAAGGCAAGGCAGACGGCCGTCTCTTCGGTGGATGGTGCGACAATGTCCCGAGTCTGGCGAATAAATTCCGCGATAACATCTTTGAGTCTACTCACATCGTTTTCTGATAATCCATAGAGGGCTGTGTAGTGATAGTTTGACCCAGGAGTACGATCTTGAAGCCTTTGGTTTGCAATGTTACGCCACACATTGTGATGGCTCACCATGAGGCCGGAGGATTGTGAGTGAACATTGTGTTCAATGGTTACAATAGCCTCGCCTTCAAAAGAAACTAGTCCCATGGCTGCCAAATCATTAGCGGCACGTGCAATCGTGTCGCGAGTAAGATTAAGTCTCGTCGCAAGTGATGCCACCGAGCGAAATTTTGGAATGGAAGCCAGGGTGTGGATGGCTGGGTAGAACCACGTGGCGTAGTATTTTGCTTGTTCTTCACCAGTCAGTGTTCGATTTGTACTGATCCGTTCACTTAATTGTTCTTTGCGGCGCGCGAGGCTTGTTAGCTTATTTTGCCAATGCAACCTGAATTCGTGAGTTGCTGAACGATCGAGCTGGACGAGCCCTGTCACATAGTCTAACCCGTCCGGGTCAAGGCCCCAGGTGCTTGCAATTGCAAAGGCTTGTTCGGCTGTGAGCTGGGAAGATCCAGAGAGCACCTGAGACAGATATGAGCTCTGACAACGGGCTGCCTCGGCCATGCGCCCATGTGCGCCACGGCCTTCCATTTGAATCCGATCTCTCAGTAACTTTCGGTAATCTTTGTACTTATAGATATCCATTTAGCACTTCTCGGAGTGTTTTTGTTAGCAGAACTAACCAAATAATGTCATTTATAATAATAAAAATCTAGCAAATCCTGGTCGGGCTGCGTAAATAACATGAATCCCGGGTGCTGGTTTTTAATTAAAATCAGTTGAATTTAAATATCCATGTAATGTATTAAATATTTTAAGGAGTTTAAAGTGATTATAAAAAATAATGTCTTTTGGGCACTACTTTTGGCAGGCTGTAGCGCTGGCGCTTCGATCACGCCAAGCAGTTCATCGCCGGCTCCAAACGCGTCCGCAGGTGGCGATGACAGCGTGCCCTCCCAGCAGGCTCAAGGCACCATCACAAGTTCTGGTGGTTACCTCTATGGCTTTGAGACGAATCCATGGTTTTTGCAGAACACAGAAGAAGTGACGTACTGCATCGATTTGGATGACAAGAATTTTGGGGTGTCAAAAGAAATCGCTCGAAGCGCAATTGAGTTTGCGTTTGATACATGGAAAGCAAAGCTTCAGGTCGTCAAATACGATCGCTACTTGGAAGAAGATCTAAAGCCATGGCGCGAGGTTAGGCTTGGAACACAGACGTTCACCGAAGTTTCATGTGATTCACCTCAGACTCATTTACGATTTCAATTAGGAAAACTTTCCCCTGCGCAGCAGGCGAAATTAGGGGATCCCAGACGTTACGTCGGCAAAGCGGTTGAAACTTCATATGATGAAGTCAACATGCGTGGCGCAGGCTTCATCTACCTAGCACCCGAAAGCGGCCCTCTTCGTCCTGATGAACCAAAGGCGGATGATCACTTCTGGAACGCAAGCGATAACTTGGTGTTGAAGCAAGTGCTGATACATGAGTTGGGGCACGTGCTTGGACTTAGCCATATGGAAAATACTATTATGGCTGAAGATGGACCGCAAATGATGATTAATAAAGAATTTGTTTCAGCCGTTAACAAACATCCAGATCTTTTCAAAGAATTTGTCGTCGACTCTGTAAGCGATTTATTCGGTTACTCCAACGAAGCACTTGGTTTGATATTCGGCACTAAATATGGAAATAAGGAAATATTTGGCGACAGTTCAGAACTGGACCATGCCATCCATTGTGATCATGTTCCCGCGGGTGATGGCTTGAACATCAACTGTAGCATGTACGAGGTCAAGCAAGACGAGCAAGGCAAATGGGTGCGGGGCGCAAAAATAGGGCGTCTTAACAGCAATAGCACCTCAGTTGGCGCAAGTAGGCTCATTACAGTCAAAGTGCCGAGATCACAGACTGTATTTACAATCTCTGACGATCTTCGACAAAGCGAAGGTGTTGAAGGTGTTTATGTTCTAAGACTTGGGTCTGTCAATTCAAGAAGATTTTACGTCTCTGGAATTTATGAGTCCGAGGATGGCAAAATAAAATTACCTATGCGCGTGAGCAGCATGACGGATTTGCCTCAAAACCTACAAGTGGAAGTCATAGTTAAAGATTATTTCCAGGTCATTGCTTATTAATCTCAGTATTTGTCAACATCTCAAAATTCTAAAAAATCAAAGCTAAATCTTCTTAAAGAGAGAATTAAAAATGAAAGCCATACATCAATAGAAATTTTGTACACAGATCATGTCCAAATCACTCTGTGATTTGGACGACGCTTTGAATTTACTGTCCTAAAGCGCATTTATAGCAGAATTTTGCAGCTTTTAAAGCGATGCCATTTCCGGTGGTTCAAGATGATCGCTAACACCTGATTTCGCTGGCTGAATGACTTTGTTTGGTTTTACGCTGAGGCCTGGTCAAAG
>JBILMN010000112.1:0-9652 GCA_044375465.1 Oligoflexales bacterium | reverse complement strand
ACAGCGTACTTCGCGCAGCACGGGCGGTGAGGTGCGCTTGGATCAAAGATCACCGCAAGGTGTATCCGGTGGATCTTATGTGCCGTGCGTTAAACATCTCCCAAAGTAGTTTTTATGACTTCTGCAAACCTTCACGTCACCTATGCCGCTCTGGATCGTTCTTTGCGGCAAATATCCATTACGAATCATCGTGGTCTCGCCCGTAGAGCCATTAACAGAGGCGATGTAGGCGTTGATTTCTTATTCTATGGCCTGCTGTAACATCTTCTGAACCCCGGCTCTTAAAATCGACGTCAAGAAATCTCTGGCACTTTGTTCTGGCACTTCGCACTTAATATCGATACATGTCCCCATGGCGTAGACCTCATCTGATCTAGTAGTTTGATGAAAGTTTACGCCGCTTTTGTTTCATATCTCAAACACAACTTTCGGGTATATCTCCTACAGAATCGGTTCGTGATTCAGCTTACCGATACTTTCCGGTGGTTGAAGACGATGACTTTGGGTGCAGGCTTCACGATGTGGATCTTGCAATCAATAAGTGTTTAGCATTTGCGAATCGATCAGTGGTCAGAGACGCTTTGGATATTATTGAGATGGATCAAAAGGTTATGTCTCTTACCGCGATGATTTCCGCTGTCTGTGGAAAGTGACCTTGATGGTGACGGCAGCGTTGAAATCATAAGCGTTCCATCTAATTCTGGGCAAAAAAATTTGACTTAACTTGCCTATAAATCAGTGTTGCAAAGTTCTATCGTGAAGAATCAGATTTTTTTGACTTGTCCTTCATTGTCTGGATAGTCCAGTCGCCGACCATCATCCCATCGGCCGAAATCACGTGGGTGTCATCGACCGATTGAGATGGGTCGGATGAAGGGTTATCGACAATGAAGTTGTAGACCATCTCTCCTTCGGAATTGTTGTCTTTAGAAATCATTTCCCGTGTGGATTCCTTAACGATCAGCCAATGCTTTGATTCACTCAAAATAATGTCATCAGCAACGACTGTGTCGGCGGGAACCATTCCACGCTTAGTCAGTATTGGATGATTACCAGTAAGCCTAATGTCCCCGGCATGGGTCTTGATCAACCACAGCGGCGAACGCTCCATCCCGGCAATTACTTCGCTGACACGCACAGGTCTTTCCAAATGCGGATTCCACAATAGATCCCCCGTGCGAACATTCTCAACAGCGACTAGACCACCATCTGCCCGTCTGATTTTTATGCCTTTGGGAAAACAACCGTCCTGAGGGCTTCTGATCCTAACAACGGTGACCTTACACGTGTCATTTGATCCGGTGGGCGGATCGGTATATTCAAACTTAGCGAGCATGTATAACGGCTCATTCGATTTAAGAGATCCATTTTTGGCCTGGAGACAGCCATCATTATTTGTTGATGTGAGAGTGCTGTAGCTCACGGGTGCAGCAAATATTCTAGTACGGCAATGTTGGGCATTTGTGGGTAAACATGCGTGGTAGTTTCCAGACCACGTAGCAAGCGAAGCCTGATCTCCCTGGTTAATACCCACTCGAAGTCCAGCTGTGCCAAGAGAGTAAGCAACTCGCCCTCTTCCATACGGACTTATGACGCACACATCCACCGTGTAATCTTCAAAGTAGCTGGGATCGCTCCATTTGCACTTTTCGGGTGGCTTTGCCACATTCACCTTAACTGAAGGCTCACACGGAGCGCCGCCAATCACAGTGAATTTTATGTCCACACCATATGGACCGCCAGCGGCAGGAAACACATGATCAACAAGCAATGGTGACGACGCTTTTTGTGCGGCTGTGATGGTATATTCAGTAGCGTCGTGAAAATATCGTAGGTCCCTCATAAGCCTTGGGGCAAACTCAAGCTTGAAATACACTCTCGAATTAGCCGTGATGGAAACGGATGGTGTCTCAGACCAACTGGCATTGTCAGTACTGGTCAATAGTTTGCATTCTCTGTCTATAATCGTTTGATGCTGAGGGACGCTCATCATCGCATTTTGGGTCAAAGTCGCGGAATTTATTGTTGTTTCAGCAGATATCAAGATGGTATTCCTGGAAGCATCTAGCTCGATTGGTGTAACAACAGATCTGATTGCGATGTTATTTCTAATACAATCTGCCTCGGTCGCATTTTCCGGACGTAAGTTGACGCCTGGATTTGGATCGTAGTCGTGACCTGGTGGACAGTGAAAAAGCTCAAATTTATTACTTTTAATTCGCCATGTCCGATTACCGTTCGGCGCAAAGCGCTCCACTAGGGCTGCGGTCTCAAACATAGGCAGGTCCGTTAGACTTTGTCGATTGGTTTGCAGCATAAAATGGCCACGTTCCCATTGGGTCTGAAATACGAGGATTGCCCGTCTGTTAAAATTTTCAGCCCTATCCCCGTCAAGACTTTTTCCTTGTGTTCGACGCATCGACATAAATTTATAGGATGCTGTTGCCGAGCCAAATAATATTCCGCCTATCACAAGCACTGTCGCAAGTGAAATAGCGCCACTGTGAGGGCTGCGATTTGAAAAAAAATTTACGAACGTAGGCTTCACTAGTCCAAAAAAAATCCTAGATAGTTTGTGTTGATTTGAGAGGTCTTTTTTCATCTCTAGCCGCCTTTGAGAAGTCGTCTAACAGTACGATCAATTTGCTAAAAACTCTACTGTAGCCCGGCCTGTGTCATCCCAAGCCTCTATGTTTTCATACTTCCAAGTATATTGACGTTTTTTATTTATTGAACCGAAAGCAAGACTCAGCCTAACCTTATCGGCATTCGCATCATGAATACAAAGTGCGGCCGCATAGATCTCATCCAGCGCGCGTGAGCCGGTAGCTGGAATGCTTTGCATCTTTGTTGCAGTCGACGTATCTCCGCTATAGTTCGAGTAATAAGTCAGTCGAATTACATGTCGTTGGCCATTTCCACATGCGAGCAGCGCGACACCAGGACAAAAATCTGCAGGCGGTGGCGTATAGGTTATTGACGCTACAGGGGCATCTTCACACACTGTTTGATATCTGTTTGCAGAAAAGGTGACTTTATCCCGTCGCCTACCCACAATCAGAAAACTGTGGGGATCAGTTGCTCTTTTAAAAACGATAGCATCATGCAGCCCCGCCCCTGTTAACGGGTCGATACGAGTCTGCGAACGGAAGTTTTTTCGGATATGCCTGCCGAGCATAGCTACACTGCTTCCTCTTTCGGAAAGGATCGATCGTTCATTAATTTTCTCTATGCTAAATTCTGTCACATTGACTGTAACGACAGCAATCACTCCCATAATGGCAAGTGCCACCATGAGCTCAATAATAGACAACCCAAGTTGCGCGGACAAAATGAGGCATGCTGCCTCTTTTGTAGCTTCTCTGTTCGTTAATCGTATCTTACGCATTTGTTCTCCCACGATACGCACTATCGAAAGCGATCATAAACGTCTAAAACACCGGTTTTAGCCATGAGTGTCTTGTTACGCACCCACATCAGTGTGTAACTAATGCGGTAGCCTCGGACTTCTGCAGAAAGCCAGCGTTCGAGATCATCGCATGCAATCCGTCTTTGCTCAGTAAAATTCCAAAGTTCGGCACGGTAAAACCCCATGCGTCCCTCCTTGATGAGGCTTGCTTTCGCAAAGTCATTAGTTGGGTCAGTTGACGCTGGCAGGGGGACATAACCCTGATAACCAGCTAGTGGTAGGCACTGGCTTCTATCTGCTGCAGCATTGATAACACCAAGCGACTCTCCCGTCCCATACCGATTGAGAATATTAATTACGCCTCTGATACTTTCGTTCATACAAGCTCGCCAAATGGGCAGTGCGTATGTTTCCACAGAATCAGCTCCACCACCGGACTTCACATCATTGATTCGGTTCATATTGTTGATTAGTCGGAGGGCAGACATTGCGTTGAGCGGCGTTCGCGTCTCTATTCGACCAAAACCAGGTCCGTTGATAGGGGATGGTGTTGTAACTCTGCAATCGTCTGCATCCCAACACCATCCGCTTCCAATTTGCGCGCCATTTGTGGTACTTGGTACTTGCTTCCCGGTTGCGTCAATTTTGGGTGTGCAGCCAGGCGTTACATTCAACAATGCGGTGCCGTTTCCCGCACCAGTACCAGTGCTTATAAACCTCTGGGCAACTGCATTTTGCGCGGCACCAATAGCTGTGAAATCGGTCGTTCCAGTGGATTTAATCGTAAAATCACCGCCACTCCAGACACTCGTTGCCGGGTATGGCGTCGCAATAGTTCTCAGACGGTTGGCGGCGTTCTCATAAAGCTGTCCTCTCAGTAAACTTTCAAAAGATTGAGCTACGGTATCTTCGTGGGCATCTTTGGTTATCTTGGTGGTTGACCGAATTACGTCTTGTATGATGAACGCGAGGACTCCCATAAGCCCGAGTGCGACTAGTCCCTCGACAATAGAAAATCCTTGAATGTGTAAAAGGGGACACCCGACCAAATCAAATTGCGGAGGGCGCGCAGTTTTAGATCCTGTATTTTCAGACAGATCTTGCGTCTGTTTAATTTCGGGGGTGTCCACTTGGAAAAAGCTCCCAATCTATGTCGTGTTTTGGCTCAGCGGCAATGAGAAATTCTTGCTGAAACCACAGTGGAAACTCCCCCCACAATTCGAGGGCTCTGCCCTCGAGCTCCTGGGGTTTTAACGCATAGGGCCTAAAAAGCATTTTAATGCTTTACCTATACCGTCTCCCACAGCTTCAAACCAAAGTCCGTTGCGCTTTCCAGGCACTCATCAGCGCTCAGGTTGTTCCCCAACATTGCCCTATCCTCTGACGAAACGGTTTTATCATATCGCGTTCTATTTTCATCTGCAAAGATTTCGGATGGTGACAATTTATCCTCCATTGATTGCTCGTAAATCCATTCACGATTTATGGGACGTTGTTCACGTGCTGCCTCCAGTTTGGCGTCCCGAGCAGCATGAATCGCCTTAGCACGCCCCTCGAGTTGATCCAGCGGTGCAATATATCCGAGAGCGCTATGCAACCTCACGGTTTTATAGTAATGGATCCACTCACTCGTCATTTCTATGGCCTCCTCAAGTAACTATTAAGCTATGGGGCGGCAGGCAAAGAAGACCTAGCATGGTCGCCATTTGGCAGTAGCGCTCCATGGGTATCAGGTCGCAGAACTTGGAGAGTGTGGCATCAATAATCATTTCATCGCTATAACTTCCGCCCGGGACAATCCTCCATTTTACGTAAACCACGTCGAGTGCCGGTATTCATTCGGCATTTTAAAACTGCTTTGGCACTTTTAAGATATCTATCCATTGTTTTACTACTCATCCGCAACAGCTCGTCTTTAACCAGCTCTCTACATCCTTGATATTTTGGTAGCCAATCTGAAAACGCCACTTTTAGTCGACGCGATGCCATGTAATTAATCGACTTCCAGATTTGAACCAATGCCTCTTTGGATGCCTCAGAATAACGTCTACGTTTGGTGTTCACATTCATAGCCGGATTCTAATCGCCTAGTTACCAACTCTTCGGTGACAGTTGATGTGACTCGACTCGATAAAATTCCCGCTAAAATGCTGTTATCATTAGTGATTTAAAAAGTACTAAGTTTATAGCGCCGAATACCGATCCTCATCCCATGATTGGCAGAGTGTTTCCAATTTTACCCTTGAGTCTGGCGGCCTCAATCCTGCTTTTCGCCCAGTCATGCTCAGAAAGTTCTTTCTCCAGCAGTTCCACGAAGTCGAAGTACGCGACAGAGGCTGCGGTTTTCGCCGTGCGCGACCTTGGCTGCGCCCTGTGCCACGCCAAAGTCGACTCGAATATCATCACCGATTTTAACTTCGACCGCGACGAATTGACGCAGCACCAGGCAATGGCATCCATGCTAAACACCCTGACAGATCCGACTCGCCCGGTTTCAATCAAAGGCGACGTCATTATACCAAAAACAGAAATCAAGCACTCCACCGGAGCCACGGCTCTGATCGAAGGAGAAAATGCGGCGAAAGGTCACTGTTTGGCGGATGTGCACATGGACTCCGCAGAAAAGCTCACTTCAACCCGGTCCGTAAACTTATTGGAGGCGATGCGGCGCTGCATCGAGCCCCACTTCACGTGGGGACCCGAATCCAAGAAATTCCGCGAAGTAGCCAAAGTTGAAATCACGCCTCCCCATTCCGCATCAGAAATCATCGAAATCGCCACTCGCAAAGGTATCATCATGGCTGCTGGCGAACTGAAAGCCCTGCCTTCGCACGACGCAGCTGATCCGAAAGCGAAACAGGTTCCCGGCACGCAATCGGGGTTTGTCGCTTCTGCGACCAGCCTTCGCCTTTCCGACGAAATCTCTTGCGACGGAGCCCATATTTACGACGGTCCTGTCGTGATCGACAACGCGAAAATCAGGACCACGAAAGGCTGCCGCATATATGCAACTGGCTCTATTTTTGTGCGTAACAACCTTGAAGTGAAAAACTCGGCCCCTTCTGACGCACCCGACGTCGCAGCACTGCAGCTGATGAGCGCGATATACATCGGATTTCACGTTGAACCGAGCATAATGGAAGCGCGCCTCAACCATGACTATGTCAAGAACCGCTCCTTCCGCGGTGGAACGGGCGCCGAGCTTACTGCTAAAATCAAAGCCGACATGGCCAAGGCCGGTTACGCCGCCTTGACAGCACAGGAAATTTCGGCGGCAGACACCATCAGCTACAAGCGTATCGCGGCGTCCGCACCGGTGGTTTATGGCCGCAATAAAGGCGAATTCTTCGGGGCGATCGTCGCCGAACATTACATCGGAAGGATTGATGCCCTGACCTTCACTTTCGACCCGGTTTTGGAAAGGGTTCCGTTTTTCCCGGAACTCGGAAAAAAGATCGTCAAAATTGAAAATTGATACCTGACACCTAGAGCAATTCCCGCGTCAAGTTGGCGTCGTGAGCGCCTGGAATGGCCCCGCCTTCAAAAGAGGATTTCAAAATGCTGCGCATTTGCTCAGGGCGGGATTCTGGACACGGAACTCGCGGATCACTTTGGCGACATGGGCTGCGCCTCCATCGGCAAGATCGTCCCGATCAACCATCATGATGACCACGTACTTAAGCTTCATGAGTGCGGCACTCTCAGCCACCTGTCGCGGCTCGTCCTGATAAAGCCAACCATTGGGATTAGCCGTTTTCACGTTGCAAAAACGCCAGCCCCGTGTACAAACCTCACCCAGTACCATGAAGTTGGTCGTTTTGGTATTCCAGCAATGTCCTATATTCGGGCTGCCAAAGAGCTTTGATCCGCGGGGCCGTCGGGCTGACGCCATCTTCAAAGCCATAGTCAAATTAGCAAAGCCTGTCGTCCAGGACATCTGGGAAATCTACACCCAGCGAAGCGACGAACTCTCGCGCAAACTAATTACCAATAAGCAGTCGGTGGTCGCCTATCTCCTCGGGTTTCATCTCGCCAACATGGCAAGAGCCAGCGAGCTTTACCAACGCTCAGATGCCCGCCATAGATCGAAGAAAAAACTCAAACAAAAAAAGTACGTATCTACGACATTGGCTGCGGAACCGCAGCGATGTCCCTGGCGCTGAACGTCGAGGGCGAGTATTTTCTCATTGACGGGAGTGACCCCCTTCTTGATGCGACAAAGTTATTGGCAGGCGCGGTGGGGCAAACGGCCAAAGTTAGCCGACAGGTCATTGAAGACCTTGATCCAAAGCAATTCAGCTCGCGCGCAGGCGAAGAGACGGTCCACATTTACCTACTCGGATATGTCTGGAATGAGTTAGTGCGTAATCAAACCGTACGACACAAACTTCTATCCATCATTGCGGGTCACATCGAGCGCAAGGAGTCACGTCTGGTTTTTATCGCAGAGCCAGCTCTTGAGCAACTGGCGCGTCCGACTATGGAGCTACGAGATATCATGTGTGAACTTCGCTATAAGGCCCTTTATCCGTGTCCCCATAGCGATCATTGTCCGATGCTTGATCGCCCGAAAGACTGGTGCTACAGCGAAGGTGAATGGGAGCAGCCGCCTTTGGCAAAATGGGTTGATGAGGAGCTTGGAATGAACCGGTCGCGCCATACAGGCACCATGTTTGCGTTTGCGTCGCCTGCGATATACCTACACTCAGATGCAACAGCGGTCGTGGTGGGTCGGCCGGTCGGGGAGGACGGTAAAGAGGGTTATAAAGGTTTTTTCGACTATATTGATTGCAGTCCAGTCGGCATTCATAAATCACCCCGCTAGCGCCGATGCAGGAGATCGCCCGTGGACTGCCATACAAGGAATCGAAAAACCTAAAAAAACAGCTTTGCACCAGCACCAAAGATTAGCAATGATCCTGTTAGTTTGCTTTCGCCATCGCCCTGACTAGCCATTCGGTAGGAAAATGATCCATAAAACTTGGGGAGACCTCGCGCATCGAGTAAATCAGCACGAAGAAGTAACAATGTGCTGCTAGATGCAGATCCAGAGTCAGTTGTGGCTTTGGTTGAGCTCAATTGGATCCCACCTGTTCCTTGAAATGAGGCATTTTTCAGCCCACCCTCAAATTGAAAACTCGTATCTTTTGAGCTTTTATCGTCGGAAGCCTCATAGCCTCCGCCAGCAAATAGTCCCGGTGAGACCAAAAAACGCCCGTGTAGAATCAATAGTGATCCAATAATCTTTTCAGTTGAAGATGCCTGTTCGTCTTCGGAGTCGCCACTAGACTTACTTTGGGCTGTCACCTGCGGTTGGTAACTGAAACTAGCCTCATAAGTTCCTGAATGGACACCTGCGGCAGGTGCAAACGTCAGATAGGTGTATGATTCCGAGGTCCTATCACTCTTCGAGGAGTCACTATTATAACTAAAGGCTAAGCCTACATTGAATGACTTTGAAACATTGAGCGCTCCAAAAAAAGGAAATACCTGGGAAGAACTACTGGTCGAAGATGAAAGCCCAGCAAAATCGGCCTTAACTGTTGTCGACTGATAGGAAAGCCCGCCGCCCGCAACAAGACTCTCTGAAAACGGCATCGCCACCGCACCAGCGAACTTGGTCCCTGAGTACGATATAGAGACTGCGAACTCCTCAGACCCACCCTTCAAGCTACCCGTTAGTAGATTTAAATTAAGATCCACGTGCCGACTAGGAATCTGAGCACCTTTGACCAAATAACCAGATAAAGGAGAGTTCGTATCGATGTTAATATTACCGCTTTCAATGGCAACATAGTCAGAGTTTATTTCCGAACTTTTTGTTGTTTTCTTTGAGTTTGAAGGTGACGTTGCCTCTGAATCCAAGTCTATTGAGCTTTTCTTACTTTTAGTCTTTTGCTTTTTTTTGCGCGGAGCTGATTTCTTGTCGGCGTTGTCATCATTCTCTGCGATCAGAATTGGCTTGTGCTGGCCTTCTGCTCCAAACAGCACAGGAATGGCCAAATTAAAAATCAAGAATCCAGCACCAAATCTGCATCCAATACCGCACCCGTTGATCATATAACACTCCGTGTCATCTCAAATATTTATAATACATTATACATGCAGACCGTCACGACAATCCAGCGAGCGCAGAAGACCCGACCCCTTCGGCTCGAGGTGATAGGATC
Organism: Oligoflexales bacterium; assembly: GCA_044375465.1. GTDB lineage: Bacteria > Bdellovibrionota_B > Oligoflexia > Oligoflexales > RGVZ01 > CAMDKS01. The sequence continues at coordinate 73 of JBILMN010000112.1, read as the reverse complement.
TTTCGCCTTTGGGTCGGAGCTCCTTTACTGGAGAGCAGCCGTGTTATCTCCGTGTTAGAGTCCTTATCAATCC
>JBILMN010000292.1:0-2889 GCA_044375465.1 Oligoflexales bacterium | reverse complement strand
GCGACAACCGCTGCAGGAGCGAACTCGTGACGGACCTCATCCATGCCAAACCGATATTCGCTTTCACTCGCAAGGGCATCACCGAGGTGGTGGTCCACGGGATTGTTGCGCTAAAGCATCAAGGGCACCCGATCGGAGGCGATGATGCCGCCACGGTGATTGTGACGCGGTCGCTGCTTAAACCCTGGCAAGCCATGGCAACTGGGGGATTTGACGGAGAACAGTCATTTTGGGCGATGGGTTTTGCATCCCACAGCGGTCAGCCTGGTCACATGGAGCAATTGAACAAATTAATTCAACAAACAGGTGCTGCGGAGTCGGAACTGGTGTGTCCTCGTGCCATGCCGCTTGATCCGAACGTCGCAGGTGTCATGCGTGCCGCTGGACAAACGGCATCTCGACTCCATCATCCTTGTGCAGGTAAGCATCTTCTGATGCTTGCAGCAGCAAAAAAGGAGACGGCACCCAGCGAAAATTATTGGCACGAGGATCATCCGGTGCAAAAACGGATCCAGGCGCTCGTCGGCAAAGAGGCGAGCGAAAAGCTGACATGGGTGCCGGATAGTTGCGGCCTCCCTGTCGCGGCAATGCCGGTACGGGCGATTGTCAATATGTATGAGCGTTTTGCTCTCGATATCTCTGAGCCAGCCGCGAGTCTCAAAAACCTCTGGCTACAAAACCCGAGACTGGTTGGTGGTCAGAGGCGTCTTGATTCAGATATTGTCGAGGCAGGACAAAAGCGTGTTTTGGCAAAAGAGGGTGCCGATGGACTTTTGATGGTGCAAACACTGCCCGCTGCCGGTGAGTCCATAGCCGGATGCTTTATCAAAATATCTTCAGGTTACAGTGTCGCTCATCTTGGCATAGCGCTTTGGAGTCTGCTCTCCACCCGCGATGATTTGAATGCGCCGCTTGTGATACTCAAAGATTATTTGCGCAGTCGACTGGAAGAATGGGTGCCAAAAGATCAAACCCTTCAAATTCTGTACAGGCCGGTGTAATGGCTCTCACCCGTAAGGAATTTATTGTCGCCGCAGACCAGCATGAAATGAGAGTCGATTTGTTTTTGGCAGCGATGCTTCCAGACGTATCGCGTCGTAAGGTGCGACAGATCCTCGATGTGGGTGGTTGTTACGTCAATAACAAACGAATGCATATTGCGTCCCGGCAGGTGCGCCGGGGAGACAAGGTGCGTGTCGAATTCAGTCTTGATAGCCTTAAAAAATCCAGGCAAAAAATATTTGAGCTTGCTCCCACTGATATTCTTTATGATCAGCATGGTGTTATCGCAATAAATAAGCCACCGGGACTTCCAAGTCAGGCGACGAGGGATCAGGATGTGATGCACGCTGAGGTTTGCGTCCGTCAGTGGCTCAAGAAAGCCGGTCGCGACCGTGAAAAACTGATCCTTCTTCATCGTTTAGATAAAGAGACGTCAGGGGTTCTGCTGTTTGCGACCAATCCCAATACGGCCACATGGATCACGGACCAGTTCAGGCAGCGTCAATTGAGTAAGACATACTGGGCCCTTTGTCGCGGTCGCCCCAGTGCCAAAAGATTTGAAGTCGAGTGTTATTTGTCAGAGATTGACAAGAAGACCGGTTTGGTTCGTGAGGTCAAAAGCGGAGGTAAGCCAAGCCGTACCACCTTCGAAGAGCGCGCGTACCATCCAGCCTCTGGCGCGTCGTGGATTGTCTGTTATCCGGAAACAGGTCGCAGTCATCAGATTCGTGTTCACCTTGAAATGAAGGGTCTTCCAATTATCGGTGACAAACGTTATGGACAGCATGTGAAGCATGAGCTTCGCAGTGATGTCGCAGCCCTTGGCGCGACACACCACATGCTCCACGCCCGCGAACTTGAATTCTCGCCAGCGCCGGGTGCAGACTCCGTGAAAGTTATGGCTGACCCGCCGCAAGATTTTTTATCCATCATTGCTTTGATTGAGGAATCATCTGAGCGCAGCGTGTCGACCTGAGCGCAGCGAAGCTTGTGATTTCACCCTAAATAACGGGTGATATGGCAAAAACTTGGAAAAAAACGTGATATTTTCGGCTCTTGTCGGCGAACCTGGTGACCCACCTTTGGTCATTTGCACCTGATTCATTCAGAAGTTTTAAAAACGTCCGATATCGAATCTGCAAGGTGCGGAATTCTTAAGGATAATATTTAAAATGAGCGACCCTCGTGCAAAGCAAAAATCGGCGGGCGTGTTTACGGATGCGCGCGATATTGATGTCTCCCATGCGGCGATCGACACGTCATTGGCGAAGGTGTGGTCTGATGATGCGACTGCGGAGATCGCCGTTTCCGTTGATCGCGTCTTATTTGACACTCTTCTTGATGTGGCAGCACGATATTTGGAGCCGCACGGCTACTCGCTGAATCTTGAAAATCTGCTTGCGATCATTGATAGCATGCGGCTTGGTGTGTTTGCGGTGGGCGCTGCAAAACCGACGACAGACGGGCGGATGCAGGCTAAACGGCTCATGCCCCATGTGTACATGCATCTACCGCGAAAAAATGTGGTGGGCCCTTTGCTGCAAAGATTTTACGACGAAATTGGGCGGTATGAAAGAGAGCTGGCACGTCTGCAAGATATCGAGGCCAAAACAAAAAAATCAGTGCAAGCAGCGATCAAAGACGACACTGGAAAGAAGGCAGTCGCCGCTTTACAAGCTGAGAATGCCGCCCTGAGCGATGAGATTTCTCGGATCGCAAAAAAACTAGCTTTAGCGGAAAGCGCATTGACCGCTGTCCCGTCAGCAACGTCTGATCAGCAGCTGCCGACGGGGGTTCGTAACTGCGTAGTGCGAGCTGTACGCAGTGCCGAGGGTCTTGTGACGTTGAAAAGTGGTGATAGCCAGTTTTCTGTGACGCTGGCGCAAA
>JBILMN010000111.1:0-9691 GCA_044375465.1 Oligoflexales bacterium | reverse complement strand
ACATAAAAAGACAAGCCATGACTCCATGTTTATCAATGAGCGATCTCGTTGGACCCCAATCTTATCACTACTAATTTTAAATGGGGACACCCGTTTTAAATGGGGACACCCGACTGTCCCCATTTAACAAATTATCAGTGTTTGAAGCGGTTTAAATGGGGACACCCGACTGTCCCCATTTACCATTTAAACGCCGAAAGATGAGCCATCGGAGTTAGTGGATGCGATTTAAATGGGGACACCCGACTGTCCCCATTTTAAATGGGGATACCCGACTGTCCCCATTTAACAAATTATCAGTGTTTGAAGCGGGTGATACAGCCCACATAGACCTTTTAATAAATGTGTCTGAGAACAGAGATCTGACGGGCCTTATTAAGACATACGTGCCCCTGAGATAACCTTAATATAACACTCGTTCTCTCTCGAATTCGAGGAGTCGGAAAATGCAATGTCAAACGCCTGAGATTTTTTTCGGCGACTCCCCAGGCGGGAGAATTCCGTTTGGAAAAAGTAAACGCAAGAATGAAAGTTATACTCGAGGAGTCAAAAAGGAATCTGAAGAATTCGACACACCTCCCTTAGAGTCTCTTGGAAGATTCCAGGAATGACTCACTCCCTATAAGCTCTCAAATCGGCGCGCCGTCGCCAATGAAAAATTGAACTGAAAACAGCATCAGCGATATACATAATAAATACAGGTATTGACATGTATCATGTACATGTCCTACATTTAAGTGATCAGATCCTTTGCTAGAACATAGGAGTATGCAATGGCACAGCTAAATTTAAATATCACGCCAGAATTCAAAAAGGATTTAGAAAAGTATATGCGCCAGCGCGGTATTCATAAAAAGTCCGAGGCTATCCGCATGGCTTTACATGAACTAGTCACTATGTTGAACGTGTCCAAAAAATCGGATTTTGATTCTTGGCTCGGTGCCGGACTCAAAGCTGAGTTGAAAGCCTCTCGAAAATTTAAATCTGAAGATGACCTTTGGTAGAATGGAAGATTTATGGTGATTGATACATCAGCACTTTTAGCAGTTTTTTTTAATGAATCCTACGGATCTAGTATCGCTAAAATTTTGAAAGATCACGCCGCTGAGCTAAGAATGTCGACAGTCAACCTGACAGAAACTCTAATTCTTATTCAGGACCGACAGCCCCAACTTTATGAAGGGATGCGAACAATGTTGCTAACTTCCAGCATTAGATTTGTTCCTCCAGATAAAAATCAAGCAGAAATTGCAGCGGACGCGCGCATTCGACTTCCACTCAATCTTGGCGACTGTTTTGCATATGCATTGGCAAAATCTGAGAATTGCCGCATTCTTACTTTAGATGACGACTTTAAAAATACAGATGTTACGATGGTTAAAATTCCGAAATAATTTTGCGACATACTGCAAAATACCGCGGCGAAAAAATCGCTCGATCTCAGCAGATACGTAAATCGCCATGCGAGATTCTCCAGCCGTGACGGTGCGCTGTCCACATCAAGGCGAGAATGCGCACTCTGATTGTCACCTGACGAGCGGGCATCGTCAAGGTCTGACGCAAACTACGAAACTACTATCAGGCCTCGGTGACACTGAGGATTATTAAGACGACAAGAGGAATTACCAGCATTTAACAAATTAAGAAACATCAGCAAATACACTTAAGGCCTGACGCACACAATTCCAGCCGGGTTGTACTTATAGTCAGTTGCCGGGCTATTATACATCGTTAGCACCACTCTCCAAGCAGCGGTGCTACCGTTCGGCAGGGTTGACCAATAGTAACTACCCACCAAGCCACCGAAACTGACACCACTGTCAAAATAATTACCGGCCTTGGTGGATCCCGACACACTGATAAGCTCTGCATATGTAGGCATCCGCCAGTCTGATTTACCGCCTTCCACCAACGAGTGGCAATAATTACCAGTTTCGTTGACCCCTGAACCAGAGCCAACATTATCGCATCCAGCGCTTCGACCTCCCGCGCCGTCGCACATTGTTACCACATCATAATCATGGAGTCTTCCACCATCAAAAACATCCGGTTGTGCATTGCCAGAGAGTGAAGAATCCCATACTGCAGCATACCAGCTACCCGAGGAAGCGCGACTCCACACCAACCCCGTCGCCAGGTGTTTGCATCCACCATCAGCCGTGGCGAAATTCGCATCATTGAATTTGCACGTGTGGCCCGAAGTTCCGCCGACAAATACCGTCTGAATCACGGATGCAAATCCGCTACTTGAAAATGTAATCGACGCATTTCCTGGTGTACCCAAGGTCCATCCTGATATCACCGCTTGACCGTCGCGGTTAGATGTCAGTCCGGTAATCGTGCCCCCGAAGGTTCCGAGGCTTGTAGTCATCGACATCACCTGTCCTTGCATATTGACCGGATTATTTAGTGCATCCATGACCTGCAACGTAAATGGCTGGCTTACGGTATTGAGAGTCACTGTCCCGGGAGCGGACGTCACCGATAGATAACTAGCATTGGCGCGATTACCACGTACACAGTAGACCTTAGCGGTCGTTAATTTGTCTGCAGACGATGAGCCTCCTGATAGATTCAGCTGCAGACCATTTGCAGTCGTGCCAGTATCCGTATCAGCTGCCCATAGATTTTGATTAGCAGCACCGTTTAGGAAGTTCAACGCACCGCCCTCCGACAATGAGCTTGTGCGAACAGATGTAAGATCAGCCAATGATGGCGTCCGCCAATCAGTTTGGCCGCCCTCATTCAGATCATGGCAATGATTAACCGTAGAATTATCACAGTTACCGACGCATGACTTCGTCATCGCTGGATAGTCATTCGTTCGACTATAATCGCCCGCATCCTGCGTCGAAGCATTACCGCCCAAGCTTGTATCCCAAACGGCATCATGCCACGACATGGAGCTTGAGGATAATGCACTCCATGTCAAACCTGTTGATGCATCATAGCAGCCACCATTGCGCGTCGAGAACACACCCGTTTGCATCTGACATTTCCCAGGCACAGCCGCCACGGTTAGAGAAGCGGTATCGGCTGTCATGGCCGAATAGGTGGCACGAATCACCAGTCCTGACTCTGCTTTGTTGTAACCAACATTCGTAAATGTCGCCACACCACCGGACAGTGTTGCGGTTAATGTGCCCGTCAGTGCTCCAGTTCCTGACTGACGAGACAGTGTCACTGTGCCAGCGGCCGATGTCACGGTGTTCCCAAGAGCGTCCGTGACTGCGACTACAGGCTGCGCCGTGAACGCATGAAATTCTCGGCCCCCTGATGGCTGTACCGTGTAGGCGATGGACGCCGCAGCGCCAGCCGTACCGGTAGCCGTAAAGTCTTGGGTCAGCGACGTCGACGCTACCGTCGCACGGAACACATTGGCGCCGGCCGTATTGCCAAGTGTCACCGTCGTCTGAGCATAGCCATTAGCATCCGTTGCCACGGTCGACGAGCCGCTGATGCTTCCACCACCGGAAACCACCGAAAACGTCACGTTAGCCCCGGCAAACCCTGTGTTAAATGAATCCAAAACCCGGACGCGCAACGAAGACGCTGGCGATGCACCAGCCGTGGCCGTCTGAGCGTCACCGGATATTTTATTAAGACTTGCTGCCACATTATCACTGGTGACTGTGATCATTCCGGTGATGTCAGAGATCTTTGAGTCATCCACAAAGTAGGCTTGGACCAGTGTCGTTCCAAGCATGGACGGCGTGAATGTGATACTCTGTGATGGTGTGGGCCACGGATTAACGTTCGTCATAGGGAAGGCATTGTTAGACAAAACCCAAATCGCCTGCACATTCCGCTTAAATGTCCCAGACGCATCCACCAACGCCGCATAATAGGTTCGCGATGTGTTGACCGTAATCGACTGCGTTGTGACCTCGGTACCACCAGCGCCCAGGGCATTGGTGATCAAGAGTTTATCGGGCGCAGCCGGGGTGGTCGATGATTGAGACGTGGTGCCTACATTAAGAAGCACAATGATGGTCGATTCCATCTGCTGAAGCCGCGCCAAGATGGATTTTAAGCCATCCGTCGTCACTTGCGGATCGCTGGCGTCAGTCTCTGCTGTATCAACCTCAGTTTTATACTGAGTGACCAGTGCTGCAGGAAGTTTTGGATCTTTCAGAAAATCGCGCAACGTCGCAATCTCCGCGGCGATCTGTTCTGCAAGTTTGGTGCTTTCCGCACCTGAGGTTTTGCTGAGGCTTTTTGCTTTTTCCACATCCACTGATGATGTACAGGCCGTAGTCACACTTAGGAGTCCCATGGAGATGAGAGGAATCATTATCCACGAGGCTAGGCACCAAAGTGCCCGACGCCTCAGCGAACTTAAGGATTGATTATGATTGGACCATCCACGCATGGCCAATTCCCCCTACTATAAGGTCTTCGGTAAGGGGATCAGTTAACTTAAGGGCGATTTTGAAAAAAAATATCCTTTGTTTTTAGGTGGTTATAAGAAATCATCCACAAAACGCATAAGCAGTCAAGACAAGAGGCGAGCTTGAATCGTCGTGGCGATTAATCGATAAAGGACCAATCAAGCTGCCATTGACCGTCGCGTAAAGTTAACGCCACTGTGCCGTATTCATTGCGTGGACGTTTGGCCAGTATGATCGATATTGCACCCATCTGCATTGAAATGCCCCTCCTAAAACAAACCAGAGACCCAACGTCAGCCTTATGAATCTGCATCAAGATTTTAGGGCCATTAAGCCTCCTTAGCAAATGAACTGAGCGAAAGCAGATGACCCATCTTGTTTTTTCTATACGTTCAAATGCCTCGGAACGGTAGCGAGTGGTGAGCCTCCACAATCCAGCCAACCGCTGCCTCTCGAATCGAAAAGCACGGACCCGCAACAGACTGGAATCATTGACGTCAGCGCGGCTCAAAACAGGTCACACGCCCGACCGTCGTCACCGTGCCTTGACGAACCACGAGACCACCATCGTCATCGCATGCATAAACGCGCGTTTGCCTAGCTCTTGCGTAGTCGGCTAGAGCGCGCTTGGTGGCGCCGTCTTCTTTGAAGTGGGGGAAGAACTCAAAATCTACCATCTTGAGTGCAGATAGCGGTTTCACGGACGCACGTTTTTTTGAGTCGACACCGAATAACCCAAGAGACGGCGTAAGAATCATAGCACCCGCGCTGATGCCGCAGAGGACTCCGCCTTTTTTGAGAAAATTTTTGAGGTACTCCCCAAAGCCTCGCTGTTTGACCAGAGTTAAAAACTTCTCCGGGTCACCTCCTGACAAATGGATAGCGTCACAACTCATAAGCTCAGGAATATGTTCGTTACGAAATTCCTGACCCAAATCAAAATACATCACATCGGTAATCCCAATGTCTTTGTACCGTTCACAGATTTTCTCAAAGTAACGCCGCCTTAGATCTGACTCAGAGGGTATATAACCCAAGCGGCACGAGGTATGAGCCAGCATGCGGAGGAGCTCATCATCCATGAGACAGCTTACGCCTGGTCTAAAATCACTATATAGAAGAATCTGACTCATCTTATTGGTTCGCCCTCTGCATATCATTCCAGGAAATTCGCATCTCTGATTGTTAGCCCGACACGTCACATTTTCCCAGTGCAGGACATCTGAAGAAACAATGCACTATCATCAAAATCTATGCAAGAACTGGCCCTTTTATGCCTCCAATCTTGGCGAATATCGAGCTGCAATTAACCGATGGCTGGTAACCCTGGCTCGCTATCATCATCACTTCCCAGTTCGAAATACTCAAAAGCTTGTTCATGACCGCAATTCAGGAGGATCGTGAATGATGCCCGATAAAACTGACATTCGAACAAAAGATTTCCTGAAATTCACTTCCGTCATAGCGACACTTTGTCTATATGTAAATTCAGAACACCCCTGTTACATATTTACAGATAAAGATCATCTTGGAGGGTGCTCCGACACTACTTTTGAGTCCATCAGCATTTGGATATCTACAAGGCAGTTTTTCCGTTTGTGTCTTGTTTTGACGGATGGCCGTCAATTTGTTTTTTGGGGGAAGGGAGATATTTCATGACTTGGGAAAATATAGAAGCACGATTGCTGGAACATCGAGGCATGATTCATAAATCTTACGCAAAATTACTGGTAAAAATATGCAGAAAACGGAGACGAGTTGCGGGCCGATGAAATTAATGAGCTATTTTTTCTGACTCGGACGTGCCATGAACAGGTTCCATTTCAGAAGGTCCATCGACACCTTCCATCATCGCTTTGAGATCATTGATCTCATCAGTGGATAAAAACTCGGCCTCACCCGGGGCCAGAGCCACTGCCGACGCCTGAGGCCTCATTTTTGAAACATCCCAGCTTTGATTCAGTGGTATCAGCGACGGAGTTTTCACTCCCGCGGCCGTCGCAAGCTGATGGGCCCGAGTGATGGCATCCGAGACAAAACGATGGGTATGAATCAGATCTTCCACATTAAACACGATGGGAAGCCTTACGACGCGACCCTCGCGCTTTGAGACCTCGATGGCTTTAGTGATAATAGCCTCTGACGATTCCATGTCCGCTATCTCAGCATGAATCGCGTAGCGGACATGATCGAGACGCAGATGATCCTGTATCGTAAGGTTTGTATTTGCAAGATTCAACGCTTTAGCCTGTTGATCGTTCCATTGCCAAACAGGGAACCGGGCAAGATTACTCTGCATCTGCCCCATCTCCACGCCCGACCAGTCTTCTGTGATCCCAGAGACCATCGCCGCCCCACGTTCGGAGGGCGCAACCACGCCTTGATCAAAATAAACGGCACGAACGGCTCCAAAACCTCGATCTGCCAGTGTGCCCACCGAAACCTGAACCATCGATTTAATTTCTGAATGAGAGAATGCACTCACGCCAAGTTCCAAACCACAATCAAAACGACAATCGTCGGCAATCATGGGCGTTCCAAATAGGGTTGGCTCCAGCTTCATCGCGACGCCAGATTTTTCGGCAATAGATTTCCAGGGTGCAAAATGCATCAAGACATCGTCTCCGGGTCGCACGATCTGCGCAAAGCGAAAGCGAAATTCAGACTGCTCACCTGATGGCTGAATCAATCGAGCAGCGCTGACGGCATGGGCTATGGGCTGCTGCGGCAATGTCTCGCGCAGGGACTCAAATAGGTCAGCACTCCAGGGCCGTGCAGGCTTGCCCTGCCATACTGCGATAGGCACAATCTCAAGCCCTGCTTCCGCCATCACAGTATGCGAAACTATGGCCAGGTAAACCATGCCGATGTGCCGTATAAATGTTAATGTCCAACGCCTTAACACCATCCACCCCTGATTCTGCGGGATACCATTGGGGTTTCGGAAAAATCGTCAGAACCTGAAGCGGGTGCTCGCCGCTCCAGCGGAATTGATCCTGCGTCATGGTTCGAAAGCCGGTCGCATCAAAGCGAAAATTGAATAAAACTCTTATTTTTTTTGTACTTTGACCAAAACCATTTTTTTGTGTTTAGCAAAACTCACCATCATCACCATCAAAGGAATCAGCAACACAAGCACAACCAATCCAAAGGACCCGGATGATGACGAGTCGGAACCAATGGAGCAAAGACCAAGAAATCCCGTCTTCGACGAAGACTTCGTACTACTGTTCGATGATTCGTTCAAGACGCCGTCAATAGCGTTAAGATCTATTCCAAGTGTATCGACTCCCATGCCCCTTGCTGATGCCGCGGCTGTGATGGCAGATTGATATTTTTTTCCAAACGCCGCAGCGTCGGCATCCAACATCGCGGTAATCAAAGCTTTGATATCCGCATTATTTGGCAACAGTGTGATGGCGGTCATCAGGAGCTTATTGACGTCGCTCGCAGGAATCGCCCCACCCTGGCGAAGATCCCAGAATAGCCCTGACACGACCTGGCTTTGTTTGTGCGCTGATCCGCTCAAAGACTGATAGGTGCTATCTTTGTATTTCATCGTGGTGGCGCCACTGCGCAGACATTTGCTAGCGACCTGACAAATCGAGCTGCCAACAGGGCAAATCGACTCTCCAAGACAAGAATCACCGGTGCGCATAAACGTGATCGCATCCGATAATCCCTCGTGCAGCACCAAGGATTCTCCGGAGGTTGTTGTAATCGAACTGAACACGACGTGGTGGCCAAATTCATGACTGACAACATCGCCATCAAAGGCGAGATTTTTCAGAGTCTGGCCATCGCCATCTGCCACATAAATAAACGGGCCAGACGTTCCGTCAAATGGGGTGTACTGTGCGTTGTTGACGTTGCCGCCACTAAATGTCACATGAGTTTTGACCGTCAACGGTTTTGGTCCTTTCCATGTGTATCCCGACTGCGTGGTAAATATGAAATGTTCATAGACGTGAGCAAACACAGACTGTTCGGCGAAGAAGCTACTACTGGGATTGTTTGTAAACGTATTGGAGGCGGATTGTAGGCGTCCTACGCCACTCGATCCACCATCTGCAGTCGTGAAATACTCATTAGTCATATAACCGTCACCATTCACAGGAATGGAATAGTCTTTAAGCGTACCCGTCGAGGGATTTGGATCATAGGCGCGAACGGTGGCTGTCGCGTCAAACGCAAGGACATCTCCCTCATAAATGCCTTCAGAGCCAACAAACATCAAATACGGCGTGATTCCGGATCGCAGGACCAACCGCCAAGCGGGCTTCAACTCATTTGCGACCGGATAGACACAGCGGGAAGCATTCACCAAAGTCAATGAGCCAACCCCTGGCACCTGGTCACGCAGTTGCCTTGCGGCCAGGGCAACGGCTTCTTCACGACGCTCCCAGGCATCATCTGTCAATGGATAGACGGCATCAACGACGGGTGTCGCCCCAAGGATGCGCAGTCCACCTTGAGCAAATTGAACAGATCTCACTGATGCTTGACAGACCTCGTAGGCTCCGGCTCGCAATACATAGTTATGCACCAGAAGGTTTGACGCACCAGCCAAACCCATTGATCCCGGGTCTGACGAGTCAGAAGGCCTGGCAACAAGCTGCAGTGACGGATGCAAACCATGATCACTCAAAAATTTTCTGACAATCACATGTCGTTCCAAGGGACTTAGAGACATCCCCGCACCACCCAAAAACCCTGTGGCCACGGGTGTCGATGGAATCATTTGTACTGATTGAAAGGTTTCTTCAATGACCTCGGGGACGCTAGAGAATGGATTGGCTCTGACAGCCGTTGCTGCCATGAATAGTCCTGACCCGCAAAAAATCATCCTTGATACGTACGATGAAAACATAGTACCTTTCCTTGTATCCACAGATCGCAGAACCACAACCCCTACGAGAAGACCCCTTCTTCCCCTACTGACCCGTCCTCTATCGGCAAAATCTGCCCAGCGCTTGACCCCCTCTCGCAGGAATCTTGCTAATTACCGGTAATGATGAATATTTTTAAAAAATATTGAGCAACTCTCAGGACCAGACAGTGGCCATCAAAGAACGCTATGGGGCGATCACCCGTCACCGATCGCCTCATTTAAGAACAGTTCAAAACAGTGGTCAAAACAGTGGTCAAAACAGTGGTCCGTAAAACTTATCCACAGGTTTTGTGCATAAAACCGACCATCAATCCTCCAAGCCCCTCGACACCAATGGTTTCACCGAATCGCATAGGGTTTGAACAAACCAAAATTTAGGCAAAAAAAAAAAGAAAAAAATATTTTGTAC
>JBILMN010000291.1:0-2900 GCA_044375465.1 Oligoflexales bacterium | reverse complement strand
ACCCGAAAGGTCACGCCATTGGTCCTAATGAAGACATCAAGGTGCCTTTAAGGAATTTTAAGATCGCCGTCTTGATGCCCGCATCGCGGGATGCGCCCCCACGGGAGTCTATGAGCTATTTTGTCGTAGATTTCCCGAATGTCACGAGCCGCGGCACCAACCCTGTGGTGGACCACGAACAGGCTTGCTATGACTCCGAGCACACGGTGCGCCTTGATGAGGCCAATCGTCAGTCGCTTTGGCGGCCATTCTTATCGACTCTGGCGCGGGTGGAAAGACAATCAGGCATTGATTTTAGTTTCCTGAAGGATCTCCATGAAATGACGGCCGCTGAGGTGGATGAGATGATTGATGCGGAGGCCAAACGAGCGATCGCGCCGCTGCAAGAACCGCTTAAAATCGCGCCCATGGCCCCCTGATTGGTTTTAGTCTGCTCCATGCAAAACACACCGCAGCCCGCGCCATAATTTTGGGATCGGGTTGGAAACCCTCAACGCGCCGATGCGCGGAGTCATATCACTTCCGGGTGATTTTTCTGGCAGATCAAGGATGATTCCTTTCCCCGTAAAGGTTTCTCGGATCCCCCAGTCGTGTCGCATGACCGGGATGTCATCATCCATGACTTGGTCATCCAGCCCCCAGGAAAGTCGAAATAATCCGTGCTCGTAGTAATTCACGATGGCAAAGATCCTTTCGTTTTGGCATTCCAAGGCAGCATAACGCTCCTCGCGCTCGCGATCTCGAGCATGGGTTTGGGCTGAAGTGTCTGGCAGGGCTTGAAACCCGGTGAACATGGCTCGTTGCACAGCCTCTGCGGCACGCAGATCAGCTGATGTCCAAGCCGTGACCGTCAATGCGAGAATGGAGATGGTCGTGAGTTTCATGAGGGCCTCCTGAGTTTGAATTAAGATCCACAATTGATTTTGATAATCGAAGTTCACAATCGATGTTCACAATCGATGTTCACAATCGATGTCATGTAAGCGGATATGGTAGAATTTTGATGCGCGCGAGCCGAAAACTGCGGGCCCATGTGGAAGTCTGCAACTGACTTTTGAGGGAGTCGATCATGATGCGTTTTGCGAAAGTTATTTTATTGGCGATATTCGCCGGTTGTATGCCGCTTCGGCCTGTGACGCACACGGACAATGCGTCGCTGGAATCCTTGTCAGTCTCTGGCATCAGGGCCATGTTTCACCCTCTGGATCCGACCCTGGATGAAATCGCTAAGGAAATTTTGAACGCCAAATCCAATATCGATATCGCCATGTACAGTATGGATGTCACCGACGAGAGTCCAGTGATGCAGGCTTTAGCCTCTGAATCAGTGCAGTCGAAACTGACGTCCGGCACGCTGCGGATCCGCGTGATTTTTGAGGGCTATGGAAGCGATGAGGATAATAGGTCTCGCAGTGCCGCCCTCGAAAAATTGGGGCTTGATGTGCGTTGGTTCTCGGGTGGCCGAAAGGTTCACCACAAATTTGCTGTGATCGACGCGGGAACGTCCGAGGTAGCTCTGATCACCGGTTCCGCAAACTGGTCTCTGGGCTCCATGCGCAACTACGACGAGGCTATTTTATTTGTTCACAGCATGTCCGGACTGGCCATGGCGTTCCAAAGAGAATTCAATACGCTATGGGGATTGTCAGATGAATTCGGCGAGACAAGGTTTCCTGATGTGATGGCGACTCGTGACATACCCATTGAGTCTGGTGCGGCTGCGGCGTTTAATACAGCAAACTTCAAAATCACCGGTTCACGCATGGTGACCATTGAACCAAAACTTTGGACGCTGACTCGAACCATCACCGAGGCGATCGACAGCGCGCAATCATCCATCAAGATCGCGTCGACCCGAATCGTTCTGAGGCCAGTGTATAACGCCCTGTTACGGGCTGCAGCGCGCGGAGTTAAGATCGAGATCCTGGTGAATCAAGATGAGTATGCGCCCGTGTCAATTCGCAAGAAGAAAGTCCTCCCAGAATGCGCCAGTGAGTATGCGGAAGCATGTTCCACGGAGGTTGATTTTCCTTGGTTTTTGGACTCTCTGGAATTTCCGGGCAAAGAAAATGTCGCCGTCAGGGTCAAGTTTTTCAGTCTTAACACCAGGGTCACCCTCGCCAAACAGATGCATGCCAAATATCTTGTGGTGGACGGTCAGCGAGTAGCCAGTGGCTCATTTAATTGGAGTACATCGGCTGAATACGGACATATCGAGAATGTGGTCAGTCTTGATGGGGCATACTTTAAAGATGTGATCAGACAATTTGCACAAAATCATGACTACGCCTACCACCAGGGACGAGATAACTATTCCGCATACATCAGCAGAATTGAGACGGCGATCAAGACAGGTGTAAAAACCGATTGTTCATTTGCGCCCATGGCTTTAACGTTTCAGGAGATTGATTACCTTCTTGATAGTGGGCAGCGTGCAGGTGGCAAGCCATTCAAAGAGGCCTGCAAGTAATCCGTGAAGCATTGTCTCTATAAGCCAAACCGTGTTAGTCCATCGATCTGAACCGCTTTAAGGTATGCGTGATGAGCTATAAATTTGACGCCGAAGATATGCGTGACATGGAGATCGTTCCGATCGAGGAGGCCGAAACGATCCCCGCACGATGGTTTACGTCCCCGGATATGGATGTCACCGATCGTGAGATGATCCTGGCGCGATCCTGGCAATATGTCGGTCACGTGAGTCAGATCCCCAACGCTGGCGATCACTTGGTGGACGATATTTTGGGGCGCCCCATCGTCGTCGTTCGCAATCAAGAACAGCAGATTCTGTGTTTTGCCAATGTGTGTCGCCACCGCGGAGGTCCAATTGCCACCAAGGGGGGATCCAGTCGCGTCCTGCGTTGCGCCTATCATGCGTGGGCCTACAATCTTGACGGCCA
>JBILMN010000290.1:0-2901 GCA_044375465.1 Oligoflexales bacterium | reverse complement strand
ACCGGCCCTGTAGGCGGAGTGCCTGGTTTGACAATCACCCACTGGAGGATCTCGGTGGTGAGCTGCCTGGAACCATTGCCTGGTTGCAAGGGATTGGTCGAATCCTGCGGACGGGTCGCATCCTTGAGACCAGGGGCGAGTGTCGGTTTGACGGTCCTGCAACTGTGGCCAGCCAAGAACGCCGCGGTAATGACGGCGCTAAAAATCAGTTTTCGATTCGTTGTGGTCTCCATGGATCGTCCTCCCCGGCCGCGCAGCATTTAAACAGGAAAACAAATAAACAGGCCGACAAAACATGTCGTCGGACAAAACTGAAAATTTACCACATTTCACACTGTTCGTCAGGGGTTACTTACAGCAAAAAAAGATTTCACCACCGGCAAACTAATGCCCGGCGAGGTTCTCCCGATAAACGGAGACCGTTTGTTGCCGCTCGGCACTTGCGGGGTTCTGAATTCACGTTTAACCTAAAGATTCCTGCAACTTCGAAGGGGAGTCCCTGGTGACAGCGAGCAGGCCCCATGCGGTTCGAGACAGAACGTGCGTGTTTTGAGATGTGTTTTTCGTTAGCGGACAGAACAAAGAGGAAGGAACATTTAGTTATGCCCATGGTACCTATTGTCATTGAACAAACAAGCCGCGGTGAACGCTCCTATGACATCTACTCACGACTGCTCAAAGACCGGATTATCTTCCTTGGTAGCCCCGTATATGACGAGATCGCAAACATCATCATCGCTCAGATGCTATTTCTCGAGAGTGCCGATCCGGACAAGGATATTCATTTCTATATTAACTCTCCCGGTGGCAGCGTCACGGCTGGTCTCGCAATCTATGACACAATGCGGATGATTCGCTGCGACGTGCGCACGTATTGTATTGGTCAGTGTGCTTCAATGGGAGCCTGGCTGTTGGCCGCGGGCGAAAAAGGCAAACGCTACGCTCTGCCAAATAGCCGCATCATGATTCACCAACCTCTTGGCGGAGCCACAGGTCAGGCCACGGATATTGCGATTCAGGCCGAAGAGATCATCAAACTCAAAACCAAAATGACCGGCATCCTCAGCGACCTGACTGGCAAGCCAACGGCAAAGATCCTGGAAGACATCGATCGTGATTTCTTTATGTCCGCTGATGAGGCTCAAGCATACGGGCTCATCGATCAAGTGGTCGCCGGTGGACGCGAGAACGAAAAGAAGTAAGGTGAAGACTGCGAAAAGAGCTTGACGATCCGCGCATGACGAGGCGGACGCATCATACGAAGGAGATGGGGGCATGATGAAAGAAGGTTCAAAACACAGCTGTAGTTTTTGCGGAAAAAGCGAGCGTGACGTCAAGAAACTCATCGCTGGACAAAATGTCTATATTTGCGACGAATGCATTGCCCTCTGTAATCAAATTCTGATCGAGGAGGCCGCGAAGGAAGAACAGATTAGCACTCCAACGGCCAAAATCCCGAACCCAAAAGACATCAAAAAAATCCTCGACGACTACATCATTGGTCAAGATCAGGCCAAGAAGACCCTGTCTGTAGCGGTGCACAATCATTACAAGCGCCTTGATGCCGCCAAGCACAAAGTTCCAATGCCCGGACTTGACGAAGTCGAGCTACAAAAATCAAACATTCTACTCGTAGGCCCCACAGGCTCCGGTAAAACACTGCTCGCTCAGACGCTGGCGCGCATTCTCAACGTACCATTCACCATCAGTGACGCCACAAACCTCACAGAGGCCGGCTACGTTGGTGAAGATGTAGAGAATATTATTCTTTCGCTTTTGCAAAATGCTGACTATGACGTGGAACACGCTCAGCGAGGCATCGCCTACGTCGACGAGATCGATAAGATTGCCCGCAAAGGCGAGAACACATCCATCACTCGCGACGTATCCGGCGAGGGCGTTCAGCAGGCGCTGCTCAAAATCATCGAAGGCACCATCGCCAACGTTCCCCCACGCGGCGGACGCAAACACCCGCAGCAGGAATTTTTGCAGGTAGACACTTCTCATATTCTGTTTATCTGCGGCGGCGCATTTGCTGGCCTCGAAGATATCGTAGCCGCTCGTATTGACACGAGCTCCCTCGGCTTTGGCGCCAACATTCAGTCCAAGACCAAAAAAGACGTCACAAAACTCCTGTCGCAGGTCCGCACGGAAGACCTCATGAAATTCGGTATGATCCCCGAATTCCTTGGCCGTCTGCCCGTCGTTGTCGCCTTACAAGAACTCGATGAGTCTGCCCTGCTCAACGTACTCAGCGAGCCCAAGAACGCCATTGTGAAGCAGTTCCGCAAACTCTTCGCCTTCGAAGGTGTTGAACTGAAATTCACCGAAGGTGCGATGCGCGCTGTCGTCAAAGAAGCAATCGAGCGAAAAACCGGTGCCCGCGGCCTCCGCGCCATCCTGGAAGGCTCCATGCTTGAAATGATGTACGAGATTCCCGGCACCATTGGACTCAAAGAAGTCATCATCACCGAGGAAGCCATCCTCAAAAAGGGTGAACCCATCCTCGTCTACAAACCGGAACACGAGCCCACAAAAGCCGAGGCCGCCGGAAAAAAATAATTTAAATGGGGACACCCGACTGTCCCCATTTTCCATTTTTATTTACGGCACCCCAATTGCCAGGAACTTGTTGTAGATCAAAGCTAGGAGTCCGAGATGCACAAAACCCTCCTGAAAACCATATAGTGCGCCGACACAAGCGCCCGACCACGACACCGAGTAACCCCACGGCCCATAAAATGACTCCAGCTGTTTGGCGAACTCGACAAAGCCAGGTAAGCCGAACATGGCACTTGCGGTCACAAAAATACCCAGCAATGCTCCGTAGCACCCTGCGGCCAAAGCAAATCTCAACGGATGAATCTTACTAAATTCCATGATGCTGCTTCCTTCAAAAAT
>JBILMN010000019.1:0-32125 GCA_044375465.1 Oligoflexales bacterium | reverse complement strand
ATGGTGATTGCCGCAAAGCCCACAGCTGCAAATGCTCTAAATCCCATGATAAACCTCCAAAAATAGTAAAGATGGGTGACGAGACTCACTACAGAAGTGATAAGCAACGGTTATGCCACCCGCGAGAAAACCCTACGGGAGATTGTAAAACCCTGTTTTCATAAACTTTTTAACTGACCAATCAGCCAAAAAAAAACCAGGAGTGTCAACAAATGTGACATTTGAGATCAGAGCGCGGTGACCCAAGACACCAGAGCCTGCCACACTGTGACATCGGTTTGGATGGCCACATGATTTGACACCACGGGAATATTGGCATGCGCTGCGGCAATGGCGCTGGACTTTAGCAACAGACCATTGTCCTGATAGGCATTGAGCCACCGGACGCGCGTATTGAGGTAACGGAGCTCGTCCCAAGATAGATCCGACGGTGCCTCGCGACACCCGGGTTCGCGAAGCTTCAAACAAGTCATACGGCTAACAGGATCGATCGACACCAGCGTGATTGGCAGCGGCAGATTGGCAGCAAGATAGGGCGATGCCGCCAACTTGATGGCCCGCCATCCACCGTGGGAATGCCCAATGACCACCATCCGAGCCATACCGGAAGCCCTTGATAGGACAAGTTCATCCAGCTGCCCCTCATGAATGGCCGTCATCACCGGCTGATAACGAACATCGTAAAACCGCATCATGGGGCTAAGCCATTCATAGCAGACAAAAATCACGTTATCCTGGGGAGTCAAATAACCAGGCTTGACCAACCATGATTCAAAGCCAGAAAACAGGTTGTTGCTCTGCAGATTCGCGAAGAACGGCGATGGCTGAGAGAAGGTGCAGGTGCCGTTACCACCAATCACGACATAGAGGGTCGCAGGCATCAACCCTGGAGGCACCGCCGCCGGGATGGAGGGGGGAGGAGTCAACTCAGGAGGCAGTATGACACCAGAATCATCGGCTCGGGCTGGTTGAACCGCCAGATTCATGGTTGGGATCATGGCTATCAAAGAGATGATTTGCGCCAAAAAACGGTGTTTAAAAGGCATCGTGTGCCCCCCTTCCTGCGGCCACCGTGTACCTTTGGAGTCGCAGCTTCGTCAACTCTTTATTGTGGGTTTACTCCACTGATGCCGCCCAATCGGAGACCGTTTGTCGTTGCAATGCTGGACCAAAATGCCCGGGAAAAAACCATTGGGCCCCTGGGGCTTTGACTCTTAAAAGATCCCGGGCTAGACGTTTTGACTGCTGTACGTCGCACATGTAGAAATGGGTTACCGCAGCCTTTGACAGCATCGCGCCGCGCAACAGATCACCGACGAAAACAGCATCACCCATCATGACCGCCAAAGACCCTTCCGTGTGCGCAGGCATCAATAGAATTTGTCCTACCCCGGCGCCAAACCAGCGATCAAGGGGCGTATCTTCGTTGATGACCACATCGGGCTTTGGGCCGATAAATCGATGAGATGCGTCGCCAGAGGCCCGTAATTTTGCCATAACCCCGGTTGGACAAACCGGATCTGACTGCCCCTGGGCAAGAAGCCTCTGATCTTGGGCACCCACCGCTACAGGAATGTTGTAACGCTGCTGAAAGTAGGTTGCGCCACCCGCATGATCCCAATGACCGTGGGTCAACAGCAACAAACGCACCCACTCGGGTTTTATTCCGATGGCACGCATATCCGCATCAAGCGCCTTGGCGTCAACGTCGGCGCCGGCATCGATCATCAAATACGACTCTGGGTTTACTTTTACGAGGTGGGTATTGGCATACGACTTCCGAAAAGTCGTCACCGCAAAAGGCTTGGTCATCGTGACATCCAACGATGTCGCACAGGACGCGAAGCAAAGTAAGACGATCATGCCGTGACACCAGAACTGACAAGGCCGAATCTGAGTTATTGATAATTTAATCATGTTTTGATGTTACCATGGACTTCGACGCTGAACGCTTCCTGCGATTTTATGGCCCCCTACAAACCCTTGACGTGAGCTTAACACAAACAAGATACCGCAGACGATACCAATACTGACGGCACTGACCATATCGCTCCAGTGCGGCGGACGAAAATGCAATGCTTTCGCCAATGGCGACCAATAAAAAATCAACATCATGAGCGTCAACAAAGCCATGGTCGCCCATTTGAGAGTGCGATTGTGCAGGCGCTCTCGCAGAGAAAACTCCATCTGTCCAGGGCGTAAACAGGTCATCAACGCAATGTTAACCATCATCAAAAGCGCAAACGCAACCGCACGGGCATGATCTTCATGATCCAGATGACGCAAACTCAAACGATTGGCGAGCACGACGACGATCAAGGCCGCCGTGCCGGCCATTAACCCTTGCATCACCACAGACCGGGAAAACACTTTGGCACCTGGGGGTCTTGGGGGTTTTGCCATCACATCCCGCAACTCTGGCTCCGCTTCAAAAACAATGGAGCAAATGGGATCAATCATCAATTCGAGCAAAGCCATGTGCGCGGGCAGTAATATGGCTGGTGTACCGCTGAAGACCGGCAGCAGAGCCAGACCGGCCACCGGTATATGAATCGCGATGATGTAACTCATCGCTGTCTGCAAATTATCAAACACCCTTCGCCCCAAGCGAATGGCGTCAACAATCGATCCAAATTGATCGTCAAGCAACACCAGAGACGACGCCTCTCTGGCAACATCCGTGCCGCGGCCTCCCATGGCAATACCGATGTGTGCGGCACGCAAAGCTGGTGCGTCATTAACGCCGTCTCCAGTCATGGCGACCACCTCACCCCTGGACTGCAAGGCTTTCACGACACGTAGTTTGTGCTCAGGAATCATTCTGGCCATCACCCTCACGGTCTCAATGCGCGCGGCGAGATCCGCATCTGACAGGATATCCATCTCAGCACCGGTCAAGACCCCTTCGGTCGTGAGAATTCCTGCCTCCCGAGCGACCGCCAAAGCCGTCAGCGGATAGTCTCCTGTCATCATCATGACTTTGATGCCGGCTGTATGACAGTCAGCCACTGATTGGCACACATTGTCTCGCAGAGGATCCTCGTAGGTGATCAGCCCCAAGAACATGGGTTGCGACTGATCGAGGCGATCCACCACACGGTCAGCAATTGCATGACAAACCCCCAAGACACGCTGGCCCCTGGCAGCCATCTCTTTGACCGCTGCCATGACCTGATCACTGAAACCCCGGTCAGCCCGGCACAATTCCAGGACACTTTCGGGAGCCCCCTTCACCGCAAGGATCATGCGGTCAGGTGATTTTTGCCAAAGACATCCGACAGCAAGCAATGGTCTCACCATGGGAAATGCCTTGATCAGGATTGCAGGCTTGTCAGCGCCGACCACCAGAGATTCACCAAGCCGCCTTGTAGCGACATCCACCGGATCCATGGAACCCGGAGCACAAGCCATGGCGGCAAGACCGCCTAACTCCGCTGCGTGAGTGGTCAGTGCGACGGCGTCGCAAACCTTTTCCCATCCGCCCAAAGCTGTCCAAACAGAAGCCACCTGCATGCGATTCTCAGTCAGAGTACCGGTCTTATCCACACACAAAAACGTGGCTGACCCCAAAGACTCCATGGCTGACATCTGGCGGGTCAGCACCCGTTTTTGCGAGATGCGCCAGGCACCAATGGCAACAAATATGGTCAAGACAACCGGAAACTCCTCTGGAACTGTACCGAGGGCAAATGTAAGCCCCATCAAAATACCATCGACAAGAGGCTTTCCTCCCGCAACCGCAACCCCCATTATCAAAAGACTGGTCATGACACTGATGATGGCAACCCAGCGGACGACGGAACGCACCTCGACCATCAATCGCGACGGCGGCGGAACGAGATTCTTAATCGCAGTTCCGATTTGTCCGATACGCGTGCGAACGCCCGTGGCCGTAATCACAGCACAGCCCTCGCCCTGTACCACCATGGAACCAGAGAACACCTGAGCAGCCGACGGATCGGAGATTTGAGAGGTTTTGGAAACTTTCGATACTGGTAGCGCCTCTCCCGTCAGCAGCGACTCATCCACGCGTAGAGATGACGATGACAAGACGTCACCATCAGCGGGCACCCGGTCACCCTCTGCCAAAACCACAATATCACCGGGCACAACCTCACGCCCCGCAATACGCTGACGCACCCCATCCCGAATCACCAACGCCCTAGGACTGGAGAGATCGCGCAGGGCTTCTAAGGTTTTTTCGGCGCGACGCTCCTGGATGAAAGTCAAGACGATGACCCCAAGCACTCCCACGGTCAGCATGGCCGCCTCACCGTGATCACCCAGCCACCAGTAGATGACCGCGCAAACCAATAGCAGAGAGAACATCGGCTCACGCATCGTTTGCACCGCAATAGCAAACGCCGATTTTGGGCGCGCCGAAGGTAAAATATTTTCACCGTAAACCTTCAGCAACGCGCGCGCCTCGGCATTCCCTAACCCAATTGGGGACACCCGACTGTCCCCATTTTCCGTCTTTTTAATGGTCATTCAACGGGCCAAATTCTCCGCGAGATCGACGAAGATCCCATGACATGATGATGGTGGACTGCTGCGCGGCGATTGACGTCACTTAGAGAAAGGCGCAGACCAAGAGCCTTACAGAATCTCCTGTTGCAGAACAAGCTATTTTTGTTGACCACTCTTGAATCGCCTTAGCTCTAGGATGCCCTGTTATTTTGTCGAGTGTTTCAGGAAACTACCGCCTCTCGACCATATTCCAGTATGTCGATCTCATAACGACATTCTGGAGGAAGAACGAGACTCAAAAAACCTTAATTTTATGAATTAATACGACAATTTGACTGCGTTAATTTGGTAGACATGCAACTCAATGCGCCCGTCCTCGCGACCAAATCAATAGACAGTTTCACACCCCAAAAAAGCCATTTGCGTCAAATCGCGCACACCAAATCACAACATTCTGTAGAAGATCTGTATATCAATGAAGCAAAGATCTATTTTTGGATGCTGTTGATCGCATTCATTGATGATCCTCTGACTCCATTGGAGACCGACTGTTCACAATGAATAGCATGTCCACTTGATTTATTGGACACTACGGGCAAAATAACGAAACCCTATTGCAAAGAACTCACAAGGAATCACCGCCCTCCATGCGCTATCCTATCACCATCGCCCTTGGCGTCTTTTTTGTATCGCTTGTGACGATTGCTACGATCGCCGCCTCAAGGGGCGGAGGTTCCACCCAAGCCGTCGCGCTAACGCATCGAGACAAAAGCCATAAGACCATATCAAGCGAGCATCCATTCTACCGGGAGTACTTCACAGGAAACCCGGACAATGTCTCCCCTGACACCAAAGCATCCTTGCTGCTGGTCGGCGGAGGCGAAGACCGCGACGACGCCATGCAATGGTTTATCGACCGGGCTGGTCACGGGGACATCCTGATCCTGCGTGAAAGCGGGAGTGATGGTTACAATGATTGGCTCATGGACAAGGGAGCCGACTCGGTTGACACGATAGTCGTCAGGGCACGCCAAGCATCATTCGATCCGGTGCTCCTCGATAAAATCAACAGCGCGGAGGGTATTTTTTTTGCGGGCGGTGACCAATCCAATGACGTTAAGTTTTTCAAGGACACGCCGTTGGCAGCGGCGATCAATGCGGCCGCGGCCCGCGGCGTCCCCATCGGAGGCACATCAGCGGGACTCGCGATCATGGGGCAGTATCTTTATGCCGCATTCGGAGAAAGTCTCAGATCATCGGCGGCACTGCAAGATCCCTATCATCGCGATCTGACCCTTGACCGCGATTTTCTGGCGCTACCAAGGCTGGATCATGTGATCACAGATAGCCACTTCCAACAGCGCGACAGGATGGGGCGCTTGATCACTTTTATGGCCCGACTTCTTCAGGACGGTTGGACCACGACCACATCAATACGCGGCCTTGGTATCAATGAGCAGACGGCTATTGGCATCGATGAGCATGGTTCGGGAAGACTCTTTGCCGATGACGGACATCAGGCGTTTATTTTATCAGCCAACCAAACACCATCCATCTGCAAGCAAGGACAGCCGCTCTCGTTTCACAGTATCAAGATCGACAAACTCTCACCAGAATCCGTCATTGATTTCAACTCATGGTCGGTCCATCCGGTCGACTCGTCTGAGATTCAGGTGGACGGCGGCATCATCACGTCTGAGGACGGCAGCATTTACTAAAACTCGGGGCCCATTAGATTTTGACAAATTGCTTTTGAAACCTGTAGTAGAACCAAAGACAGGTGGCGTTTGCCAGATGCCACAGGGCATGCCCGCCAAAAATATGATTGTCCGGATTACAAATAATATGTCGCACATCCAGCGCCCAAGAGGTGAACGCCACGGTGAAGGTGATCGCCATCAAACCAAGATCCCGGTATTGAGCGCGAGAGGATAGTGTGCGGAAGGCCTGCAACTCTAACAGCACAGCGACCGTGATGTGAGCAGCGAATAACCAGATGCCATTGGTTTTCGATAATACAAGAGCCGCCATCGTCACCGTGGCAAGAACCAGATAGGTCATCACAAACCGTGACATGGGAAGGGCCCACAATCGCTGCGCCGCAAAAACAATAAACAACGAACTGATCAGATACATCGCTGATACATCAATCACCTCACCCCAGCGCGTCCCGGTCATGTGAAACAACGTGGAGCCAATACCGACCAATACCGCCGTCAGACCAATCATTTTCAGGTCTGGACGGGATTCTTTGCCCACCTTGAAAAGAATCAAAAGTCCTACCAGCACAAAGCCAATGTTTGACCATGTGTTCGCCGGCTCAACCACCCAAGCACATAAGCGACGCTCACAAAACTCGATAGCAGCTGGCTCGAACCGACTCCAGGGGCATGATTCCAACACGTTAACCTCCGTTGCGAGCGTTGATAAAGGTTGCTGATAACGTTAAGTAGTGCATCTTTTCATCATAACACTGCACGGAAACTCGAACCAAACATTCACATTGAGTCCCTGATCCCCCCGTGCTATCGTCCTCAGTCCTTTGATCAATGATGCTGTAAGGAATGCCCAATCCATGCGCGACGGACAGACATTTGACTCTCTACCAAGAATCATCAAGCAAATCCCACGGCATTGCTTCAGATCTACGGCATGGAAATCTTGGCTCTTTGTGGTTCGAGATCTGTTACTGATTGCTGTCATCAGCACTGCCATCCACAGGCTTCCCTTGGCTGCGGCCCTGTTAGCCAGCGTGCTTCTTGGCATAGTCATGACCGGTATTTTCGTGATTGCTCACGATGCCGGACATCGCAGTTTTTCTTCCAAACTCTGGGTCAATGACCTGGTGGGTGAGATTTTTTCCGCGTTACTGCTCTGGCCATTTCACGTCTGGCGTCTGAGTCATGATACGCACCACCGCTATACCCACCATATCTCGAAAGAAATTGCCTGGCGTCCGTTTAGCCAGGAAAAGGTGGCGGCGATGCCGCCACTGGCACGCACCATCTACCGTTGGACCAGATCCTGGGGCTATTTTACAGGCTCGATCTTCTTTGCCTTTTATTTCATCAAAGACGGCTTGAGAGGAATCCATTCAAGGCATTTTAAACCCGAAGAGCTCAAGCTGATTTATCAATCGGTGTTTATCACCAGCGTTGTTGCTGCGGTGATGCTCTATGGAGCCTACACAGCAGATGGGTGGCGCGGTGTTTTGCTGTATGTGGTCATTCCTCAGCTGACGTTTCAGTTTTGGATGAGTACATTCACGTTTTTCCATCACACCAGTCCCGATTCACGATTCATGGAAGATAGCACTTGGGATCCGGCAAAAGCGCAGCTCGGATCAACCATTCACCTGATCTACCCGCGTTGGATTGAGTGGTTGACTCACGATATTTCATGGCATGTGCCGCACCACGTTTGCGTCGCAATCCCCCACTACCATCTCAGAGAGGCTCACAAAGCATTAAAAACCTCGTATCCGGACATTGTCCGCGAGGAAACATTTAACTTGGCCTATATCTTGCGGGTGATCCGCTCCTGCGAAATTGCCGGTGAACGGGGCCTTGGTCACGTGCCATGGAGTCGTTACCAGCATGGACACAAAACAACTCGCCAAGATGTCAAGACCTCGCTGGCAGAAAGTGTTTAACACCGTTCAAACAGCGCAAATCCGGTGGAGCGCCCGTAGTTCGCAAAACTCTTTTTGGGCCAGAGAGCCATGAGTAGACCTGCCCCCTTTGGGGCAGGCATTTGGCGACCATAAGTCTCTGCGAGATCAGAAAGCAGCATCTGCCGTCGCATCCGCCAACCGAAGCGTAAGAAAAAATCAAACCAATGTCCGACCTTGAACTTCATGGGTGCACGGCGCATCTTCAGCATAAACCAAAGCTTTGGAATGCCTTGGGCATATCCTCCATGACGAAAGTCCTGAATCCAAAATTTGATCTTGTCAACGGCCGCAAGGTCCATAGCTAATTGCTCAACAGCCTGATTATCCAGATAAGGAATCAACCCCTCCGTGATCACCAGAATCGGCCCATTCTCCTGGGCCAGGCGCTGATAAAAATCTTTCGCTTGGGCCCGGTCACTTAAATCAAGGCTTGCGCGACGAAGGGACACCAAAGGCCGCTCTGTAGACAGAATCGACTCTTTGTAGTGAATCATGTCCGGGAAATCCGCCTCAATCCATTGCACTTCGTTCGGCAATTTCATACGATAAGGCCTCGTATCAAGCCCTGCTCCCAAATTGACGATCGTCCGCACTCCATCCGCAACGGCGCCGAAGATCAAATCATCGATCGCCCGCGTTCTCAGCGCCATCATCCATGACATAAATGATTCTGACGACATGCGGGCAGCAATGCGCTGCCCCTGATCGCCCGCTAATTTAAGGGCGAGTGGATCGTGATAAAGCGGATTTTGCCGGGTCGATTCCAGCCCGCGGTGATAGGCAACCCACAAAGCCGTATCCATGACATGAGTTATTTTTGACAACAGATTTTTTCCTTCTTCACTCTTGTGAGGGGGTGAGTGAACACCGTCCCAAAAACATCAGAGGATCGAATCATCAAAAGTATAGATGTCTTCAATCGGCGAGCCCGGCGCAATTTTGTAGAGGCTTTTCAATTCACCATCATTCATGTTGAAGACCCAACCATGCAATGTTGGGCGTTGTTCATTTTTCCAGGCTTTTTGTACCGTGCGTGTTTTGGTGATGTTACGTAGCTGTTCGTGAACGTTCAGCTCCACCAGACGATCGGCTTTTTGTTCATCGCTACCCGATGCTTCAATTTCATCCCGGTGAGTGTGATAAATATCCTTAATGTTTCGCAGCCACTCGTCCATAATTCCAAAACGCTGCCGGGTCATCGCTGCTCGCACACCACCACAGCCGTAATGTCCACAGACGATAATATTTTTCACTTTCAACACGTCAACTGCGTAGTGCAAAACACTTTGCAGATTAATATCAGTGTGCAGGACTAGATTGGCGATATTACGGTGTACAAAGATATCGCCAGGGTGAGTCCCTGTAATCTCTTCAGCTGGAACCCTTGAATCAGAACAGCCAATCCACAAAAATTCCGGCTGTTGCCCTTTGGACAATTGACTAAAAAAATCTTTATCAACCTGCAGTTTTTCCTGCACCCATGCTTTATTTGCCAAAAGAAGGCTCTTGTAACTCTCCATCGCGTCGTCCTCTGATTGAAAAACGTTTAGATCTGAGATTTTTCCAAGTTGCCCGCACCCCTCTTTCGGGCGCGAACTCAATAAAATCACGGATTTCTTCCAAAATATCGAGATCAATAAATGCGGCCCCGACGCCGTCGATCACCACGGTGGAATCATCAGGAATGGCTGCCAAGATCTTTTTGAGGCGAGCTTTGTGCGCAAAGGACACGTCCTTTGCAAACCGTACCAACCAAAGATTCCCATCGTTCACCACAGTGATGGCCTGGTGATGATTCATGCGGATAATAATCAATAACGCCACGCCGAGACCAACAGCAACCCCCTTTAGAAGATCCGTGAGCACCACTGCGATGATGGTCACAGCAAACGGCACAAACTGCTCAGCCCCCATCTCCCACACACCACGAATCACTTTAGGACTTATGAGTTTATAACCCACATAAATCAGCACCACAGCCAACGATGCCAAAGGAATCTGATTCATCAATGGTGCGAAGAAGATCACAGCTGTCAGCATTAGAATTCCGTGAAAGAAAGACGCCAGGCGCGAGCGGCCTCCCGCGTAAACGTTGGCTGAACTTCGCACAATGACCAACGTCATGACGAGTCCACCAAATAACC
Organism: Oligoflexales bacterium; assembly: GCA_044375465.1. Lineage (GTDB taxonomy): Bacteria > Bdellovibrionota_B > Oligoflexia > Oligoflexales > RGVZ01 > CAMDKS01. Next base: position 21,838 of record JBILMN010000019.1, on the reverse strand, counting down.
CGCAGATGATATTGCCAACGCCCTGCGCCATCAGCTCTTGGTTACCATCAGACACCCGCCTCAGCGGGTCCATGCGGTCAACGGCCTCTATCGACAGCAGAGTCTCAATACTGGCCACCGCAGCCAACGTGAGAGCGACCCACCAAACATTCGCCTGACTTAGATCGCCGAATTCAGGCCGGCTGACACCGGCAAAAAACGACGCGCCTGCCTCAAATGCCGGAATATGAACCAGATGACCAGATTCTTGATCCATAAAATATTGCGGTGCAACGAATCCAATAGCTTGATTGGCCAATACACCGGAGACAACGGCCACCAGCGAGGGCGGAAACATGGCACACCAACGGGACTGCTTCACCAAAGATGAGTTCCAGAGGAACATCCCGACCACGGCTGAAACACTCACCAAGATGGCCGCTGGCGTGTGATGTCCTACCGCCTCAAGTATCGTCAAAAAAGTATTACTGTGTCCCCAACGCTCGATAAAGCTTTCGTCCCCCTCAAAATCCATGTCCCAGCCGACAGCATGAGGAATCTGCTTGAAAATCAGTGTCAAACCGACGGCTGCCAACATCCCCTTAATCACACTATTCGGAAAAAAACCTGCGATTTCGCCGCCGCGCAACCTTGACAAAATGAGCTGAAAAACCCCCGCAAGCACTGTAGCCACAAGAAATGTCGACCAAGACCCTAAAGTCGCAATCCCACTTGCGACGACCACACTCATCCCCGCGGCGGGACCACTGACGCTGAGCTCACTACCAGACAACCAACTGACCACGAGCCCAGCCACAATCGCGCTGATTAAACCCGCGATGATCGGTGCTCCTGACGCCAAGGCAATCCCAAGGCTCAGGGGCAGCGCCACCAAAAACACGACAAACCCAGCGCCTAAATCCGACTTCCAACTGGAGATTATGGCTCGACTCATGCTCTATCCATCTTACAGATTCACCTGCATACCAAGCTCCACCACGCGGTTGGCTGGGATGCCAAAATAGGCCGTTGCAGAAACGGAATTTCGCGACAAGAACGAGAACAGGGTTTTGCGCCACCGCGCCATGCGGTCTGGACCATCAGTGAGTAAAATATCCCGTCCCAAATAATACGTTGTCTCTTTCTCTTCAGTCACGATGCCGTACTGGGCCTTGGCAATCCGCAGGATCCGCGCCACTTTAGGCGACTGCATAAAGCCGTAATGAGCCGTCAATTCGTAAACACCTTCACCAAAACTATGCACCTCAAGAATATCTTTGGTCGGCACTACCGGGACATCCGCTGTCACAATGGCCAGCAACAACACCTGCTCATGCAGCACTTGATTGTGCTCCACATGATGAAGGAGGGCTGGAGGTGTCATCCTTGGGTTTGGCGTCATGAATACGGCTGCACCCTTGACCCGCTTGACATCGATATCACCCTCGCCAAGACGCTTGACGAAATCCTTCACCGGATAAAACTTCTGCTGAAGACGTCGCATTAGTGCCGCTCGTCCATTTTTCCAAGTTGTCATAGCCGTGAACACGATCACACAAATCACGACAGGAAACCAACCGCCGTCGGCGATTTTGGGCAGATTCGCTGCAAAGAAAGGTATTTCCACAATCAGAAAACAGGTTGTCATCAGCGCCGCTTGCCATGTGGACCAACCCCATCGTTTGCGCGCCACAACAAACATCAGACACGAGGTGATCATCATGGTGCCCATGACCGAAATTCCGTAAGCCCCGGCCAGAGCCGATGATGACTGAAACATGAACACGAGCATAATACAGACCACCATCAAAAGATGATTGATCTCTGGCACGTAAATCTGTCCTTTGGTTTCACCAGACGTATGTTTGATCGTGAGCCGTGGAGAAAACCCAAGCTGAATCGCTTGCTGTGCCAAAGAATAACTGCCCGTGATCAGCGCCTGAGATGCGATCACCGTGGCGATTGTGGCAATCAAAACCAAAGGGTAGATCAGCCAGCCGTCGACCAAAGCATAAAAAGGCTGCTTTAATACGGACTCTCCGCGTTCGAGAATCAATGCCGCCTGACCAAGATAGTTTAATATTAACGCCGGTTTGACCAAGGGAAACCAAGCCAGTCGAATCGCATCGCGGCCAAAGTGCCCCATATCCGCATACAAAGCCTCACCACCGGTGATCACCAGCACCACAGCACCCAACACTAAAAATCCATGAACGCCGTGAGTACCCAGAAGTTTAATGCCCCATACAGGATTAAAAGCTGCCAAAATTCCTGGATGTTTTAAGATATGAGGGATGGCGATCAGGCCGATCGATAAAAACCAGATCATCATCGCTGGTGCGAAATACTTAGCGACTTTTTCCGTCCCGCCACTCTGAAACATAAAGAGCCCAATCAAAATGGCGATGGTAATCCATATGACCCCACCCGAGAGCCCAGGTGCGGCGACAGCAATACCCTCCACCGCCGACAACACTGAAATGACCGGCGTAATCGTTCCATCAGCTGCAAATAAAGAAGCACCGATCAGTCCCATGGTCAGGATAATCGTCGTGCTTCGTTTGAGGTGGCCGCCTTGAGCAAATCGCGGCGTAATCAGGGAAATCAGGGCCATCGTCCCGCCCTCACCGTTGTTGTCAGCGCGCATCACGTAAACAATATGCTTAATCGAAACCACGAGGGTGATCGCCCAGATCATCAGACTGCAGATGCCAAGGACATTGGCTTCAGTCAGCGGAATGCCATGTTCCGCGCTGAAGCATTCCTTGATCGCATACAAAACGGATGTCCCGATATCGCCGTACACCACACCAAGAGATCCGAATGCCATCCAAAAAAGATTGTGGGATCCGTGACCATGATGTCCGACCCTCTCAGGCGCTTCAGTCAGCTGAACACCATCCAAAGATTTGCGGTCATATCTTGTTGATTGCATGATGGATCTCCATGAACCTGAACGAACAAGGCCTGAGCCTAACGGGCTAATCCGCGAACCAAAAGCGCCACGGCAAAAAGCCCCCCCAGTGCCAACGTCATCGCCGCACCGGTTGGCACATCAAAATGATAGGACATTATGAGGCCTATTGCACTCCCCAAGATGCCAGTACAAATACTAAGCAGCATCATCGGTCCGATCCGACGCATCAAAACTTTTGCGGTTACGGTAGGGATCACGAGGTACGCGCTGACTAACAGGACTCCTACCGCTCGCACTGCCGTCACCGTCACCACGGCCGTGACCGCCATCAGGACGTATTCCTTCGCTACAACACGAATGCCGCTCATGGCTGCAAGATCAGGATAAAACCCTGCATAAGCAATCCGCGGACCCACAAAAAATAACAACACCAAAACAACCACCGTGATGCCCAGGACCACTGAAACGTCTTGTGACTGCACGCTCAAAATATTTCCAAATAACAGACTTTCCAAATCGACCGGCACACCGCGTCTTGTGGCCACATGCACAGCAGCCACCCCCGCAGCCAAAGACACCGCAAAAAACACTCCCAAAGCAGCGTCCTGACTGATCCTCGCCCGTTGCCCAAGCCATGTGATGCCCAAAGCCACAGCGACGGCAAACGGAAGCGCCGCCCATACGGCCACATCCGGGACAAGTCCAACCAGCAGGGCGGCGCCAACACCACCAAGTGTCGCATGGGCCAGCCCATCGCCAAGCATACTGAGCCCGCGCGGCACCAGTAGGACACCGATCCCACCACACATCACAGCAATCATCAGCGCCATACGCAAAGCATCGCGCATGAACGCATGACTGAATGGATCCCACAAGAGGCTTTCCAGATTCAAATCAGGCCTCCTCCCCATGAATCACAGATTCATGATCATGACCAAAAAAGGCCACCTCACGAAGCTCTTCGATCGCAAGCATCCGCTGCGTCGCCCCCCAGCCAACCAGATGACCTTTTTCCAAAAAAATCACCTGATCCGCCAGCCGCCTGACCACAGGTTCACTGTGGGTAATCAGTAAGAGCGTCATCCCCGCAGTCACTTTAAGTTCTTCCATAAGATCCATGAGCTGGGCTCGACCTTTAGCGTCGATGGCCGCCAGAGGCTCATCCATAATCAGAAGGCGGGGATTTTGCATCATGGCTCTAGCCATGAAAACCCTTTGCAACTCACCCCCACTCAACACAGCAACATCCTTATCTAACAGTGCCAGCCCACCAACACGCTGCAGGCTCGCTGCAACCAGCTCACGTTCGCCCTTGCGACTGAAAAGAGGCCAGGCTCCGCGGATGGCCGCCACTAAAACGTCCTCGACCGTGGCGGGAAAATTGCGATTAAATGCCTTCATTTGTGGGACATAGCCAACCAGACGGCGCTGTTTGGCAGGATCTCCACCCAACAACTTGACGGTCCCAAGCGATGGACGATTAAATCCCAATCCCATGCGGATGAGTTGGGTTTTGCCTGCACCATTGGCTCCACAGAGGCACGTCAATTGACCAGACTCGACCCAGGTCGTCACATCGTTGATCACCATACGACCGCCGAACTCGAGAGACACCTGCATCCACTCCAGGAGCTTTTCGCGTCCCTCAGACGGTGGTTCGATCACAGGGCGTGCCGTCACATTACGATGTTCATGATGTTCATGATGGTCATGCGGTACCACTAGGGGCTCCCTACCGGCTTCAGCACATCCTCCCAGGCTTGCACCATCCTTAGATACCATTCATCCCAGTTTTTAAAGGAGGTCGCCGCGGAAAAATCCACCAACTTGATCGATGTTTTAAGCTCTCGCGCAAGGCTTTTGGCTGCCCCATCCTCACGCTCCACCATCACTGCCGCCACGTGGGCATCTTTGAAACGTCTTGAGACCTCTGCGATCATTTTTGCCGACAGGTCGTGACCAGAAGAGCCGGTCGCGACAGACAGAACCGGTAAATTAAAACGGCGGGCAAAATAACCGGCCACATCATGAAATACCACGACAGGGCGTGTCCGCCACTGCTGCCGCCTTGTTTCCACACTGAGCTGAAGTTTAATCAAACGCTGACTGACTCCACGACCGCGGTCTTTAAGCCCTGCCGCAGCGTCCGGCAGCAACGTGGCCAGATGCTCCGCAGTCAGCTCCGCTGCCTTTGACATCCGCCCTGCATCGGTCCAAACATGGGGATCCTTCGTTAATTGATCGTGATGATCCTCATCATTTTTTTTATCATGATGATGATGATGATGACGATCGCGTTTGGCATCCTTGGACCTCAAGTTTTGTCCCTGAAATGATCCGGTCATATCGTCACTCCACCAACCCATAGGATCAAGCAGAGTCCCAACCCAAAGAATTTTCTTGGGCGAAACGGCCAAGGTCTTAAGCCATTTTTCGTCAAATCCCAGCCCCACACCAATGGCAGCCTGCGCGTCTTTAGCCTTCACGATATCCTTCGGGCCGGGTTGCCATCCGTGCTCAGACACCCCTCGGGGCACCAAAGTCATCACCTCGCATTGATCGCCGCAAACCTCGCGCACGATCAAAGCCACTGGCTCCACTGAGACGATGACCAGGGGTTTAGCAACCTGAGATGCAAATGCACCCTGCGACAAGCACAAGATCAAATAGGGCAGAAGGCCCGTCAACCCCATCTTCAAGACCGAACCTCCTCGGCTTCGGCGTGAGCCCCACCGCGATTTTTCATCATCAGCTCGAGATGACTTAATTCAATGAATGCACCATCATCACGGACCTTACCGAACTGTAGCCACCACAGCACCGCATTAAGTCGAGCCAATTCAACCTTTGTCGGAGGAGCCGCATCCTTGACAGCACGGATATCTTTATACATGCGACTAATCAGTCGCTTGCCAAAGCCTCCTTGCATTAAACGCTGACGCCAATCGCCCCGGATCTGGTGCGAAGAGCGAGGTAACCCATTGACCACCGTGTGTAACACCCAACTGGATGTCGACTCATCCGGCACCACCACTAAGCCATGCAGCTGAGAGATATTGCGCCATGGCGATGAATCTGACCCGCCCATGTTGAGAAGATTTTGTATTTTCTCCAGGATGTCGCGCTGAAACTTCATGGCACGCTTACGCCAGAACATAATGCGCAGAGACCAAAGCTGATTTTCCACCTTGCGAAGCAAATCAGGCAACGTGCCCGAGAGAGCCCCCACAACGAGTGAGCGGTGCTCCGCGTTCAGCAGCATACCCGAGCGCGTTGTTTTCTCTTGAAGAGTCGCGGCCAGGTCTTCGATAAAATCGGCGGCTCGCTTGCGGTCTTTGACGGGACCAAAGGCGTGAACCAGACCCTCCTCAACAGGCCCAACCGAAAGCCTGAAATGCCCACCACGATCCTCATAGATACCGATCACATTGACTAGTCGCTGATGAAGAACACTCGGATCAACAGCGAGCTTATGCTTATCGATCCCATCACACTCGGCCATGAGAGCGGCAAAAATACTCGGTGTCCTGACGGTCTGAAGATCATAACTTCGCAGCATCAACTTCAAGATCTGGCGCGGCACCAGATCGTAACGCTGTAGCTTTTCGACCTCGCGCTGGACGGATAAGGCTCCACTGACGAGCAATAAGCGCCGCTCGTGATCATATAGATAGAATACTCCGGCACCGTAGGGCAGTCCCTGGAGTTTTTCGGGGCCTATCGCCCAACCAAGACGCAAGGAAGAATCCAGGTCACCTTGCAGTCTGACGGCCTGCTCAATTTTCGTGATGCCACGATCCTTCAGTTTACGAGACAGCACTTTGAACAACTCCAAGGTCTGAATCGCATCAGCCTCTGCGCGGTGGAAGTTTTCACCGGAAAGATTGAAATAGCGGCTTAAGCCCTTTAGCGATTTGTCGGGCGCCTCGGGACAAAGCTTTTCGACCAACAAATGCGTGCACAGAAAGAAGTTTGACAGATCTCGATTGAGGGTTTCTTTGGCAAAGTGTCTCAAGAATATCAGATCACCGATGGTATTGTGACTCACAAGAACATCCTGACCAATAAATGTCGCGAAATCAGGAAATATCTCGTGAATCACGGGTGCGTCGGCCACCATTTGATTGGTAATGCCCGTCATTTTCCGGACAATCGGCGGGATGTTGATCATCGGATTGACGAGACTATAGAAGCGGTCCACGATCTCGCCATCTCTAACTTTAAGCGCACATATTTCGGTGATCCCATTGCGTTCAGGATTGCCACCGGTCGTCTCAAGATCAAACACGATGAATGTCGCGCGATCGATGACCTGATGCACCACATCACGCAGCTCTGGGTGGAGGTTTTTCCCAGAACCACCGGATTGCAATGGCCGACGCGTGCCTGTGGACTTGCGGTCCCGGCCAGCGGATTTCGCGGGCCGCTTGCCCCCTTGGCGAGAGGACGATCGGGGCTTGGGTGGTTGGTGCTCAGAGTCTTTCGTCATGGATATCCGGTCAATCAGACAAAGCCATCGGCTCGTCGCAGGTCACAATCGTGAGGTTTAGTGTCCAAAATTTAATCAAATTTAAAACCTTGAGCCGCACTACCTATCATGAATTGACCGGTGGACCAAATAAAAATCGGGCCCCAAATTTGGGGCCCCATAAGTTCATCAAACTTTGAATTAAAACCATCATCCGGCTTTTTTATAGGGTTCAGCCTCCTGCGTTGTTTGACCGTTATCTTTACGGTTTTTCAGCATGTTCTCCTGTTTCTGCTGGTTGTGTTTCTGCACCTCTTTGTCATGCTGCGCTTTTTTCTTCATTTTATCCTTCGGACTGCGGTCACCCATAAGTTGTTCCTCCTTTTAATGATAAGAAATCGTTCGGGCGAGTGATTGGTGAAGCCTTGGGACCGATAGAGTCGCCCCTCGAGGCCACTTTTAAACCATCGGGATTTGTCTGAAAAACTTTAACAACCCGCGAATATTAGTGTCTAAAACCCTGTTTTTTATGATACTTTTAACCTCTTGCTAGCCGTCAAAGTACCACCAGAACCCATTAAGATGTTAAGATGTTAAAATCTTAAAGGTTTGGCGACCGATCCCAACGATGCTGCCAAAGGAGTAAGTTCCAACCCCATGATTCAACGACGCATTCTCATCCTTGCCGCCATTAGCTTTTTAATTATCGGTTTTGATCAATGGACCAAAGCCTGGGCCATCGCGACACTTAAAGACATGCCGACCACCCACCTGCTTGGCGGCAGTGTTTTGCTTCTTTACGCGGAAAATACTGGGGCGTGGGGCAGTATGGGCTCCGGGCTAGGTCACACCATGAGATTTTGGATACTGACCGTGCTGCCGTTTGTATTCTTGGCAGGACTGGCATGGTACACGGTCACATCCCAGGAGCTTAAACACTACATGGTGGCGTCCTACAGCCTTGTCATTGCTGGAGGGATTGGCAACCTGATTGACCGAGCCATGCATGGTTATGTCGTCGATTTTCTCTGGGTTGGCATACCCGGCGGCATCGGCACCAATATTTTTAATGTGGCTGATGTGGCGATTATGATCGGTGTCATCACCTTGATCGTCACGCATTTCACGATTGAACGGAAACCTCCTGTAGGCTAGATCTTCCGTGTAACGACGCCATGTCAACGACGGGAGTGACTCACCATATGTTCTCAGCGATGCGCTATGACGCAGGATGCCTGCACCTGATCGATCAAAAATTACTACCATCCACGGAACACTGGATCGCCTGTGATACGCTGGAGAAAGTCGCCGTCGCCATTGAGACCATGGTCGTCAGAGGCGCGCCAGCGATTGGTTGTGCCGCAGCCTGGGGACTCGCCATTGATGCGTTGCGCCAGCACCCCGAGACACCTTGGGACGCATACACAACAAATTTCGAGCGCGCCCTGAAGCGAATGGCGCAAACAAGACCAACGGCCGTGAATTTATTTTACGCCATCGATGCCATGCGCGTTTGTGCCGCGGAGTTTTCGGGCAAGACCCCAATGGCCAAAGCCTCAGAGCTTCTGGTCGCCAAGGCGCGATATTTGGCTGATGATGACATCAAAACCTGCAAGGCCATAGGCGATCTTGGCGCAAGCTTGATGAACAGGCCCGCAAATGTTTTGACACACTGCAACACCGGAAGCCTCGCGACTGCTGGTTACGGAACCGCACTGGGCATCGTGCGATCCATGCACGAGCGCGGCCATATCAAAAGAGTATGGGTTGATGAGACGAGACCCTACCTCCAAGGAGCGCGACTTACAGCCTTTGAGCTTGGTCAAGATCAGATTCCCTACACATTGATCACAGATAACATGGCCGCAACTCTGATGCGACAGGGCCAAGTCGATATGGTGGTGGTCGGCGCAGACCGTATCGCCACCAACGGTGATACAGCGAACAAGATCGGCACTTACGGCCTTGCGGTGCTATGCGCGCACCACAAGATTCCATTGATTGTCGCGGCACCTCGAGCCACCATCGATTTTAGTATCGCCTCCGGCGCTGCCATCCCGGTGGAGGAGCGTCCCGATAAAGAACTTAAGGAAATCCATGGTATCGCCGTCGCCCCGCGTGACGCCCATGTCTGGAATCCCTCATTTGACGTCACTCCAGCGGAACTGATCCATGCGATCATCACCGAAGACGGCATCTTCAAAGGACCAAACTACCGCTTCACACCACCAACGAGGGCTTAGGCACCTTTTTTGATTGGCTGCCGTGAATCTTCATAGACTGCATCTTCGTCGCCATCAGTAGCATCATCACTCACATGCGCCTGACGTTTGCGAAAGCTCAGAATTTTTGCCGCGAAAGGCGAGCGGATGCCATCATCCATCTCCGCCTCCTCAATCGCTTGTTCATCATTCGCTTGATCATCATTTTCCACGACGGTGGATGCCGGCACCGTACTGACAGGTTTCTTCGTTTTGGAGGGTTGGGCTGAGACTTCGTCACTCGCAGTCGTAAGATCCACGCGAGCGTCTTGATCAAGATTTCCGTACTGACGATACATCTTCGCCGCAAGCCCCCGACGAATCAACGTGACGGCAGCTGCCACCAAAGCCAAACCCAGTACCCATAGCAGAACTTTCTCGATTCCCATCGCGGCCTCAGGATTTGGACTGTCGAGCTGGACAGACGTCATCGAGGCCCAAGCATCATTGAAAAACTGATTGTCGTCGGAGGGATTTTCAAAATGCTCTGCCACATCCGTGAAGGTCACCAGATAATGATTGGTCTGGCTAGAAAGCAAAATATGTGCCTGCATCATCTTTTGGCCGCTGTCGGTAAAATCCGTGTAAAACAAAAATCCTTCGCGCCCATCAGCCATCTGGATGGATTGATGATTGCGTAGCGTATAATTTTCAATGGTGGATGACGCACTGGGAAATTGTTTAACGATTTTTTCCGCGAACGCCTCTGCCGTCGTCGTATTGATCAGTACGCTTTCAGGAAATCTAACAACCCCAATGTTGCGCGGATATGTTGCGCCAACAACCGGAGCCTGCAGATAGAGGCTGGAACGAGGAAGGTTTTTTTGGACGATCCACCCTTTGGGCGCTTCGATGGAAAATCCCTTGCCATCGATCAAAAATCTCTGGCCATCACTGACCTCGGCATTTGCAGGCACAGAGGTCACGGAGGTTACCGATTCTGGTGAGACTGACGCGTCCACTTCCTCACCAATCAGGGGATCAATGGCCATAGCCCACAAGACCATCACCAGGGATGCTCTTCGCACGATCGTCATAAAATCCCCTTTCATAAAAAACTTTCTTCCCCAAAACGCCGTGAAGTCACGACCAGCAACGACGGATCATATGTTCAAACCGAATCTTTTTTCTCACCGTGATGCCCCCGACGCTCAGACTCGTGAGCCACCCCGTCACTACGGCGTTTCACTGCCGCAACAACAATATCCAAGGCACTATCATCAAGCTCATACACGGAATAACGTGCATGATGCCCCCTGGGCAGACTGTATTTTGTGCCGCGAATATTCCAATCGCTTTGCACGTCTTTTGCATCCACTGGAATGGGAGAATCGGGGCGATCCACTAATTCGAGGGCATTATGCCAGCGGTTGGTCGGATGCCAGTAGGGGCGAGTCACGACGCGGTACACAGCGACGATACGTAGCTCATGGTTTGCTGCGGCCGGCTGTTTGGCTACGTGAGCTGATTTTGTCATAAACAGCACCACGTCGCCTGGCATGGCATCTTTACCCATAGGACGATGCAGATTGGCAATCTCATGGTCTCCGGAGGTCGACATATTGGCGTACTGTGATGGCGTCATCATGACCATCCAGCTTCGCGGCGCACGGAAACCATTGCTATCAATACTTGCGCTACCGGACGATACAATACTGCGTTCCAGCGACTGAATGAGGCTCAGGGCGTGATCGATAGGTTTGCCACTTCTACGGTACAGACGGGCTGCCGTATCAAGCTTTTGCATCGCTTGTTGAGCCAGAATCTCGCTGTCTGTCGCCAAGGCTTTAGCCGCCAAGATTTCACCTGACAGATGCAACACGTCAGCATCCACTGTATTCATGTGTTCACCGAGCCCACGCAGAGTTGCCAGAGCCTGATCATGATCTCCACTCTGGAATGCGGCAAAAGCGGCATAGAATCCAAAGTCACGATTTTCAGGAAATGCAGCATGCAATTTCACTGCCGCAGCCAAAGCTCCCGGCCAATGTCCGTGATCCATAGCTCGGTGCATGTTGGTCAAATCGAGCGTGGGACTGCCGACAAAAGCCCGCGCAACATGTTGCAAAACCTCATTGAGATCTCCTGCATCACCAAAGGCGGCGAGATCAGCAATTAATGTATTCCAATGAAACCAATCGTTCAGAGCACCGCTCGAGCAGGCAATGGCAAATTCCTGTGCCCCGTCATAACCGCGGCGCGCGCACATTTGTTCAAACTCCAGACAATAGGGATTGTGCTCACGTCCCTGTATCGCTCGCAGGACCAATCGAGCCGCAGGCGCTTGATCAAGATAAAGATAAATGACACCGCGCAAGGCCATGTAGGTTTGACGGAGCTCCGGCTCCACACGACCCAATGCCAATAAATGTTGACCAAGCATTTCCAATGAATCCTGATCATCCAATTCTGACAAAGCCTCAATCCAAGCCCTATAAAGCCTCACCTGCGCTGGATGCTCGTCATCTGCAGCAAGGATGGTTGACGCATGATCAGCGGCAGCCTCATATCGTCCGTTCCAAAGATGATTGAGTACCACCATATATTCCGGAGACAGTCCGGCACCGCTAAAATCCACATTTGTGGACTGGGACTCGAGTAATCTTTGAATGGATGACAACATGGAATTTCCCCCTACTCATGGCTCTGTGACAGTCATGGTGACAGCCGTGACGAGCTGGCACCTTCGATGTAGGGACATCGGAGCCGTTGCCGATAACTTTATATGGGCAAAAAAGTCTGTCCAAAGTTCGTTCGAGGGAAAAAAATACCCGAACCTACCTTGGGGGGCGGTTCGGGATCTCTGTCAGAATTTATCAAAAACTCAAAAAAACAGTCAGCCTAAGACTGCACACTCACGCACGGGCGACCTTGGACTTCATCGGCATCTGCGATGCGGCCGCCGTATTTAGCGACAGAAGGCACATCTCGTCAGCGCGCTCAATCAGGACATCCCTGAAATTAAAATAGCAGTCGTTGCAAAGGGGTGCATCGACTGCTTTGGAAGAAACCTCGTTCCAGGCAACGAGAGCTGCCCACGCCTGATCACTGAATTCGCGGCGAAGGCTTTTGGCATGGCCGTCACAGGCGCTGCATTGCAGCGTGAAATGCGCGGAGAATACGGTCGATGCGTTGGTCTTTTTAGATGATGTCGTCTTCAATGTAAGAATCCTCCCTCTCTTGGACAACCCCGTTCCCTGGGGCTCTCTGTTACGTGCATAGATTACCGATCCGAATTGAGACTGGCCGTGCCGTCCCAACACTTTCCCCACCTCACTTCCAAATAAAATCTTCGAAGTGAGATGACGATTCAAAACAATGATGTCGCCTTATGCTCGACAAAGGTTTTTCCATACTCACAGAATTGTGTCAATGAATTTTTGGCTGGCCGGTCAATTAGCTGTCAATTAGCTTTCGAAAGGTCGCGCGGCGTGTAGGGCGTTTTCTCGAAATAATAGCGCAAAATTTCTTGTTTGATGCGGTAATCGCGCATCTGCTCTGTCTTAAATTTAAGCAGAGGTTTCCAGATTTCATTCGCGCGAAGCGGTTGGCCATTGCGATATTGAACCAGCCCCATCAAATACTGAACCTCAAAATCTCCAGCTAATTCTTTCATCTGATCGAGATAGGCTTGCGCTTGTCGCACCTGTCCTTGTCGCAACAGGGCGTGCCCCATAATCAGCATCGCGCGTCGATCTTGATGTCCAGTTTTTGCGGCAAGATCCAAAGCAAGTTTGATGTATTCGACGGCTTTGGGAAGGTTCACGTTACGCCAGTTGTAACTATCTGCAAGATCCACGTAGACAAGCCCGCGCAGCCGATCATCGAGATTGCTGAGACCAAGTGTCAATTCAAACCACATGGACGCAACCTCTAACTGCCAAAGCTCTTTGTAGAGTAAGCCTAACCCCCAATAAACGCTAGGATGATCAAAGTTCGTATTGATCAGGCGCAACAGCTCTTTGGCGCCATGACTGGCATCATAACGACAGCTTTCCCGCACAACGGCGCGCAATGAATACTCGCTTCCTCGCATATATAGAAACTGCAATTTAGAACGAGCGTATGATAGCTGGTAGGCATGCTGCTCGGAATAAGCTTCGGTGTCTTTAGCAAATTCTGACCAGTTCACCCGCGTTTCCTCGTTGCCCATCAGCTTTCGCGCCCAATGATCTTGTGCCGCGCGAACCGCACTCTCACCCTCTCTTTGTCCCGTCAGACAAATGATCTGATGGATCAGGTAGGTGATGTTCCAGGGATCACGGGCCAGAAGCGGCACGAGCATATCCATGCTGGAGGCCCAATCTTGCTTACGGTCAAAGTAAACCGATTTGAGCCACTGGATTTCGGCATCCACATCACTCATAACACCCCGGGGCACCTCGATCCGCTGCAGGATATCCATGGCTCTATCAGGCTCATCATGACTCATGAGAAAGTTGGCATAGCGGAGCGTCGCGTTTTGCCCCTTGGGATCAAGCTCATACATGCGTGCGTAATGATGGGCTGCTTTCTTTTCGTGCCCCATCTTCATATGCAGTTCAGCCAAATGAAAATGCACGTCCCAGTCGTCGGCAAACCTAGCATTCAATGCATTCAGCAAGGACAAAAACTCCACGCGGTCACCGGCATCCGCCAATTGGCGAATCCGCTCGCGCCCGATCAAATACTCCTCAACACTCACACCAGCGGCCTTGAGACGCGACACCAAAAGACAAAACCGAATTTCGGAATTGTTAGGGTGCTGCTCATAAGCCGACTCAAAGAGTTCTTTGGCTGCCTCAAAAGCCCCACTTCCCAGAAAATGACTCCCAACTTTTTGCACCACAGACGGATTGTTTCCGGCAACTTTCAGCACCTGCTTGTAAGCGTCAAACGCTGCCCGGTCCTCACCAAATTCCGTGAGAACTCTTGCCACAAAATACAAAGCATTTTCATCTGCGGTACCGTCACCCAGCATTTCAGACGTCAGCACCCGCGCTATCTGACGTCTGCCCTCAGCCTCTTTTCGATCTGATTTTTGATCGCTAATACGCGCCGTCGCCAGGTGTTCGTAGATCTGTATTTCGATGGGCGCAAAACCTTTGTTATCAACCCACCAGTGGGTGAGAGCCTGAATGGCACGCTCCGCGTCTTCTAAACGACCCATCTGGCTAAATTCCTGACTCAGCCGCCGGTGGGTCTCAAAGTTTCCGTACACATTATACGGAGCCATCAATTCAAATTGATGGAAGTATTGATCACCTCGTGCTTCGTCTCCGAGGTTGTAGTGAATTTGACTCAGGCCAAACAAACTTGGGTACCACTGCTGGTCGATGGCCACACTTTGCTCATAGTTGTAACGGGCACGGTCATGGCGACCTTGCTGTTCTGCGCCAAAACCCATGGCAAAATAAACGATCGCAGACGGACCATGAACCTGCGCGATGTCGTGCAGGCGTGCCATATGGGCGTCTGCTTTTTCGGGACTGGTAAACATATCGATAAGAACGAGGCAGGTGTCGGACAGTCCATCGTCATTGGCCGACTCGAGTGCCATCTGATATTGCCCACGGATATCGCTTAATTTCCCTAAAAGGCTCATCAGTTCAATGCGTCGCAGATGGATCAGGGATTCCTCTGCGCCCTGCGGCGACGCTAGAATTTCACGCAAGACCCGATCAGCCTCTTCGTATTTTTTAACGAAAATAAGCTTGTTGGCGAATTCAAGCTGTTCTTTGCAACGTTGATCCATGAACTCCAGTTCCATTCAGTCCTGGTCCGACAACAGAGCGCATCCCTGAGTCCGTGACCCGACCCTCACCTATCGTCTGGTTTTCAGATATCTGTAAAATCAACCGGCCTAACCGGCTGATTTCATGAATTCAGTTTGCGGTATCGACCGATAACTATGATGATTATTTATGAATCACCAAGAAGGCCAACAAACCGTTGCCAAAAGGGTCCTGGCTGGGCTACGATCACCGACAACACTCATTTTAATGTTTCTATGGACTTAATTTATGACTCACAAGGAGATGGTTATGCGCACTCGTATTTTTGCTGCTTTTGCCTTTGCAACGGCCATAATTGGCCTTCCCGCCCTCGCAGAGGACAATCCAACCCCCCAAGGCCCCTCGATACCCATGCTTGAATTTCCCCTGAAAAACGGTCAGGCGCGCGATGAAGTCTACAAGATGACGGATCACAAAAACGGCGTTTTTGTGTTTGAAGCATTCCGCCTAAGCTGTGGATATTGCAATGAAAATGCGCCTGTCGTCGATCAATTAGCGAGCGACTACGCTAGTAATCCGAGAGTCCAGGTCCTCGATCTTAGCCTCGACACGGCTGACTCTGATTTCGCAGAGTGGATCAACCGTCATCATCCCAATCACCCTGTCATCCAAGACACGGGACGCCGCGTTTACAACGCGCTGAAACAGAGCAATGGCGTTCCACAAGTTTTCGTTGTCAACTGTAAGGGCATGCTCGTCGGCGGCCATGTCGGCACCTGGGGCGGCGCAGAGCAGCATATCCGGGGCTTAATCGACCGCGCACTGCAAACAACCTGCGAGTAATCCCTCGCCGGAATTCGCACTCCAACAAGAACCCCCCGCTCATCTGCGGGGGGTTTTTCACTTTAAAGCAGAATCTTAAGCCATAGGTCAGGAGCACTCAGGCCGCCAGCAGGTCATGGCACGGAAACCACTTCCAGCTTTACATTAGGCTCAAACTTCAATGTCTGGAGGGTTGCCGTCCCTTGGCAACCTGGCAGCATCAGGGGGGTTGAAGCCTCAATCTTACGACTTGGGGTGGACGTGTAGCAACGCTGATGAACCTGGGAAACCGTTACGTCCATGGCGATGTTACCATTGCTGGCACAGTAGAGTCGCCCGATGACAAGATGCGCGGCGATCGCATCATAACAGGTGGGCACGGAAACACCATCAGGCCGCGGAGCCGGAAAATAATCCAACCTCATGGTGAGAGTTTCTTGCACTTTCCCCGCGGAGTCGAGCGTCAGTGACAGACTTGGGCCCTCAGATGATTGACGCTGTGGCTGAACCACCGGAGGGCTTTGGTTTACGGCCTCACCGCCCCCTGACTGGACCCCTTGTTCGGGAACATCGCGTCCATACCGTGCAATGCGGCAGGCGGAGATGGACATGATGAAGCTCAGACACCAGAACTTTCCCTTCATGACTCCCCTCCACTCTTCCACGACGACATTAGAATGCTTGGATACCGGTGATTTCAGCGCCGACAATCAGCAAATGCACATCGTTGGTGCCTTCATACGTATACACCGTCTCGAGGTTACACATGTGGCGCATGGCTTGATACTCCACCATGATGCCATTACCACCAAGAAGATCGCGGCATGTTCGCGCCACTTCAAGGGCCATCAAAACATTGTTTTGCTTTGCCATTGACACATGCGTGTGATGCAGCTTTCCAGACTGCTTCAACTGCCCCAGGCGCAGGGCCAGAAGCTGAGCCTGCGTAATACGGCTCGCGACGTTTGCAAGCTTCACTTGGGTGATCTGCTTGGCTGCTAGCGGTTTATCAAACAACATGCGGTCTTTGGTGTAGTTCACCGCCTCATCAAAACAGGCTTCAGCAGCGCCTAAAACCCCCCACGCGATCCCGTAGCGAGCCTGGGTCAGGCAAGAAAGCGCACACTTCAGTCCACCTGTGGACTTGGGCAGCATGGCCGATTGCGGCAACTCGACATGATCAAAATAGAGCTCAGATGTGACTGAGGCGCGCAAAGATAGTTTTCCGGTCATCTTGCGGGCTGTGAAACCCTTCGCGTTCGTCGGCACGATGAAACCGCGAATGCCCTCAGAGGTCTTCGCCCAAACGATCGCAATCTGCGCCAGGTTCCCGTTGGTGATCCACATTTTTGAGCCATTTAAAATCCATTTTCCGTCACGAAGCACAGCGTTTGTTTTCATCGCTCCGGGGTCAGACCCACCGTAGGATTCACTAAGACCAAAGCAACCGATGACCTCGCCTGTCCCAAGCTTAGGCAGCCATTCTTTCTTTTGCTCCTCACTACCGTACTCGTGGATCGGATACATAACCAAAGCCCCTTGTACGGAAGCAAAACTGCGCAGACCTGAGTCACAGCGTTCTAGCTCCCGCATGACCAAGCCGTAACTGATTTGATCCATACCGGCGAGGCCGTAGCCTTTGAGATTGCCACCAAGCACACCAAGGTCACCAATCGCCTTGATTTTGTCCGTGGGAAACCGTTCTTCGATATAGCATTGTCCGATCACCGGGTTTATTTCCCGCGTGACGAAATCCCGGACGGACCCGACGATCAGTTTTTGCTCATCGTTAAGAAGTTCATCCATGTGATAAAAATCAAGAAACGGGGACGTGCGTGGTGCTGCCATAAAGATTGCTTCCTATGCATAGAGACGTGTCAAAAAAAACCGGAACGAACCTTTGCTTCATAATGCTTAATAAAAAGATGATGACTCATCTTTGCGGACCAGGACTCGAGATTCACAAACGAGCTCGTATTTTGCCATGGACAAAGACAACCCTCAATCAAAACCCGGCATCGCCTCGGCCCACCGGCCAATCGACGCGAGTCAGGATCCAGGGCAGCACCGGGAAGTACCTTAGCCGCGGACACGACCCAAACGGCGCACCCTACCGCGATCTTTGATGAGCCACCAGATCGCTCCACTCATGGTCAGGGCTGCGACCGACCGCCATAACCATGCGGGAATCCAGTGTTCTGTCCAAATATACATGCCCACCATCGCCACCGCCACGCCAGCTAAAGCAAGCCCGCCGCGACCGGGGCGCCGCCAAAGTGCCCGATGCCAGGAGAATCCCTCCTGGTTTATGGACCGCCACGATTGCGGCAACTTTGCGGGCATAAACTGTGGAACAAACCCAGCGACAAGTGCCTTATATTCGGCCGCCTTGGGGCCCAACTGCCGCTCCATCCACTGGTCCTCGTCGCGGGTCAAGCGTCGGTACATCGGCGCGAGTGCGGCCATGGCAGCCAGAAATAGCCATGGGAGTCGCGCCATCAAAATAATGCCGAAGACCATCATAAATCGCGCAAGGATCCACGGATGTCGGACGAATCGGTAGGGACCACCCAGGGTCAATACGCCCTCGCGTTCCATGCGTTGAAAGCCACCGGCCCAAGTAAAAAGTCCCGCACCCAGCACGGCGATGATGCCACCAGACCAGAGTGATTCCGCATTTGCATCGGTGCAAACAATGGCCAAAGATGCCGCCAGAACCTCTAGCGACTGTACAGCCACTTGCTTGACCATTTTTTGTTGCTGTTGGTTCAGGATCATCCATCGCCCCCGAGTGAAGCCCCATTGTAGCAGACAGCGTTAATTGATGTTAAGCTTTGTCTTCACAAGTCGACCAACCGTAGCCCGAAGGAAACCACCGGCATGAAACACGTGATCGTATACGCCCATCCTAACAGCAAAAGCTTTTCTGCCACCATCCGCGATCACATTCATGATCTCTCGAGGGACCTGGGCAATACCGTCACCGTGCGCGACCTGTACCAAATGAAATTTAATCCTGTCCTGAGCCCCAGCGACTTCCAGTCATTGCAAAAAGGCATCACCCCTAAGGACATCAAAACCGAGCAGGATTTCATCGCCTCTGCCGACCTCATCACCGTGATTTTCCCTCTTTGGTGGAGCGGCTACCCAGCAATTCTGAAAGGCTGGATTGACCGCGTCCTGCAACATGGTTTTGCTTTCAAGTATTCTCGTGAAAAGGGTGCGACGCCTCTGCTCACCGACAAGAAAATCCAGTTGATCACCACCATGGGTGCATCAGTCGATGAATATGAAAATAATGGCATGATGGATGCCATGGCGATGACCCTTGGTGACAATGTCTGGAGCTTTTGCGGATGCGTTGATGCCGGCATGATCGTGCTGGGCGAGGTTCCCGGCATGAGTGACCAGGACCGCATGGCTGTCCTCACGGATATTGAAGACACCCTGATTTTGGCCATGGCGACCAACAAAAGCGCCAAGAAAAACCGCAAGTCGGCACCAAAAAAGCCGGGCAAAGCAAGCGCAAAATCCACTGCGAAATCCACTGCGAAATTAAGGGCTAAATCAAAGGCGAGATGAGGAAAATGGGAAAATGGCGGGAAATGGGGACAGTCGGGTGTCCCCATTTTCTAAATCAAAGGCGAGATGAGGAAAATGGGAAAATGGCGGGAAATGGGGACAGTCGGGTGTCCCCATTTTCTCAATACTATTGATTTTTTTAACCTCTCTTAAAATCACCTAAAGCCCCCTTCTCAGATGACCGATCCCCTAAGAGGAGGCTAGGATGACGCAGCTCACGCACCGTAAACTTAAATGGTCCATGATCAGTGTTGGGGCAGGTCTTCTTGCTTGGTCCTGTTCATCGGCAGAAATGAAAGGTGGCCAGGGACGCGTCAAAGAATGCAAGCCCACACCGACAAAACCTTGCAACGTCGTGATAAGCGATCCAACTCCAGTGGATGACCCATTTGTCCCAGAAGGCCTTGGGCTCTCTCCGGCTCTTGCTACCAGAAAATCAAACTGCGTGCTGTGTCACGGCACGGTCTCAGGGGATGTGATCACTGATTTTAATGTGGCTGACAACCCATTTGGTAGCCGCGATGTTCCTGGATCTTCATGGGATCAGTTCTTTGAAAATGTGACCGGAAATGTCGATGGACTAAGACCGGAGAACTGGGCCACGGTCAACATTCAAGGCAAGCTCGTCATACCCAATGCAACCATCTCCGGTCGCCTTGCAAAAGCGTTTAACAACAATGGAGCAGAGATTTCGCTTATCAATGCTTTGCGTCAGGAAATCATCCAATTGCCTGAAAATGTCTTGGCCGCTTTTCCCGGGCGAATCCCCATCCCAACAGTCGGCGAGTCGCGGGACAAATCAAAAGCCGGCGTGAACGAAATCAGCGTCTTCGGAAAATTGCAGATCAATCCTCCCAGCGAAGACGAAATTGGGAGATTGTTAACCGCATCTTATGCAAAACCATTGGTTACATCAGAAGCATTTAAAATTATGGGACTAGGAGCACAGGCGCGGCTGACGGGTTTTATAGTGAAAAAAGGTCTTTCCGGCCAAAACTATGCGATCAATCAGTCCTCTGTAGTCGATTGTGAAGGAGACATTGTCTTCAGCGGAACACTCGTCTTGAAGGATCTAAGCCAGATGAATGTTGGCCCCTCTGGCTGTCGCCTGTATGTCCAGCATAGCGTGTTTATCAAAGGCTCCGTTGTGGCGACTGGAGGCAGCGAGGGACTCCAAATCGGGGCTGGTCGAGCGATCATCGCCGGAATCCGTTACGGCCGAACCATATCAGATGCCGTGAATGCGGAATCGCAAAATGTCGCTGACGACATCGAAGACGCAGGGCTCACTTACTATCTCACCAAAATAAGCGCCAATGGAACCAAGACGCGTCTAGCGACAACACCATACAGTTATTTGAGATTTCCAGGCGGCGCCGCAGAATTCAGCAAAGCCAGCGCATCCCACTGGACATGGCTTGGAAACCAGCGTCCACCAAGCGGGGCCGTCTGTCAACTTTCAGGAACAACGGTAACAACGACTAACGGAGGTCTTGACTGCTCGATCCTAACGCCGGGCGAAGCCGACGATGATCAGTCGATATCGCGAAAAACGGCGACATATGATGGTGTGATCTTTGCTGCGCCACAGGTTCAAAGTCGTTATTTTGGTTCAATCAAGGGAGCCATCGTGGCAGATTTCACGTTATTTTCATTGAATCGACTGAATTTTCAGGCAGATCAACGTTTCAATAAAAAACCAGCACTCCCCTACCTCGGACGACCAATCTTAGTTTTGGAGAAGTGATGATGGGCCTCAGTCATTTGCGATATGACGCGACAGTATCGCCCTCGGAGCGAACGCGCAGTCAAGTTTTTGCAAAATTGTAAAGACGCCGCCGATTTTTCGGTCCAAAAATACAAGCTCCGGCGGCGGCCGACGCACACCAAGCTCTATCAGCAGTCGCTTGATTTTCTCAGCCACCCGCTGCGCCAGATGAGTCCTACCCCACTCATAGATATCGTCGGTCAAGAAAGGCTCCGACACGAGTCGAGAAATCTGGTAGACCGCCTCAATCTGCTGATGCGAATCGTTATCCCTCATGATGCCAAGATCTTTCAGAGCATGGAACAATCCGTCTGGATCTGCATGATA
>JBILMN010000110.1:0-9806 GCA_044375465.1 Oligoflexales bacterium | reverse complement strand
TGAGGAATTTTTCGGTCTCCTCAGGCGACAGCACCGCAGTCGGCTCATCAAAAATCATGACATCCACACCTGCATGCAGCAGTTTGATGATTTCTAGCTGCTGTTGCACACCGACGGCAAGTTCACCCGCCGGTTGATCCCAGGGAATATTGAACCCCACCTGAATTGCAAGCTCTTGCAGCTCGCGACGCAGGGTGGCGCGATCGATAGGGGCAAAAAAGCGGCGGAAGACCGAGCCACTTTTCACCTCACGCCCAAGGATCACATTGTCCAAAGCTGAGTGCACCGGTGACAGCATAAAATGCTGATGCACCATGCCAAGGCCTGCGGCCATGGCACCACGCGGATCACGCCAAGTGCGAGGGGCGCCGCGGTAATCAATGGCACCTTCGGTGGGTGACTCCAAACCAAATAGAAGCTTCATGGCTGTTGTTTTGCCTGCGCCATTTTCGCCGATGATCGCATGAATGGATGCCTTGCGGATTTTTAGGGATAATTTTTTATTGGCCGCAAGGGTCCCGTAAATCTTTGAGACATCTCGAAACTCAATCAGATGATCATTGGTCGGTCGATCTTCAGGGGTGGCGTCGTCCAATGGAAAGATCCTTATCTGATTTTATTTTTTCAACGCGTAATAATCAGGAACTTTAATTTTACCGGATTTGATGTCAGCCTTGATCTGTTCGGATTTTTTGAGCATCGCCGACGTCATCAATGCTTTATTGTTTTGATCCATCGCCATCTCGATACCGCCTGTCGCAAACCCATGAAATACCGTCTCACCGCCTTTGAGCGAGCCGGATTTGGCAGACTTGATCGCCTCAAACACAGCCACATCCACAGCCTTCACCATGCTTGTGAGGACCCGTCCCGGCTTCACGCCATTTTGGTTACTGTCCACGCCAATCGCGAGAAATTTCTTTTCTTCAGCAGCATCAAATAGCCCCGCACCGGAGGCTCCCGCCGCGTGAAAAATCACATCCGCTCCACCGTTGTGCTGAAGAATCGCCAGCTCTTTAGCTTTCGGTGGATTGTTGAAAGCATCACCAGTCACGCCAATATACGCCGTCATAACTTTTGCTTTGGGATTGATGCTTTTGACCCCTGCCTCATAGCCCATGGCAAACCGCCTGATCAGCGGTATGTCCATGCCGCCAACAAAACCCACCGTGCCAGTCTTGGAGGCCATGGCTGCCATCGCTCCCACCAGATAAGACCCCTCATGTTCCGCAAACATGACCGATGTCACATTGGGAAGTTTCACTTCGCTATCAATCAACACGAAGCGTCGATCGGCAAAACCCCGGGCCACGTTGTTGACAGCGCCGGCGTGCGAAAAACCGACTGCAACCAGCAGGTCAAACTTCTTGCCGGCGAGCGCCCGCATGAGGCTCTCTGCAGAGGCGGCATCCCGCGCCTCGACCGTCTTAACCTTTACGCCCAATTCCTTTTCAGCACGGGTCGCCCCGCGAAACGCGGATGCATTGAATGACTGATCATCCTTTCCGGCCTTGTCCAATATCAACCCAACGTTAAAATCAGCGCCAAACGCCGACGATGCAAAGAGTCCTAAAATCAGAACATGCCAGAACTTAAGCATAGATGCCCCCCTGTGTTGATCGCGCCCAAGAAAGGTTCCAAAAGCTAACATAATCAGCACGTTGGTTCAACACATGGATGGCCTAGCTTAGAGACCTCACATTGCCATTGTGGTGCAAGGAGCGTCCTGGTAATCGACGATCCGATGCGCGAGGCTGAAACGGTCTCTGGCATGGAATGATCGGATGCCACCTTATGCACGGTGACCTTTTGAAATCCAGATCCCAAGAAAGTCACGAGCTGCCCAAACCGTTGGGAGGATGGAAAAGATGTGCATTAAGCACTCGCAAGCCCATAAATTTACTATCTTATTTAAAATTAATTTGAGTATGGCCAAGATCAGTCGATGCCCCGCATCAGAAGAGGCTGCGAGCTTCTTCGCTCTTGGAGGAATCATTGTATTGATGTTTCCTGCGAATTCCGGAGGCCACAATATCAACTATACCATGGCGGCAGGTAACGTGACATTTTCACCCACGGTGCCATTTGCCGGGATTGCGACTCCAAGTTCTTATGCATCGGGTGTCGACAGCAACGGTCTCGCCCTCGGCAACTCGGGACGAGATTCCAATTGGAAAATGTACGATAGCACCGGCTCCACTCTTGTAGGCGATGCGTATGTTGTCTTTAACCCATATTGGGATTCTCAAACAGGAATCCATTTCGGCTGGCTTGGCAATCAGCTCACAGGATCACAACAGTATCGATGGATTGCGGGTGATCCTGGGGGCTATAATTTTGTGAACATATTTAAACAAACTTTGGATTTAATTGGTTACATTGGCGAGACGGCCGAATATTTAATCACTGGCGGGGTCGATGGTGGGCAGAGTGTGGGTGTCAATGGCCTTTGGACCTCGAAGAGTTTGGGGTCATATAACTATACGAACACAGCTTCGCTTTCAGGGCCATTCTTAGGCGGCAAAAATACCGTTGATGTCTATGTTGCTGCTGACGGTGTGATTGATGGGCTACGAGTCCATTCACTCACCCCGAGGATTTTACAGCCTATTGGAACTTACAAAGGGGTTCCATTGGCTTCAATTATTCGGTCTACCGCAGCTGACCGTCACTGGACCATGGATAACGGTACCGCATTGAGCGGTAATTCATATTATGACTGGGCAGGAGAACGCTACAACTGGTTGACAACGGAGTGTACCGGCTGATCCCGAACATTTCGTCAGACGTTTACACTCGATCAACCCGGTAAAACCGCGGGTGACATGATCACATGGCTAACGACCCCAACCCTGCAATTCGTTGGAGATGACGATGTATATCTTTATGTCGATAATGTTCTTGGCTCCAATCTTATCAGTTCGCGAACTGGCGCATGGAACTCCCTGACTACCGTAAATCTCAGTAATTACCTAGTGCAGGGATCGAATACTTTAAGAATTGAGGTTGTAAATGGCGGAGGACAAGGCGGTATTTACGTGCACAATGTGCAGGGAACTTTCCTAGGAAACACGTCCGTGATCAATGAGCCGTTTCCGATCCATAACTCCGGTGAGAGAAGCTGGTACGGCAGTAACGGCTTTGTCCAGTTTGGCGCTGGGGGCTCTTATTTTGGATCATCTTTCTGGACGCGTCCGATTGCCAACGAGCTCAATGGACCGCCGGCAAATAGCAAATTGACGAGCTTTACTATGAGTTACAATTTCACGACAAATCCTTTGGATGCCAATTTAAATCGTGTCCCCGATGGGACACTCATCAACGGAACGCTGTCTTTTGATGTTGCTGCTGACAACAGCGTTTCCATGACCCTGAATGGTTATCCATTGGGACCAAATCCTTTAACGTCTTCATTTGGAACACTAACGCCCATTAGCCTGTCAACAAATAAACTGAAATCTGGTTTGAATACGCTCACATTTACAGTTAGCAATGAAGCGTTTTCACCGACAGGATTTCTGCTGATGAACGGTTCAGGGACCTATGAATCAAGACGTTAGGCTTATGATCATTGTGCAGTGCCGGCAATGCGATTGCAAAAATTCAATAAACGCAACCCATCTTCGTTCAGTATCCGTTCGACCCAAAAAATCTCTGGAGATTTTTTTGCGGAATAGATGATCTGAATAATTTTACAATGAATCTTGAGACGCATTTTATTGGTATTTTCCAATACAAGCTCGGCGATGGCCGTTTGCGGCCAAGCGAACCACCAAGCGGACCTCAAAACCGCGAATCATCGAACGTAGGAACGTCCGCGCGGCATGCAGGTAGAAAAAAGCTAAGATCAATTTTTTTAATCAACAAATTTGAGAAAGACTCCATGGGACTCGGTAGCGGACAAAAGCATGCGGGTGCATAGGATCACTAAAATATTATAAACCGCTTTAGTTGGCAGGATAGTAAAAAAATTCGATCACATCACCACCCTGAAGAACACCAGTGCGGAACTCAACTCTACCATTGGCATCTGATGTGTAAAGATTCGAATCCACAACCATAGAGGATCCGTCATCACGACGAATCTCCACCTTTCTCAGGGTACCGGGGGGATTATTTATATCGAAAATATTGCGCGGCTTATTCCGGGTAAATCCGTCAAACCACTTTAAAGCCTGATCATAGTTTGGCTCACAGATGGAAATTGAACGGGACTCACCAACTATGTTTATGATATCAGTCGATTTAGCGCTAACAAGAGCGCTGCATCCTGCCGGGTTTTTATCCCCGAGGTTGCCGATTAAAAACATGGCATAGTTACTGGCACCGAAGAGTTTGGACGCCTTCGATATAATCAAATTTTTCAATGTCTGCGCGTCGTGGACTTCGTCATAATTATGCAGTGTTTTTTCTGACTCCGTATGAATCGTGACATCTGAGTAACATGACCGAATATCCATTTTAGGGTAAAGATCACGGAAATAGGCCATTATCGATTTGTTGATTACAGTCGTCACGCCTGTGGACGAGTAGGAATTAAACATTGGCGCGTCGCAACTCGTCTGTAAATCTGAAATGACAGAAGGAACACCGATCGGAGCGAAATTGAGTGTTTGCAGTTCTCCGGTGACTCTGCACTCAGCGGCCTCAACCGACTCTGGTAGTCGTCGATATTTTGGATTCGACGCGTAGAACATTTGAAAAACATCTCGCCCCTTTTGCAATTGATTAGCATTGCAAACGCTGACGCCCAGCGCGCACGTTGAAACGCCGTTGGAATCAACACAATCTTTATTGTTGGCGTAGCCGCCATCTGTGGTGGTTTTACACCATGACTCAGCACCAGCGACGTCACAACGAATCTCGATCGGCAACCTAGTGGTCTCCTGCATCATCCGAGGCCAGTAATTGGATTTTTGGTTTTTGACGAGTTTTGCAGTGTATTTGCGAAGGCATGGCAAATTCGCCTGATTTTCATCGGTAAGGATAAAAAAACCGACTTTGTCCCCCGATTTAAATGGCGCGTATGGACCATCATTGTGCAGCAGCGTCGCTAATGTGCACAGTGGGAGTTCACCATCAGCGGCGCCACCGTCGCCAATTTTAACTTCATTGGCGATCTTATCAATAGCTGTGTTGAACTCAGTCTCTGACATTTGCGCAGAAAGTTTGATGGTTCCCGCTGAGAATCGAGAAGGACCAGCCGTGAAAATTTCAGTAATCCCGTCGCCATCAAATGGCTTGGAAAGATCTGCGAGCGCAGTAACCCCGTTTTTTTCCCAATATGTTTCACGATAGAGAAAAGGAGCCTGCGACTGGTTTATTGTCGTCCCAGGATTCGCAACGTATTGATTGAGATACATACCCCATGTTTTGGTGCCATCTCCAGATGCGTAAGAGCCCGTGTAATTACTGAATAATCCGAGCCCCGACCGAGTCATTTGCGCGGTCTGTCTGGGATCTCTCAGATCTTTCACCTGAGTGGTTGAGTATAGATAAACCTCGACGTTCTTGCCCCTCAGACCAATCAAGCCACGACGAATCGAGTTCCCAAGAATTTGCTGTTTATCGGCCATACTGGAACTGTCGTCTACGATCAGCACAAGTTTTGCGTGATCAGAATCAACGATAATGTCGACACTCCGTGTCAGAGACACCAGCTTTATGTCGCCCGCAGAGGAAACGTCATTACTTCCAGCCGATCGATTGTTCTTCGATGACGTCCCAGTGAAGCTGGCCTCTGAACATGCTGATAACAAAGCGATGACGAGGGTCCATATGGATCGTGAATCGATTAGACGTTTTGGCTTCACAGAGATAACCCCAAAAAATTGATGCCTCTGGGAGTACGAGGACGTCGGCCTAAATCGTAGCGACCTAAAGTCGTTAATAAAATCTCAATTTTTTTAGGATGTTAGCATTGGGTTTTACGAGTTACTTCATTAGAAGTATTGAAGAAGAGAAGCGATGATGTCACCCCTCAATTGATCAGCGAAAATGTCCCGTCAGCGATCGCTGACGGGACATTTCTTGATGATTTAACATTGCGCGATGATCAATCAACGCTTTTTGCATTGAACAGTACAGATGTCCCCATGAGTTTGCACACAAAGCCGCATGGCTTCGTACCGAGCCACATCCAAACTTGGCGAGGACCAATAGCCAAACTGGTAGAGACGTGGAGCATCGTAGGGAGCCGCCTCACAGTACCAACCCTTGCGCGCGTTCTCAACCCGGGGGGGATTGAGCAGGTTGGGTGCTTCTTGAGGATGTTTCGCGACGTAGACATCGACGCCGCAAGATGACTGGTCAAAGCCGTCATAGACCCATCGCAGTCGCATGAATTTAATCTGATCAATCGGCATTAAACTGACATTGGAGGCGCCTTGTCCAGAGAAGGGCTGACCCATGACCCACTCATTAGTTAAGGGACGGGCGATCGTCATAATCTGGTAGGAAGAAATACCTTCGCGACATGCCGGCGTTGTGACGTCGAGACGGATAACACTGGCATCCACTGTGTTCTCGAAAGCCAGGTCAAAGCCGTTGATGCCACGACCAACCTTCAGCGTGGTCGACTTGATCTTCGACCAATGATAATCGTCAGCGTCGCCGGTGCGACGCATCGGCCGTGGGTTTTCTGCAACCACAAGCCCCTCATCAGAACCATCGTAACTACCGATGGTTGCCTGAGCCAGCTGGTTTTTCAGAGCATCGACGCCTTTCCTGAAGCTGGCTACCTGCACCGCGACGTTCGCATACTCGTCACCATAGAACGGTGCGTTTACACTGTCATCAGCACCTTGACGGTACTCACTCACCTGCAGACCGACAATGCTTCCGTCATCATTCAATTGATCAATCAGCGGTGAACCACTCACGCCCGATGCACCATCACAATCGTTAAACATCTTTAAGCCAACGCGCTTTTTGATGGCACAACCGGGGGTCACCAGTAATGTCCGTCCACCATCGCGGTCTGAGTGAAATCCGACTAAGGACACCAGATCACCCACGGTGTCGCTCTTCGCCAGATTGATGAAATCATGGTTCAACGCGTCACCATTCTGGTCTCTGACGAGGAGGATCGCAAAATCCCGCTCCCGCTCCTCTTCTGGTTTGGCACTGCCGAGCCAAGCGCGCTCTGCGAGAAAAGACTGTTCCGCGCCATTTCTCGAGACGCCTGCGCGCACAACAAAACCCGACTCCTTCACTTTCAATGTATCCGTTGCCGCGTTGTCATCACTTCGAGACGCGTCAACCAAACAATGGGCGGCAGTCAAAACCAAACCCTTGTCAATAAAAACCCCTGTACAACCACTGTCAAGACGTACCATAGCAGCTGCAATAGCCGGACTGTCCTTCAGAACAACGCGATCGTCATCACCAAATATATTCTTCAGTTGATGCCCAGGTTTACTTCGCTCACAACCCAATGCTGCCACCGTGAGGATCACAACAGGGAAAAGCCGACGTACAACCCTTGAAACCTCAAGACTCTCTATTAATGCCATTTTTATGGACCCTCCTCGCTGATAAGGTCAAACTTTACGCAACTGACGCTTCTTACAGCTGAAAACAGTAAACCGTCAAGAGCAGACGTCACAGCAGTTTGCCCCCCCAAAAAAAAAAGAACGGCGCTGCGACACTGAGGCATCACCACGCCGTCCGGCAGGAAGAACCATATTCTCTTGCCAATTTTGTCTTGTTAGTACATTGTCCCGCAAAGCCCTCTGATGCACGGAGGCATTTTAAACAATGGAGGACCCTGAAGATGTTAAAGCAAATGTTCAACTTCACAATCTTTAAAAGTGGTTCGCTCGCAGGTCGTTATCATGTTCACTCTGTGATGAAGCCCGTTCTGATGCTTGCATTTGCAGGCGCCTTGGTCTTAGGAGGTCATCAAACGGTCTTCGCAGACGGCGATGGAGACTCAAGTGCCGATGCCCCTGGACGATTTGCCGACGTCATTAGTAAATCCAGAGGTGTGATCATTCGCGTTCCAAGGAATGGTTCTGGGGAGGAAAATACCAATGCCGCCGAGATGCGCTTCTACCAAAAGACCACTCCCGTGGCCAAGTCATCCAACCCCGCAAAACTCTGGAGCGAGGCTCTTCCTTCGGGTTCATCAGATGCCGTCACGGGGCGCAACATGCCCCAGGATCATGACAGCTCCACTTGGGGCTGGTGGAATTGGTATGGTTTGGGATGGGTTTACCCCAATTATTATGTGTACTACTACCCGACCTTCTATTGGGGTGGTTGGTGGTATCATTATAATTATTTCTGGAATTGGCCGATGGCAGGATGGAATTATTACTACTACACTTGGTGGTACTGATCCCGCTGCATCACTCGTCTGAGATTTGCCGGCCTTCTTCGATGTTTAAAGACCCCACAGATCCGCTCTTGGACCTGGGGGGTTCGTTATTTTTTCTCAAGCGCTGGACGCGGGCCCCGTGCTCATCATTAGATTTTTTGGAAGGATCAACTTTTAAAAATCTATTTTTAAAATCCATTGAGTCGGGCTACTATGTGAAGCCGTCTGACGTTCACCACGCTCATAGGATATAAACACCCATGATCTCACATTATCGCTGCATCGTTTTTTTAGTTTTGAGTTTACTGTCGGGGACAACTGCTTTAGCAGATGTGTACACGTACGAGATTCGGTCAATCGATGCCGATCTGGGACCAGAGGGATGCGAATCGCGGATGCGGTCTGCTGGAGAAATGTTTGAACAAACCTCAGCAACTGATGTGATTGGCAGTGGCTGCGAATGGCATGAGTACCTTGGGTCGTTTACTGGCAAGATCGTCTACCGTTCCGAAAATCGGACATCTGTATGGTCAACAGAAAGCACGACTTATGGGGAGACGATCGATCTTTTTTACGATCGTGATCAATGCGAGAAGGCTCTGAATTATGAGGTTGCATTTTTGCGTCGCAACGCGGATTTCGTGCCGTTTTGGGCCCAATGTGATAAAGTGTCCAATCTTGGGCCTCCGCGTTTCCGCTCCCGCATTGACGCCGTTGGAACAACCAGCATCCGACGCTACGAAACCACGGCCTTCCTCCATTATCCCCTAACTCACGTCAATCAGGTCGTGCAAGTTCTGCACGACCAGGCCGTCGACCTGGGTTTGACTCCAGTTGCGTGGTATCAAGGTCCAGTGAACTCACTGCGGGGTCTGAGTGTTGCCTACTATTCTGAGATGACGGACACCAAACAAAGACTTCTGTCAAAATCGACGCTATATTATACGACGATGACGGATTGCGAATCGGCTGCCAACGTATTTAACGCGACGAGAAATGTCCCGTGGTCTGGCGTGGCTGCGTGTTCAACGGCCCATCCATCGATCGGATTTCAGTTGAATGTAATATGGTGGGGGCAGGCGATCAGCCCTGATGCAGTCCTGCGCACATCGGAGATTCCGGGTAGTCATCCGAACCTCGCCTCCTGTCAGAACGAGGCAAGAACTCTCGCCGAGCAGCTTGCGAGACATGGCGAACAAGTTGTAGGCATCATCTGTGGCCGCAGCAGCGGCTCACAAAGTCCTACCAAGATGCAGCTATTGACCTTGGCCAGCAGCGGACGGCTCAGAGCCCCCTGAAGAAGCTGGATAGGGGGGTATATTTTTAATACCCTATGATTTGACTGAGCATTCATTGCTGGGAGTTTCTGAGCCTGAATGTGTAAAAATTTTTCGATTATGCCCCCTTAAAAGATTGGGGAAAATGTCGCCTTTTGTGAATTTTTCAAATCATCACTCAGGGTGCCTGCCGCTCATATGGACAACCC
>JBILMN010000289.1:0-2931 GCA_044375465.1 Oligoflexales bacterium | reverse complement strand
CAAGGAGGTTTTGGGCAATGTATCGCTTCCCAAATGAGGGCGCTTAGCTCAGTTGGTAGAGCACCAGATTTGCATTCTGGGGGTCAGGAGTTCGACTCTCCTAGCGTCCACCAAAAAAGCAAGTAGTCGAACCCCGATTTTTAAAAAAAGTTGGGGTTTCTACTTTTTGGACTTCCCCGGCTTCGGGGCTTTGAGACGTAGCTTTAGGCCTATTTTCAATGAATCATTCTGTACAAAATCGGAACGCGGGAATAGATCTGTTGCGCGGAATTTCCATTGTGCTGGTGGTGATGCATCACGTGGGCCTAAGAATTCCTTTAAAGCAAAGCATTTTGGCAGGATTTCTTCCAAAATGGTTTCTCAACGCCTTAATTTACAATGGGTCCGAGGCAGTTTTTATATTCTTCGTGATCTCTGGATTTTTGATAGCTTCAAATTCCATTGACCGTTGGGGGAGTTTGCCGTCAATCAACGTGCGAGCATTTTATTTGCGGCGTGCCGCGCGTATTTTGCCGTGCCTACTATTGTTAGTGACAATACTCAGTACACTGCACCTACTGAGGCTTGAGCACTATACCATCGCAAAAGAGAATCAGTCTCTTGCTGGAGCCATTTTTTCAGCCCTCGGATTGTATTTGAATTGGTACGAGGGGACGACCGGTTATCTTCCCGGTAACTGGGATGTTCTCTGGTCTCTATCCATTGAGGAAGTGTTTTATCTAGCGTTTCCGATCGTCTGCATATTTCTTCGACGGCAGTGGCTTTTTATTGTGGCGCTGTCATTGCTTACCTTATCCCTTCCAATCTCTAGGGCGGCTTTGGCGCGGAACATAAATCGCTCCACTAACTTTGCTGGCGCAGTGAGAATGAGATGAGTCGTAGTTTACAATGCTCAAAGGGAAGGCGGTGTCAATATCCGTTTGGACGAGGGCGCTAACGTCACTTTCAAGAATGATTTACTTAGTTCTACTAACTTGATGAAACCAATCTTAGAGAGCTGCGCAAGTGTATTCGTCAAGTAAGATATGTCCTCGATATTATTATCGCAACATTAGCAGCCGTTCGCTGCTCAACAAGTCGAATGGAGTGAGGCCACTACTCGCGGGCTGCCATATTCATGAGATTTAACTCAGCTAGTCCTCGCATGAAACGGTTGCAGTTGTTGTAGGTTCTTTTGGCCATGGTTAATAAATTGATAGTTTTCGGTGATCGTTAACAGCTTAGGCCAACCCCAACTTTCTGCGTAGCTCATGGATATCAGGCTGAAACAGCTTTGTGGTCTCATTCGTGACGCGACCTGCGTTGCGTTCATAGGAATGAAGTAACGCATTCAGCAGTTCGCGACCTTCTTTTGTTTTTGCCGCCTGCTTGGGCGTCATCCCGTTCAGTGCTGGAATCTTGTTGTCGTGCCACTTTTCCCAGTGCTGATGGGCCATTTTTTTTGCCGCTTCCAGTGCTGCTGGCGGCAATTGGTCGAGTGGTATTTCTGATGATTTCCTGCGGTTAGTCTCCGGTGGGCGTCTCATGTTGCCTTCGACACTCGTAATGACCTTGGTGATAAACTTGACCTGCTTTCCAAGGGCGCTTTCAATTTTTTTCCTGATAGTGGTTGCACGCTTGTCGGAATTGACGTCAACGGTCATCTTTCTTCCGATAATTTTGACCCTGCCAAGCACGGTGCCTGATTCCCGAGGAGCCTTCCCTTTGCCTTTCTTGAACCAAGGAATTTCGGCCTCATAAATCTCACCATTCTTGAGCTTGACGTCTGAGCGAAGATCATCATCAGTCATGACTGCTTCGGCCAATGATTTGAGCTTGGCAAACGCGCAATCGGGTGACTCAATCTCGAAATGAAGTGTTTGCAGAACGAGGGGATCGCCATCGGTGTTACACAGTTTTGGCATCTGAGGATTTAGGAGCGGCTTTAGGAGGCTAAAAAAAACGTCCCGAAGCTCGATATCGAATTCAGAAACTTGAGCGTCCGTAAGCTTCTTGGTCTTAACACGTTTTTGTAACGCTTTTCTGACGTCAATCAACTTCTGGATGGATAGCGGCGATAAAAGATAAGGGCTCATCGCGAGCGTTTTGTAGCGACCATTGACCTCAAACAGGGCGCCAAAAATCACATCGCCACATTTAGCGTATCGCGAAGCTGAACGCTCGGTGACGTCATATTCGACTTCGGTGAGTAAATTTCGCACCATAAATCCTTTACCAGGATCTACATCTGTAATCTCAAAGAATGCGAAGGCACGGCGATTGGCGGCCTCCAGGATCTCGATTTCTTCTTTAGAGAGCTTCCTGCGGTGTTTTTCAAGGAAGGACTCAGCAATGGTCTTGCCATCAAGTGCCATGTCGCAATCTGTACCGGCGGGATCAATTTCCCAACTGTACAAGAAGAACGGTCCAAAGATTTGATTCATAGGGCTTTCTGGATCGTAGTCCTCAGGATGATCCCAGCAGTGAAACTCAGCCCAAGCTTCTTCGATTGAGGTTGGACCAAAAACTTCCTCGGCGTGTCGAAAAAGTTGAGCAATTAACTTGTATTCAATGTCGAGGTACCTGCGGTAACTCAATTCGTCGACCTGAGCTAAATGCGTGGTCGCTAAACAGCATTTCTTGTGCTTCTTGCCACTGCCGCATGGGCATATGTCGTTTCTTCCAACTTTCACTTTCCAGGCTCCTCTTTTTATTGATCCGGCGATCCGCCAGGCGATCTAACAATGCCTAAGTCACCGCTCGCGACTATCTTGCCAGAGGGTGCAGGTCATGGTCTCGCTTCTATTGGTGTGGGTATGTAAAAAATGTGTCAAATGCTGCAATGAATTGAGGCATGAGTGGCAGTTCGCACACCATGATGTTCAAATAATAAGCAAAATATGTTTGCCCTTCCGATGAAATGCTGGCAAGTCGTTGCCTTATGGGTGTAAG
>JBILMN010000288.1:0-2938 GCA_044375465.1 Oligoflexales bacterium | reverse complement strand
TAGGCCGCCCGGGTAAATGGCAAATGGCTTTGGCCACGGCGCTGTAAGGATATCTCGCATCAGGGAGGTGATCACTGAGTCGCCGACAGATTGGCTGATCATCAGCAAAAATCCGGCGTGATGGGCACCAAGGATCGGCATCACGAGGCCTGGATTTTTTTCCGCAAATGCAGCGACTGCCACATAATCTTGAGAGCCGATGGCCCGGGCATATATATCGTAAAAATCCATCCATGCGAAATCCTCGCCTGGATAACGACTCCTCAGTGTTGCGAGCACCTGACGTGCCCCTTGATATAACGAATCATCCATAACGACGTCAGCTGGGAGCTCCAGCTTTACGGCAAGAACTCGGCGTTCATCTACCACGCTTTTGAATGCTTCGTAGGCCTTCTGACCGTCTCTGGTCAAAAAAAGCGTCTCGCGGTTGACTTGGCGCAAATCGCGCGTCCAGAACACGCAGAAGACGTTAGCGAGCAACCACAACACCAGACTTATGCGGGAATTCATACCAGATATCCTTGGATTAACGTCCAATCAGATTTTGCCCACAAACACGCAGCGTCTCACCATTGATACCAGCGGCAGCATCCGACAGCAAAAACACCACCGCCTGAGCCACATCATCCGGAACGCCAGCTTGTTTGAGCGAATTAAAACGACGAGCCACCTCGCGCACCGTCATCGGCATCGCATCGGTCATTCGAGTTTCGATAAAACCAGGGGCCACGCAGTTGAACCGAGCGTCGACGTCCAACGTTGACTCGGCCTTCGCTTTTGCATAACCGATGAGGCCAGCTTTGGTCGCAGCATAATTGGTTTGACCAGGGTTTCCAGCAATGCCACCGACACTGGATAAATAAACAAAAGCCACGTCCTTGCCACAGATAAAATCATGATCTTTTGTCATCATGCTTTCAGTCAAGGCAAGAGGCACTTCAAGATTGAGCCGCATCACGGCGGCCCATTTTTCGTGGGTCATTTTGAAGAGGGTTTTATCGCGCGTGATACCGGCATTGTGAACCACTCCGTGAATCGGCGCTAATTCACGAAGTTTTTTGAGAGTCTGCGGCACAGCATCGTCTTTGAGAAGATCAATGGGTATCATCGTTCCATGCACCTCACGCGCCAAGGCCTCCAGGGGAGCCAACTCTTGCGGTCGATCCAAAAGCAGGACTTTTGCCCCCTCGGACGCTGCACGTCGCGCTATGGCTGCACCGATGCCATGGGCCGCGCCTGTGACCAAAATACAGCGTCCCTCCAGCAGCTTATCATAACGAAGACTTGCAGACTGATGCCCTGTCGCCGACAAAACCTGTCCGGAGATAAAGCTGCTATGATGACTCAGAAAAAAACGCACCAAACCGCCCAGTGTGACTCCCTGGTCTAGCCGCACCAAATTCACCGTGACACCGCGTCCGCCCAGTTCTTTAGCCAAACTACGCACAAATCCAAAGAGAGCTTCCTGAACGCCCGCCATCAGAGCGTCTGCGGGATGATTCGGAGCCAATATCAGGACATGGCTGCAAGGTTTAAGGTAACCCACACGCCCATGAAAAAACGCATACAGGCGGTCCAGATCACTTGGGGTCTTAAGACTGGAAGCGTCAAACAACAAACCGTCTAAAGGTCCGTGGGCAGCGGCCAAACTAGCGCCCGCATCATTCAAGATGCCGACCAGATCACCATAATACCCTCCCTGATCGTGACCTCCGATCGCGATCTGCAGTCCGTGTAGGGTATCGTGCAACCACGGGGCCCGCTGGCGATTTAAGTTCTGGGGCAGAGGAATGGGTAGCCCCGCGCGTTTGACCACATTACGGGCGAGGGTATTGCGACTCAATGATAAGAATAAATCACTCATGACAAACTCCCAAGGCTCGCGATCATGTGCGGCTTTGTGCCCGTTTTTTCGAGAACTCTCATTTCTAGTTTGCCGTCGTCCTCCCACCAGCGGTAGCGCAGGGTAGCAGGTAAAAATACCGGCATTTTGAATTCAGACGAAATCCTGATGTGATCGACCATCATCTGGACCGGATGCATGGCGCAGGCGCGGCCAAATGTCCACATACCGTGTAGCATCATGCCTTTAAATCCGAGAGCTTTGGCGGTCAGTGAGCTCACGTGGATGGGATTGATATCCCCCGTTAGCCGCGCGTAGCGTCGCGCCGTCGATGCATCGACTTGCCACGTAGACTCCCGCGCCGACAGGTGATTATGGACTGGCTGCGGCGGACGCAGACCATCACGCTTTCGATTGGTACCACGACGGTACATGGTCATAGTGGTCGTTGATACCACCCTGTCGCTCACAATGGCCTCGGTCATCATGTCAAACTCAATGCCGCGATCGACCTCCCGGTGCCCCTCGACCCAGCATCGATAGGTCACCACATCATCGATTCTGAGAGCCCGCGTCTGTTCGATGACCGTGCGAATATGAACGGTCCCCATCGCCTGGAACGGAAAAGACGGATCCGCCAAATGCTTCAGATGCGTCATAAATGTGGCGCAAGCGGGAAAGACCGGCAGCATGACACCGTAGTCCTGGTGCTCCCACGAGGCCCTCAGTCCCTCATATAACCGCCTGTCAACGGGGGCTGGCTTACTGATGGTTTCCAGACGGGAAATCGTCGCACCGGGGGCAAGCCCTGGTTTCGGTCTCGTGGCACGCCAATAGGTTTTTAAAGAAAACATAAATAGGACCTTTGCTTTTTTTTGTAACGGAACCGCTGGAAATTCTACTTAATTTCGACTATTCTCGCCCCTCCAAAAAATGACCCATTTTTAGGCACGAGGATTCCTCGGCCTAACCGTCCGCAAAGGAGCCCCAGTCCGTGGCCATTCAAACAGCAGAACACTTGAGAAACATTTGTATTATCGCCCACGTTGACCACGGCAAAACAACCCTTGTCGACCACCTGCTGCGCCAAGGCGG
>JBILMN010000287.1:0-2953 GCA_044375465.1 Oligoflexales bacterium | reverse complement strand
CCGGGTCTGGTGATGCTGATCAAGCTAAAACCCGTCATCATGCGCCTCGAGACGCCCGAGGGGGCCGGTGCCCTCGACGATTGATGGGGCTGGACCAGTATTTTGGGGCTTTCATTTTTATTTTGAGAACGATCTTGCGGTGGCCAAGAATACACAAATCGATTGTTTGCTGAAAATTTTGGGGTCTTCTTAACCCTGAAGTTAAAGTGACATTGGTCGCGCTTGATCACGATCAAAGCGAAGCGTCTCATGTAATCGAGATCCGTCACCCTCCAGGTTCAGAATGACGCGGCATATTGGCACTCGTTGAAAGGTGATTTTTACTAGAGTTCGCTCGTTCAATCCTGCAATTGTGCTAGAATTGAGATAGATTTGTTTGAGTAATTGATGCTGGAAGGTCCTGGGCAAACAATTATTTGCCGCTATTTCTAGCGCCAAAGATGTTGGATTGCTCGTAGTATTCTACTCCACTTGTAGCCTTAGTGAAGGAATCATGGTCGGAAAAAAAGAACTAAATTCTAAAGTGAGGTGGCTATTTGTTGTGATAGTCATTGTTTTATTTTCGGATACCTTTTTTTTAACTTCAGGTAGTTGCCTAGCATGCTCAATAGATGACGCTGGTATGACGCATTCAAGAGAGTCGGAAATCCCAGAGGAAATACATCCATATTACTCTTCGCTTAAATCCTATGGCTTAGATTTTGAAAAAGTTATGGAAGCACATTTCTCGCAAAATGTTTGGGTCATGCGCATCAAGACCAACATTTCGAAAAAATTCAGCCAAGATGGGGTTGACTCATACATTTTAAAACCAGTTAGAAATATATTCGGACAATCACCATTGAAGCTTTCCGTGGCATTGACGCGAATCAGTAGCTCAGAATCAGATTGTACGGAACAGTGGTATCCGCGGAGCAGTGGTGAGATAATTGGGGTTATTGTGACTAATAAAGGTATCTTCAACACAACATGGGAATCAGGACGCAATTTTTTGGAGTTCGAACCAGATGGATCTGATTTCACTGAGGATGAAAATTATCGCAGTGCAGGCCATTACTTTAAATCGTTGAATGAAGAAAGATTCGCGTCAGAGCTTGCAGTTGCGGAGAAGAACTATCGAGCAAAAAAATACACTTTGGTAATATCAAAACTTAGTTCAGTTTCTTCCAGACATTTTATTGATGTAAGACGGCTTGAGTTAATGGCCCTTTCATTTCATAGGTTAGGAAAGGTGGGGGAAGCCAAAGGACTTATCGAATTTGCGGATTTACTCGCAGATGAATTCAATAAGCGCAAAAACCAAGCTTCAGATGGCGTAGTGCGGCGGCGAGTTCTCTACAATTTAGCAGCAATTCAAGCTATGTGCGATAAATGCCGAAACGAAACACAAACACGCAACAATTTAGTACGATTTGCGGAGGCTTTGACTGCTTCGGAACTAAAAATTGAGCGCAAGAAATATTTTGAGTTACTTAGAAAAGATGCCGATTTTGAAAGGTTTAGGTCCGATCAGGCTTACTTTAAGGCACTAACCATGCTTAGCACAAAGTAGGATATCTACGATCTCGTGGCAGGGGAGCCGTCCCTCAATATTCATTCGGATATCCGCGTCCCGACAAACGAGTCAGATTTGCCACGGATCCGGGTCCTGGCTTCCAATGTAGCCGGAGTTCTAGGCCGCATTTTCATTACTCTAAAATGAGTCCTCTGACCACGCATAAAATCAGGTAGGTTTGGCCAATTTAAATTGTTCTGCGATGCGTCAAAATAACGAGTTCTATACTAAGTCTTAGTGAGTAAAAGTCGAGATCGACATCATCGAAATTAACTTTTTTACCGGAGGCCGGGATCACAGAAACTCCTCGTTTTCTTAACCACCTGGGCTCAGAGGTTAGCCACTGGTGTAAAGCGATATCCAAGCCCCAAAAGCAAAGATCCAGATCTTAGATCCGCATTAACGCCAGCTAACCGCTGGTGCAAGTCAAAATAGTTAACCGCCACGTCAGCGAAAACGGCCTCGCCGAAAGCGTGGCGAAGGGACAACTTGAAAATCATCGAACCATAGGGGATTTGCGATTCACTGTCACGAATCTGTACTACACCATACCCGACTCCGTAACACGGCTGAACCACCTCCTCCGAAAAAAAACAGGCATGCAACGTCATCGCAAATTGATCAACTATAAGCTTTTGATTCGAGGTGAAAGGAAAGGTCGTAACTCCTGTCTGCGGTTTATTTTCCAACCAAGAAACTTCGACATATTTATCGAAAGTTGCAGTCGGAGGAACGGCCATCCAGCCCCTAACGGCATGACTAAAGGTACTAACTCCGGTCGACTCCGTATTCAAATCACCAGAATATTTAGACAGGCCAGTAGCAAATCCCAGATCAATTCGACTCTTGTACTCAACATTTTGCTTATTTTCGGAGCCGGTAGCGACAGTTGCAATGATCAACAAAAATGCGGAAGAAATTAAAAAATGACGCATGTGAATGAGTTCTCCAGGTAGAGCCGCGCTGAAAACATACTTCTGCATTACCTCATTTTTGCATGGTCCGCCATACCGGCTGTTCAGAGCCCATAAATTAGTCAAAGGGGCTAATTTGTGGGCTCCGCCTCGAACTTAAGCTTGGGCTTGAGACCCTGGGCTTCCCATGCGTTTTAATGAAGGCGAAGGCAGCTAAGAATCCTGAAATATGTCGAGGCCTTAAAAAGAGACTGCAGCACAACTCAGATCAGACAAGAATTGAAAGATATCTCGCTGTTGCATTGGAGCCCGAAGCAAGGCCCGTCATTCTTCTAACCAAAGTTGATATCTACCAAGGTAACCTCGACCACTTGCTGTCGGACGTTCAAGGCCGCTTTAATTGCAGCGCAATGGGGAAAGTATGGCCAATGTGTGCTGCGAGAAACATGGATGTTTCGCAACTGTATGAAAGATGAGGGCGGGC